>JBDSVW010000191.1:0-4751 GCA_039927015.1 Gemmatimonadaceae bacterium | reverse complement strand
AGGTGGAGTCGGCCCGTTGAAGCACCGTGGGCGCCCGCCATCGCACGCGGCGCTCGTCTCGCCGATCCCTGCTCGAGAACGACGTGGGCGCTCGTCCGCTCAAACGATGGTTCTGATTCCCCTATGCCCACTCTGCGGCGGCTCCTTCCGATTCTCCTGCTGCTGGCCGTGGCCGGCGCGCTATACGTCGGCTACCGCCGTATCGCCGCGCGCCCACCGCTGGTCGAGGTGACGGCGGCGCGGACCGAGGACGTCGTACGTGTGCTCGCGGTAACCGGGCGCATCAAGCCGAGACTCGCGAACCAGGTGCAACCGCTGGTCTCGGGCACGATCCTGACGTTGACCCGAGTCGAGGGAGCCGCGGTCCGTCGCGGCGAGGTGTTAGCGACGCTCGATGCGCAGACTTCGCGCGCGTCAACTCAGCAGGCCACGGCGCAGCTGACGGCGCGGCGCACCGAGGCCGAGCAGCGCGCGCGGGACTACGATCGTTCTCGCCGGCTGGCGGACGCCGGCGGACTCGCGCCGCGTGAGGCCGAAGCGGCGAAGGCCGACCTCGATGCAGCGCGCGAATCAGTCCGCCAGCTCGAAGCGCTGGTGCGGGAGTCCCGCTCGCGATTGCGCGACTTCACGCTCGTCTCGCCCATCGACGGCTACGTTCTCTCGCGGCCGGTGGACCCGGGACAGAATGTCACGCCGCAATCGGTCATTTACGAACTGGCCACCGCCACGGACGCCGAGATCGAGGTGGCGATCGACGAACAGTATCTGTCTGAGCTGCGCGTCGGACTCGAGGCCACGGTCTCTCCACTCACCGGTGAGCGCCTCCAGTACTCGGCGAAAGTGATGAGCATCGGCCGGCGCGTGAGCGAGTCCAGCGGCGCAGTGCCCGTCCGGCTCGAGTTCATCGGCGAGGCACCGCGCCTTCCCGCCGGACTCTCGGTGGACGTGAACCTGATGATTGCGAAGCATCCTGGCGCGACCACGGTATCGCGCGCCGCGGTGGCCGGACTTGGCGCTGACCCACACGTCATGCTCGTCCGCGGCGACACGCTGGTGCGCCAGCCGGTGCAGGTGATCGACTGGCCCTCGCCGCGCATCGTCGTGATCAGCGGGGTCAAGGCGGGCGACATCGTGGCGCTCACGCCGCGTATGGTACGCGCGGGCCTCGCGGTGCGCACCAAACTCGTGGCCGATGCCTTTTGAGTTCGCGGTCGCGCTGCGCTACCTGCGCAGTGGCCGGCTGCAGACCGTCCTGATCTTCTCTGGTGTGGCGGTGGGCATCGTGGTGTTCACCTTCATGGCCGCGCTCATCAACGGACTGGCGGTGACGCTCACCAACGACGTCATCGGCAACCTCGCGCACGTTCGCCTCGAACCCGCGCCGCGCGTACCGCGGCAGCTGGGCGAGGTGGCCGGGCTGCGCACGCTGCTCGCCGTGCAGCGCGGCAGCGAGCCGCGCGCGGCAATCAACGGCTGGCGGAGCTTCGTCCAGACGGCCGAACGACTGCCCGGCGTCACCCGAGTGGCGGCGTCGGTGTCGGGATCAGGATTCATCCAACGCGGTGAGAAAATCGTACCCGTGAGTGTGACGGGCTACGAGCCGGGAAAGGAAAGCGAGATGATCGACCTAGCGGGCGGCATCGTGCGCGGCTCTCCAGCACTGGCGTCTGGCGAAGTGCTGATCGGAATCACGATGGCCGACGAGCTGGGCGTCACCACGGGGCAGCGCTTGCGCGTTCGGAGCGATCGTGGCCGCGAGCGCGCACTCCTGATTCGTGGCGTGTTCGATATCGGCAACGCCAGTCTCAATGAGCGAGCTGCCTTCACCGATCTCTCCACCGCGCAGGGATTGTTCGAGCTTGGGGGCGCGGTATCGCGCATCGAGGTCAAGCTTGCGGACGTCTTTTCAGCGCCCACGGTTGCTACCCGCCTCGCGGCGTTGACCGGGCTCGACGCGGTGGACTGGATCAAGGAGAACGCCCGGCTCCAGGACGCGCTGCGTGCGCAAGGAAGCACGGGCGACCTGGTGAAGTTCTTCGCGGTGCTGCTCATCATCATCGCCGTCGCCAGTCAGTTGCTCCTGTCGGCGCTTCGCCGCCGCGCCGAGATCGGGATCATGCGCAGCATGGGGGTATCACGCGCCTCGGTCACCGGCATCTTCGTCACACAGGGGTTCCTCATCGGACTGCTGGGCTCCGTGCTGGGTGCTGGCCTGGGCTACGGCTTCGCCAACTTCCTCGCGCTCGTCACCCTGCGTCCCGACGGCTCACGCGGACTTCCGGTGGATCCCGCGTTAGGCGAATACGGCCTGGCCATCGCTATCGCCACCGTGGCGGCCACGCTCGCGGCGGTGCTGCCGGCGCGTATCGCCAGCGGCGTCGATCCGGTGGAGGTGATCCAGCAATGAGCGACGTGGTGCTACGCGTCTCCGGGCTCACCAAGACCTATCGCGACGGCGAGGTGGAGACGAAGGTGCTCACGGGCATCGATCTCGAGTTCCATCGCGGGGAGTTCGTCGCCCTCATGGGACCGTCGGGGAGCGGGAAGAGTACGCTGCTGTCCATTCTCGGCACGTTGCTCAAACCCACGACGGGAGAGGTGGAGCTGGTGAGCAACCGGCTCAGCGCGCTCGACGATCATGCGGTCACGCGCTTTCGCAATCAGCACATCGGCTTCGTCTTCCAGTTTCATCACCTGCTGCCCGACTTTACGGCCGTGGAGAACGTGATCTTCCCCTCGCTGCCGCGCCGGAGCCCCGATCCCGGTCGCGATCGCGCGCGCGCCGTGGAGCTGCTGCGTCGTGTGGGACTCGCCGATCGCGCCGACTACCGGGTAACGAAGCTGTCAGGCGGGCAGAAGCAGCGCGTCGCCATTGCCCGCGCCCTGATGAACGCCCCCGACATCATCCTCGCCGACGAACCGACGGGCAACCTCGACCGCGCGACGGGGGATCTGGTGCTGGCGCTGATGCGCGAACTCTGTGCCGACTTGGGCACCTTCTTCCTCATCAGCACACATGATGAAGCGATCGCCGCGCGCAGCGATCGCGTGGTGAGGATTCGCGACGGTCGCGTGATTCAGGGCGAGCAGGCTGAGGCGTCGCTGGAACACTGAACGGGAGCGCGCTGCCGCGTTCCGTCGTGTCCTCCGACACCCTCTCAGGGCGCTCAGGTACTCGCAACGACCGCCGCCGCTGCCGCGCGGCGCCGCTGTTCCGCCGCGAGACTGCTATCCACACCGGTGCTCGGTCGCCGGGTCGACGCGAGGCTTACTATTCCGCGCCCGAGTCGCTTCATCTCACTGTGCCATATCACATCCCCCCGGGCGGGATCGAGACGCCACACCTCGCCGCCGTTGGCCACCAGCAGCGCCTCGCCATCCCACAGCACGGTTACGAAATCGGAGGAATGCAGCTTGGTGCGCCATACCTCGGCGCCGGTACGGTCGTCGAGCGCCATGATGGTGTTCTTGATTCCAACGAAGATCAGGACCTGCGGGTTGCGCGGCATACGGGCCTCCTTGGAATGTGTGGCACGCTGTTGACGCGGACGTGCGCCCAGCGTTGGCACTTCGCGTCCGACTATCTCAGAGATAACCCAGCCACCAATCCTTGCGGCGCCGCTTCACACTCGCGAACCAGCGACACAGGGGATAAAGCGTCAGCACGACACCTGCCCAGATTCGGATACTTGGTCGTGTTGATATACGAGAGCGCGGTGAAGAGCGGTGACGCCTGCTGCGACCAAGGGGAAGGATCACCGAAGCCGTTCACGGTTCGCAGCAACAGGAATCCCGCCACGAGCGCGATCCCGAGCCGCAATAGAAATCGATTCCTTCGCGCGGTCTCCCACCGGTATACCGCGCCCAGCCCGTACCCGACCGCGGTAACTCCCACCCAGGGAATCAGCGCGTACGCGGTGAACACCGTATGCCGTGGCGTCTCGAGGATCACGCCCGGTGCGTGCAGGATATTCCCTACGGGGGTGAACACACCGAACGACGCAGCCTGCACTCCGTCGAAAAGATTGTGCGTGGCAATCATCGCCACGCCGATGGTCGTGACGGCCCAGTCGCGCAAGTGAACGAGCGCCGACAGGACGATCATCGCGAAACCCAGCCCCCAGAGCACATTCAGCAGCAACAGGCGATAATCGAAGTTGAACTGCCACCCGAAGCAGCGCACGATCACGATCTCGAGAAAGAGCAGCCATACACCGCGGGTGAAGAGGAAGCGTGACAGTTCACCCTTCGACATGCGATGGAGCGTGAGTGAGGCACCGACTCCGGTGAGCAGAAAGAAGCCGGGGGCGCAGATGTGCGTGACCCAGCGCGTGAAGAAGAGCCACACCGTGGTCGTGGCGGGGTCGGTCGGGTTGACCGCAGCGTTGCCGAAGTAGTCGCGCGTATGGTCGAGCGCCATCAGGATCATGATGATCCCGCGGACGATGTCGATCGACTCGATGCGCCTGCGGGGGGAAACGCTGGCGGTGGCGGCGTCGCGCGAGATAGCAGCTGCGGTCATGGAGGTATCGAGGCAGGCACTCTGAGTGTGCGAGAAGCGGCCGCAGCTGCAAGCCGCCACCGCTGAGGTTCTCATCACCTACGGCTTTCGCCTGGCCGGAATGTCCTGCCCGACCGCACGCAGCACCAGAGTCTCCGCCACAACCTTAGCGACTTCGCCGGAGATTGTTGTTGAACCTGCCCTCACCTACCGTGCGGCTGCCGGCGGCGCCCAGAACTTCGCGTCGCCA
>JBDSVW010000190.1:0-17319 GCA_039927015.1 Gemmatimonadaceae bacterium | reverse complement strand
GTCGGCTGGTACGAGAAGAGCCAGTCGCCCCGCAGCCTGTTGCGCTTCGTTGCGCCCAGGCGGGTGTAGCTGCCGTCGCTCCCGCGGATGAGCAGCGGAAAGTTTGTGCGCTCGTCGTCCCGGCGTTCCGCCTTCTCCTGCGTGTCGTACTGCCCCACCACGCGGAAGAAGATCGCTCGAGTGGCCTGATACTCCACCTTGAGGCGGGGCACCTTGCGAATGGAAACCGTGGAGTTGTCGGACCACCGATTGAACTGTTGGTGCTGGTACTGCGCATCCACACGCAGTTGGTCGGTGGGCCGCCACCGCGCGTTGAGCGTGAGATAATGGACGAGGGCCGACTGCCACTCCTCGAAATTCTCGTCCTTGCCGCCCACGTAGAACACGTCGGCGGAGAATTTGGACCACTCCGGCGTGGCGACACGGAGCAAGAGATCCACATTGTGCAGGCGGGGATCGCCGGCGCCGGTGAACTTCACGGTGTCCTTCGTGGCGCCGAGGTCGCGCTCGATGTAATAGTCGGCGTACAGCGCGGGATCGAAGCCGAAATTCTCGAAGAAAAAACCGCCGCTCACCCTCCATCCGCCCCGCAGCGCCGCGTTGGACGTGAGGTGCAGCTTCCGGTCCTGCGACGCGCGCCCGTTGATGAACGCGTCATACCCACCGGTGCCTTGTCCGCGCAGCGTGAGCCCCCACGTTTCCACGCGCGAACCCGAGGGGCGGTAAAACGTCCAGTCGTTGCTCACGGCGTAGTCGGCCACGTTGACTCGGCCGATAAAGCCGGCCTGCGCATCGAAGTTCTGGTCGACGGCGGTGATGCGCGCCGAGAAATTGTACGTGCGTCCGTTGCGCGAGAGCGTCGAGGCCCACAGCGGCGCCGTCGTGACCGTGGTGTCGAGCCGCGTACGACTCAGCGCCCCCTGGAGCGAGAGCGCCCACTGCTTGCGCGCGATGATGCGCGTGTCGAAGCCGAGCACCCGGTTGTAGTCGTCGCCATCGATGCGATCGGTATACGTCACGCCAATGCGCGATTGTTTGCCCACGTCCCGGGTACCGCGGAAAATGTTGAACAGGGGATGGCCCTGTCCGTTGATGGACGTTGAGCGATCGTCGAGTGCGGTCAGCAGCGCCAGGTTGGTCCCCATCGACTTGCCGGTGAGCTTGACCGCGAGATCGGGCTGCACGATGCGTCGCGAGTAGATCAAACCGTTGCCGACGGCGAAGTTCTCGATTCCCTCAAGGAAGAACGGGCGTCGCTCGGGATAGAAGAGCGCCTGACGCGGATCGAACTGGAAGGCGACCACGTCCGACTCCACCTGCGAGAAGTCGGGATTCACCGTGCCGTTGAGCGTCAGGTTATTGGTGACGCCCCACCGCACCGTGCCGCCGTATTCCGGCCCGCGCCCCTCATATCCCCAGCTGCCATCGGCCTTGCGACGACCGTTTTGGAAACCGACGACCGAGGGGTTGAGGTCCACCACTACGCCGCGGCGCAGGTCATGCAGTCCGCGCAGCGTTCCGGCCTGCGCCAGAAACGATGCCGCGTCGCGGCGGGCCGGAGTCCACGTGTCCTCGTGACCCAGGTGCTGGACCTTGCGTACGATCTGCAGTCCCCAGTTCTGGATGTTCTGCGGCTGGTAGCGCAGCGACTTGAAGGGAATGCGGATCTCGACTTCGTAGCCGAACTCGGTGAGCCGACCCTTGGAGTCGTAGACGAAGTTCGCGCTCAGGTCTGCCGCCGTTCGACCCGCCGTGCTACTCGACGTGCTGCCTCCGCTGCTGGCCACCACCTCGTTCAGCGTGCCATCTGACTGGACGCCCAGCGCGTTGGCGCCGAACACGAACGCCTGACGCCCATCGTTGAACGTGTTGAGGATGATCTGGACGTAATCGTCCGCGTCGATCTTGTCCCGGTCGGAGAGCCGGGCGTTCGTCATGCCGGCTGGCGCGAATGCCCGCACGCCGAAATGAATGGCGGTCGACGAATACCAGACGAGGACTTCGGTGGAGTCGGTGGACGACCGCCGGTCGGCGGGCTGGAACTGCGAGAAGCCAGTCAGCAGCGCCGCCGACTGCCAGGGAGACTCGTTCAGCACCCCATCTACGTCGACGGAGGCTTCGATGCGGGGAGGCGTGACGTCAACCTGACCCGAGCGGCCGTGATACACTCCGCTGTCCTGGAGAACCGGTGCAGTGACGAGCGTGAGGGCGAAGAGCGGGGACAGGAGCACAGACAGGACGTTGAGAGAATCCGCAGCGTGCGGGACAATAAATTAGTACGCGCCGCGCAGCGCTTAGCGTTGGCCGGAAGCTCGCCACCTGAGCACGCCAGCGGGACCTCTCCGCCACGAGCCGACGCCGCTCGATGACAGATCGTGACCGGCGGACGTGAAACGAGAACGGCCGCCCCTCGAGGGGGCGGCCGCCGTCGTTTGCACGCTGTGGAACTAGAATCCGAGGTTCACACCGAGGCTGAATGCCACATTGTGCGCGACCCGGGAATCGACATTGAAGCTGGCGGCCTCCCGAAAGTCGAACTTGCCCACGTAGTCCTTCACCTGGGCCCGCAGTCCGAGGCTACGCGTAAGCTGCAGGTCCGCGCCGCCACCGAAATTGGCCGCGAAGTTCGTGGCAGTAGTCGTAAGCGGACCGGTGCGCACGTCGTACCGGATGGCGCCGGCGCCTGCTTCAACGAACGGGGTCAGGCCGCCGCCGAGGGCGGAGAGCGCGGGCAGGCGAAGCTGAAGGCCCGCATCGTAGAGCAGCACCTTGCTGTCGCCGACGTTCACTCCCCCGATGATGGGGACGCCCACGCGCACCTTGCTGTTGGAGTAGCCGACATTGCCCACGAGGGCGACGTTCGGCGTGACGTCGAGTCCGAGCTGGACGCCGTAGACCGGGGCGCTTTCGTTGGTGAGGCGCGTGCCCACGGGCCCCTGCACGTAGTCGCCGAAGGTGAGGTAGCCGACGTACGGCGTGATGCGGGCGATGGACGGCTTCTGCGCATGCGCATCCGACGCCCAACCGCTGATGGCGGCCAGAGCGGCGAAAGCGAGCGAAATGCGAACACGTGAGATGGACATCGAAACTCCTGTTGGTGTACGCGCCCGTAGAGTGCAGGGCGCGTACCCATCCAGGACATGCGCGCCTAAACCATTACTTTACTTGCGCTTACAGCAGTTGCGGGCGGGGGCGATGGGTCGCGATTGTCCAGTCGAGAGGACGGTCCGCCGTCCGCCCCACGCGCATCGGGGTGCGCCGGGGCGTGCTGCGGCGTGCAGCGAGAGCGCAGGAACAGCTCCGCGGCGACTCTACTTCTCGCCCAGTTCCTCCCACAGGAGCGCCGCCGCTCTCATACCGCCGATGAAGTTGGCGTCGCTCATCCACTCGTTGGGCGCGTGCGCATTCTCCCCCGGAAGCCCGAAGCCCATCAGCAGCACGGGCGCGCCCAGCACGCGGGCGAAATCATGGACGACCGGAATGGAGCCTCCTTCGCCGACGATTACCGGCGCGCGTCCGAACGCCCGCTCCAGCGCTCGCCGCCCCGCGTCAAACAGCGGCCCCGCCAGTTCACCACGCCACGGATTGCCGCCGTGCAGGGCACGGACCGTCACGGTCACGCCGTCGGGCTGCAGCGACGCCACGTGCGCGGAGATGAGACGCTCGACGTCGGCGGGCGACTGGTCGGGCACCAGGCGACAACTCACCTTCGCCATCGCCTGCGACGGAAGCACGGTCTTGGCGCCGTCGCCGGTGTATCCGCTCAGCAATCCGTTCACCTCGCAGGTGGGACGGGTCCAGATGCGCTCGAGCGTCGTGTATCCCAGCTCGCCGCCTAACGCCGGCGCGCCCGTTTCCTCGCGAAACGCCTCCTCGTCGAACGGGAGCTCCCGGATCTCCTCGCGCACGCGCTGCTCCCACCCTCTCACGGCGTCGTAGAATCCCGGGATGGCGACCCGACCCTGTGCATCGTGGAAGGTGGCGAGGATACGCGCGAGCGCCATGGCAGGATTCACCACCGCCCCGCCGTAGCTGCCGGAGTGCAGGTCTGTGGTGGCCCCCTGCACGTCGATCTGGAAGTAGGCCAGCCCGCGCAGCGATGACAGGATGGAGGGCAGCCCGGGCGCGAACATCGCCGAGTCGGAGATGACCACGCCGTCACAGCGCAGGCGATCGGCATTGGCCTCGACGAACGAGGCCAGATGCTCGCTGCCGACCTCCTCCTCGCCCTCGGCGAGCACGATGACGTTCACGGGCAGTTTGCCACGGGTGGCGAGATGCGCCTCGATGGCCTTGATGTGCAGGAAGAGCTGGCCCTTGTCGTCCACCGAACCGCGGGCGTAGATGCGCCCGTCGCGAATGGTGGGTTCGAAGGGGGGCGACTCCCACAGGTCGAGCGGCTCGGCGGGCTGCACGTCGTAGTGCCCGTACACCAGGATCGTCTGCGCGTCGGGGCCGGCTCCGCGCCACTCGCCCAGGACGATCGGATGTCCCCCCGTGGGATGGATGCTCGCGTCCAAACCCACCTGGCGGCACTGGTCGCGCAGCCACTCGGCGGCGTCCGACACGTCTTTTGCGTGCGCGGGCTGGGCGCTGACGGAGGGGATGCGCAGGAAGTCGAAGAGTTCCGAGTGGATGCGGGCGTCGTGCGTCTCGAGGTAGCGGAGCGTGTCCGGGGTGGTCATGGGCGGCAGCGTGTCGTATCGGGTGGTGAGTGAGGCGGCGTGTGAAGCTGCGGACGAGGCGCGTGCGGCACAACTGCCGCAGACTGTCCCCGCGCAAAGTCGCGGAGTACGATTGCTGCATGCCAATTCCACTCCGATGATCCTTCTCTACGTCGCGCTCGGTTCCGCGTTAGGCGGCGTGAGCCGGTTTTTGCTGGGTGGATTCATCCAGACGCGCGCCGACACCTCGTTTCCGGTCGGCACGCTGGTCATCAACGTCGCGGGATCGTTCGTGCTGGGCTTCGTGGCCCGCTACGCCATGGAAGTGCCGGACTTCTCGCCCGCCTCGCGTGCCTTTCTCGCCGCCGGATTCTGCGGCGGGTTCACGACGTTCTCGACCTTCAGCTTCGAGAGCTTCCAGCTGCTGGAAGCGGGCAGCTACGGTCGGGCCACGACCTACATGCTCACGAGCCTGCTCGCAGCGCTGGCGTCCACCGTCGCAGGCGTTATGCTGGCGAGGCAGGTCGTCGAGTAGCCATCTCCCTCCCTCCGCGTCGCATGAATCGCCTGTCCAACGAAACCTCGCCCTATCTCCTGCAACACGCGACGAATCCCGTGGACTGGTATCCGTGGGGTCCGGAGGCGCTGGAGCGGGCCCGCGCCGAAGACAAGCCGATCCTGCTCAGCATCGGCTACGCGGCGTGCCATTGGTGCCACGTGATGGAGCACGAGTCGTTCGAGGACGAGCGGACCGCGGCGCTGATGAACGAACTGTACGTGAGCATCAAGGTGGACCGGGAGGAACGCCCCGACCTGGACGGCATCTACATGCAGGCGGTGCAGGCCATGACCGGACACGGGGGCTGGCCGATGACCGTCTTCCTCACGCCGGCAGGAGAACCGTTCTACGGGGGCACCTACTTTCCCCCTGAAGAGCGCCAGGGCATGCCGTCGTTCCGCCGGGTACTCACCAGCGTGCACGACGCGTATCGCAACAAGCGCGACGCGGTGACCAGCACCGCAGCCAAGCTGAAGGAGATCTACGACGCGGCGCTGCAGCCCGCCCGGGCCTCCGAGGGGCCCGATGCGCGGACGCTGGAGCGCGCCTACCGGTCCCTGTCGCAGACCTACGACGCCACGCACGCGGGCTTTGGCGGCGCGCCGAAGTTTCCGCCGTCCATGTCGCTCGACTTTTTGCTGCGGTACGCCGCGCGCACCGCCACCGAATTCGCCCGTGACATTGCCCTCAACAGCTTCCTGGCCATGGCCCGCGGCGGCATCTACGACCAGGTGGGTGGCGGCCTGCACCGCTACAGCGTGGACGCCGAATGGCTGGTGCCGCATTTCGAGAAGATGCTGTACGACAACGCGCTCTTCGCCCGGCTCGGCGTGCACCTGTGGCAGGTCACCGGCGACCCCGACGTGCGGCAGGCCACCGAAGCCACGCTGGAGTGGGTGGCGCGGGAGATGACGTCACCTCTTGGCGGCTTCTATTCCTCGCTCGACGCCGACAGCGAGGGGCACGAGGGGAAGTTCTACGTCTGGGACGCGCCGGACCTGCGCCGCTTGTTAGGCAGCGACGCCGATCTCCTCAGTGAGTACTGGGGCGCGTCGGACGCCGGCAACTTCGAAGGCCGCAATATCCTGCATGTCGCGACCGACCCGTCGGCCGTGGCCCGGCGCCACGAGCTCTCGCTGGCGACATTGCGGCAGGTGGTGGCACGCGCGCGCGGCGTGTTGTACGCGGACCGGACCCAGCGCGTGCGCCCGGCGCTTGACGACAAGATCATCGCGTCGTGGAACGGGCTCATGCTGCGCGCGGTGGCCGAGGCGGCGCGGGTGTTCGGCGACCACGCGTGGCGGGAACTCGCGATCCGCAACGGCGAGTTCCTCCGGCGGCACATGGTGCGCGATGGCGCGGTGCTGCGATCGTTCAAGCACACCGATCCGGCGGCGGGGGTGGCCAGCGCGTTCGGCTTTCTCGAAGACCATGCCGCCGTGGCGCTCGGCTTCCTCGACCTGCACGCGCTCACGCTCGACGCGCAGTGGCTGGCCGAGGCGATGGCCATCGCCGATTCGGTCGTGGCCCGATTCTACGATGCCGAACGAGGGTGCTTCTTCGACACCGCTGACGATCATGAGCAGCTCATCACACGTCCGCGGGACATCACCGACAACGCCATGCCGTCGGGCACTTCGCTCGCAGCAGACCTGCTCTTGCGGCTCGCGGTGATCACGGGTGAGGCGCGCTCCCTGCAGCTGGCGACCGCGGCGGTCTCGGCGGTGGCCGAGCCGATGGGCCGGTACCCGTCGGCGTTCGGGCACCTGCTGGGGGTGGCGGACATGCTGGTGTGCGGTGCCGTAGAAGTGGCGATCGTGGGCGACCGGTCGGCCGGCGCCTTCGCCGACCTGCAGAAGACGTTAGGCGCGACGTATCTCCCATCGCTCGTGGTGGCGGGGGGCGAGCCGGCGCCGGACAGCCCGCTGGCACTGCTGCGCGGCAGGACCGCACCCGCCGGCGGGGCGACGGCGTACCTCTGCCGGAACCACGCCTGCGACGCGCCCACGTCGGACCCTGAGCACTTCGCGCGACAGTTGACGGAGGCGCTCAATCCGGCGTCTGCCTGACCGCTGGTCTCCCGCCGGAATCAGGGGTCGGGGAGAGCGTCAGGCCCGCCTTCATCGGCGAGGCGTGCACGGCGGCCTCGACCGTCAACTCCTCGTGGCACCCGCCTTGCTCAAGTCGGCGGGTATCGCGCGCTCCGCCTCACTCGTCCGATAGGGGATGGCAAAGGTTCGCCATCCCTCGGAGCCGGGGGCGGATCGCGCGCTATCTTTGTGTGTCGTCGGGGCCGTCAGCTCTCCCATGTGTCACATATTCGCGGCAACGACCCCGGTCGTTCCGAGCCCTGCCCCGGGATCATCTTCTACTGGCCCGAATGACTCTCCTCGATCTCCTGCAAGCCCCGCGTGCCGAGGCGAAGCGCCGAGTGACCTCCCTCCGCTCCGCGTCGCGCCTATCTGCGGGAATTGTCGTCCTGACGCTCGCGACGGTCGCGAGCTCGTGCACGGAAAAGATTCCGGCCCTGGCCACGGCGGCGATGCGCATCCAGCCGCAGCTGGATTCCTTTTTCGTCGGCCGGACCACCACGACCAATCCCTATAGCGTCACGCTGCTCGACGCCGTCGGACAGGAGATCAAGGACGGGCGACCCATTTCTTTTACGTCGTCCGCTCCCGCCGTCTTCACGGTGGAGTCGAGCACGGGCCGCATCACGGGCGTGACGCTTGGCACCGGGTTCATCCGCGCCACCTCTAACGGCCGGTTCATCGAGGCGGGCGTGAAGATCATTCACCCGGTGGCCAGCATCCAGCTGCTGCCGGGCGACTTCGGCTTCAATGTCGGCACGACGCGGCAGCTCATCACCAACCTGTACGCCGCCGACGGCACCACGATCAGCAACCGCATCGTCACCTGGTCGTCGTCGAATCCGACGGTCGTCTCGATCAACGTGGGCGGCGTGGTGACCGCAGTTGCCGAGGGCACGGCCATCCTGACCGCCGCGGTGGAGGGCAAGAGCGCCTCGGTGACAGCCACCGTCTCGAAGGAAGCGGTGGCGTCGGTGCGGCTCAACCCGCCGGTGGCGCAGGTGCTGCGCGTGGGGGGCCAGCTGCAAGTCACGGCGACGCCCCTGAACAGCCTGGGCCAGCCCCTCTCGGGGCGCGTCGCAAATTGGTTCAGTTCGTCGCCCACCATCGCGTCCGTCTCGGCCGCTGGCGTCGTAACGGCCCTCGCGCCCGGCCAGACGAACATCACCGCCGAGATCGAGAGTCGTACGGCAAGCTTGAACATCACCGTGACGGAGATCCCGCCCATCAGCGTGACTCTGTCCCCGGACACCTTCCAGCTCGCGACGGGCGTGACGCGGCAGCTCTTCCCGGTGGTGATCGACTCCCTCGGTCGCGTGGTCCAGAACTTCAACAACCGGCAGGTCGTCTGGCTATCGAGCAACGTTGCCGTCGCCAGCGTGAACGCCACGGGGGTGGTGAGCGGCACGGGCGCTGGTTCGGCGCGCATCAGCGTGACGGTGGACGGCCTGCGATCCAACGACGTCGTGGTGCAGGTGAGCCAGCAGGTGGCGACCATCACCCTCACTCCGTTCCTTCCGCAGATCCTGCGAATCGGTGGCACGTTGCAGATGACGGCGACGCCGAAGGACAACAACGGCCAGGTGATCCAGGGCAAGACCGTCAACTGGTTCTCCAACAACCCCACCATCGCCAGTGTGTCCGCCAGCGGCGTCGTGACCGCGCTCGCCGTCGGCAGCACCAGCATCACCGCTGAAATCGACGGCAAGACGCAGGCGCTCAGCTTCACGATCACCCTCGTGCCCATCGGGTCGGTGACCTACACACCCTCCAGCGACACGCTGGTGGCTGGCGATGTGAAGCAGTACAACGCGGTGGTGAAGGACACGGCCGGTCGCGTGATCACCACCCTCGTGGGTCGCTCCGTCACCACGCAGACCACCAACAGCCCGGTGGCCACGCTCAGCGCGGGAGGCGTGGTGAACACGTCGTCGCCCGGTGTGGCCGTCCTGGTGCTCACGGTGGATGGCGTCGCGAGCAACAACCTCACCATCACCGTGTCCCAGATCGCCACCGTGACGGTCTCGCCGAGCGCGGCCACCGTGGCGACGAGTGCCACGTTGCAGCTCACGACGACCTTGCGGGATGCGAGTGGCAACGTACTCAAGACGACCAAGCCGATCTCGTGGACGTCGAACGCGCAGGGCATCGCCACGGTCTCACCGGCAGGCGTCGTGACCGGCGTGGCCGCCGGCCAGGCAACCATCAGCGCCCAGATCAATGGCGTCATTGGACAGGCCATCATCACCGTGCCCTGATTCAGGCCGTCAGCCATGCAGGAAGAGAAGCCCCTGTCTCGCGACACGAGGCGGGGGCTTCTTTACGCCGGCGCACCGGGTGGGAGCACGTACGTACGCACGCACGACAGCCTGCACCGTCGTCTTGCTTCCTACAGGTCGGCGCAGCTCTTCACGATCGAGCGGCAATTGAGACAGATGATCTTGCAGCGGATGTCGCGAAGCTCCGGCGAGCCGCAGACGGGACACGTCTCGGCGTCGGGCGGCAGCGGCGTGTCGGCGGTCATGCCGCGCGCCCATCGTGGGCGCCGCGCGCCAGCGAAGCCTCTCGCAGCATCGGTTTCGGCCGCTACTCGAAGTCGAGAGCGAGGTTCATCGCGGGAACCGAATGCGTGAGCGCGCCCACGGAGATGTGATCGACCCCGCTTTCCGCGATGGCCCGTACCGTGTCCAGCCGCACGCCGCCCGACGCCTCGACTACCGCGCGTCCGGCGACCTCCTCCACGCAGCGGCGCATGAGCTCGGGCGACATGTTGTCGAGCAGGATGACATCCACCGTCGCGCGCAGCGCCGCGCGCACCTGCTCTATCGAGTCGCACTCCACCTCCACTGTTGCGCCTGACGGCAGCAGGTCGCGACAGCGCGCCACCGCCACGCCCACATCGCCATCCACCGCGGCCAGGTGGTTGTCCTTGATGAGCACTGCCGATGCCAGGTCCATGCGATGGTTCACCCCGCCGCCCGCGCGCACCGCGTACTTCTCCAGGGCGCGCCACCCGGGGGTGGTCTTGCGCGTGTCGAGGATCTTCGCCTTCGTGCCGTTCACCGCGTCCACGTAGCGCGCGGTGAGGGTGGCGATGCCGGAGAGGCGCTGCAGAAAGTTGAGCGCCACGCGCTCCGCCGACAGCATGCCCCGGGCGTGACCCGAGAGATAGAGCACCGTCTCGCCCTTGGCGAGCCGCGTGCCGTCCTCCGCATCGATACGGATGCTCACCTTCGCGTCGAGTCGATGGAACGCCTCCAGCGCGAAGGCCAGGCCCGCCACCACGCCGCTGTCCCGGGCGACCAGCATGGCGCGCGCGCGCCGGTCGCTCAGCACCGTGCCGATGGTGGTGACGTCGTTAAACGCGCCGTCCTCCTCCAGCGCGGCGCGCACGCGCATCGAGACTTCCAGCTGCGAGAGCGGGAAGCGCAGCAGCGAGCTGCGGTCCACGGTCGGCGTGTCGAGCGGGGTGAGGCGACGAGGGGGCGTCACCGGCTGCTGATGTGCCATCATGCATCTCCCCGAATCGAAGGAGCGATTCCGTCGAAGTGTGATTGGTGCCGCATGTCACTCCCCTGGATCGGCAGCCGCGGGAGCCGTCGCCGGATTGCCGCCGATGCTCACCATCCGCTCCAGGGCCAGCCGCGCACGCGCCGCAATCTCCGGCGCGACTACAATGCGATGCTCGAGCGTCTGCAACGAGCGCAGCACCTTGGGCAACGTGGTCATCTTCATGTACTGGCACTCGGCGCGATCGCTCGCCGCGAAGAACGTCTTCTCCGGATTGGCCTTGCGCAGGCGATGCAGGATGCCTGTCTCGGTGGCGACGATGAACGACGTGGCCGACGACACTCCGGGGCGGCGAATCATGCCCTCGGTGGATAGCACCTGCACGCCGTCGCTCGCGATCGCGCCGGCCGACATGGCCTCGAGTACGTTCGTGGAGCAGCCACACTCGGGGTGCACCAGCACCTCGGCATCGGGATGCGCCGCGCGCTGCCCGGAGAGGGACTGCGGCGTGATGCCGGCGTGCACGTGACACTCGCCCATCCAGACGTGGATGTTCTGGCGTCCCGTCACCCGGCGTACGTGGGCGCCGAGGAAGAAATCCGGGTTGAAGAGGATCTCCTTGTCGGCGGGAATCGCATTCACCACTTCGACCGCGTTGCCGGACGTGCAGCAGTAATCGCTCTCCGCCTTCACGGCTGCGGTGGTGTTGACGTAGCTCACCACCACCGCACCGGGATGCTCCTGCTTCCAGGCGATCAGCTGCGGCGCCGTGATGGTGTCAGCGAGCGAGCAGCCAGCGCCCAGGTCGGGCAGCAGGACGGTCTTCTGGGGGGAGAGGATGGCGGCGGTCTCCGCCATGAAGTGCACCCCGCAAAAGACGATCACCTCGGCGTCCGTGCGTGCCGCTTCGCGGCTCAGCCCCAGCGAGTCTCCCACGAAGTCTGCCACGTCCTGCACTTCGGGGCGCTCGTAATTGTGCGCGAGAATGACCGCGTTCCGCTCACCGGCGAGGGTGCGGATCTGTGCCGTCAGGTCAGCGAGGGCCGACGGCGTGGAAAGAGACGTCATGGCGCGGAATCTACCGGACTTGCGAGTGCAGAGGGAGCGCGGCAGACACGAGCGGAGCTACGGACCATGGCGCGAGTCGCCCGTAGCCGTCGGGCCGGCCGCTCACCATTCCAGGTGCTTTCCGCGCCATTCTCCCTTCGCCCTTGGGAAATCACTGCGGTAGTGCCCGCCGCGCGATTCGCGCCGGGCCAGGGCCGCGCCGGCTATCAGACGTGCCGTTTCGCACATGTTGCGCTCCTCGGTCATGCCCTCCGACAGGCGATCGTGCAAGGCATCGAGCGCCTTGATGCACTTCCTGAGGTCGCGGGCATTGCGGTCGATGGCGGCGTGGTCCCACATGACCTGGCGGATGGTGTCGGCCGCGACCTGTGCCGCTCCACGGTCCCTGAGCGGGGGAACCTCCCAGTCGCCCGCGCCCCGGCGCACGGGGGTCCGCGGCACGCTCATGATGTCGCGGGCGACGCGCTCGGCGAACACCAGGCCTTCGAGCAGCGAGTTGGAGGCGAGCCGGTTGGCGCCATGCACGCCGGTACACGCCACTTCGCCACAAGCGTAGAGATGCGGCAGTGAGGAGCGGCCGGCCAGGTCGGACATGATGCCGCCCATCATGTAGTGCGCCGCGGGCGTCACCGGAATGGGTTCCGAGGACGGGTCGAGGCCACGGTGCTCGCAGATGGCGAAGATGCCGGGGAAGCGGTCGGCGAACCCTCGGCCTAACGACGTGGCGTCGAGGTACACAGCGCCCGTGCGTTGCCGCTCGCGAAAGATCTCGCGCGCCACGATGTCTCGGGGGGCGAGCTCCTTCAGCTTGTGGCGGCCCACCATGAAGCGCTCGCCGAAGGCATTCAGCAGCGTGGCGCCCTCGCCGCGTACCGCCTCGGAGATGAGGGAGAGGGGGTTTTCCGGGGTGTCCAGCGCCGTCGGATGAAACTGCACGAACTCCATGTCGGCGAGCCGCACCCCTGCACGATGGGCGATGGCGTAGCCGTCCCCGGTGGCTACCACCGGGTTGGTGGTATACCGGTAGATCTGTCCGCAGCCGCCGGCGGCCAGCACCGTGGCGTCGGCGCGAATTTCCATCGGCCGTCCGCGCACGCTGGCGCGCACTCCGGCGCACCGCCCGTTCTCGACAATGAGGTCGAGCACTCGCGCCCATTCCAGCACGCGGGCACGCTCGCTCGCCTTGACGCGATCAATGAGAGTGCGCGCCACCTCGGCGCCGGTGCGGTCTCCATGCGCATGCACAATGCGCCGGCGGGAATGCGCGGCCTCGCGCCCGAGCTCCAACGCGCCATCGCTGCCGAGATCGAAGGCCGCTCCCGCCAGCTGCAGCTCGCGCACCCGCGCCGGCCCTTCCTCCACCAGCACTTCCACGGCCTCCCGGTCGCAGAGGGCTGCCCCGGCCGCCAGTGTGTCCTTGCGATGGAGTTCCGGCGAATCGCCCGCGCCGAGCGCGGCGGCGATGCCGCCCTGCGCATAGGAGGTTGCGCTGTCAAAGAGCGAGCGCTTGGTGAGGACGAGTACGTCATCCTGTTCCGCAACGCGCCACGCGGTGTGCAGGCCCGCCACCCCGCTGCCGACCACGATGAGCCGGGTACGAAGAGTCTCCATCCAGTCTCGCTTCTCCGAAAAAGGACACGGGACATTGCCCGTCGCCGCCCGCAAGATGGATGGGTGTGGGGAGCGACGCCAACTGACCGTTGCCCCCATCCCTCGCTCCCCTACCGGCGGGCGCTACATTCCCCGGCGTCTCCCACTTCGATGGTGACCATGCCAAGACCTCGTCCCTTCCTCACGGCCATGACGGCCGCGCTGGCCGTGCTCTCGGGCGCGTGCGGGGCGAGCGCCCCGCGCAGCGTCGGCGAAGGTACCTCCGTCGACCGACAGACGCTGGAGCTTCCCGGGGGCGCGCTGGTCACGCTGGACACCCGGCAACCGCGCAACATCGAAAGCCTCGCCATCTCCGCGCCAGCAGGGCGCGCCTTCGAGGCAGTGCGCGCCGCGTACGACTCCCTCGGCATTCCGGTCGGGGCGATCGATTCGCGCACGCTGACCCTTGGCAACAACGGCTACCGGATGCGGAACTCGATCGCCGGCGTGCGCATGTCCCGCTATTTCGACTGCGGCGGCGGCGCCAACACCGCACCCAACGCGGAGCGATACACGGTCCACATCATCATCGCCTCCCAGATCAAAAGCGCCGGGAAGGATGCCGAGGTGCGCACCGCGCTCGACGCCACCGCGCGCCCGGAGGGTATGACCGTGTCATCGGTGCGTTGCGCATCCACGGCGCGGCTCGAGCGGCAGATTGCCGCGATCGCCAACGCGATCGCCAGCCGATGATCACGCGTGGACGCTTCCTGACGCGGCGCGCGGCGGCCCTCGCGCTGGCGCTTTGCGCGTGCAGCGGGCCGGCGCGCGCCCAGTGGACCCCGCTTCCGTCGCCGACCAACGTCTCGCTGCGCGGCCTGAGCGTGGTGGACGCCCGAACGGTGTGGGCGAGCGGGGCGAAGGGCACGGTGGTGCATTCGGTGGACGGCGGAAACAGCTGGCGACTGGATACCATTCCCGGGGCCTCGGCATTCGACCTCCGCTCAATCCACGCGCGAGACAGCCGCGTGGCCCACGTGGCCGCGACGGCGGGCCGTATCTGGCGCACCACCGATGCCGGGGCCACCTGGTCACTGCGCTACCAGGCCGCTGACACCTCCGTGTTCCTCGACGCCGTCGACTTCTGGGATGACCGGCACGGCATCGCGTTAGGCGACCCGATCGGCGGACGCTTCTTCCTGCTGGTCACCGACGACGGCGGCGATACGTGGCGCGAACCCCCGGTCGCGTCGCGACCAGTCGCGCTGGAGGGAGAGGCGGCATTCGCGGCCAGCGGAAGTTCGCTCGCGCTGCAGGGCACGGGCGATTCCATGGTCGCCTGGATTGGCAGCGGCGGTCGCTCCGCGCGCCTGCATCGTTCCCTGCCCCATCTCAGTGGCTGGACCGCGTACGAGACGCCCATGCGCCAGGGCGGAGCCGCCGAGGGGATCTTTTCCATCGCGATCCTTCCCACCGGCGGGCTCTTTCTCGTGGGCGGCAACTACTCGCAGGACGACTCGGCGCGCGCGAACGCGGCGACGAGCGTCACGGGCGCGGAGTGGAGCACGCGCATCGCGGTACCGCCTCGCGGCTATCGCTCCGGTGTCGCGTTCGCATCCACCCCAGCCTATCGGGCCGTGGGCCTCGCCGTCGGACCCGGCGGAAGCGACCGCTCGCGCGACGGTGGCGTGACCTGGTTGGCGTTTGACCGTGCGGGGTATCACGCGGTGCGAGCAACGCGTGATGCTATCTTCTTTGCCTCGGGCAGCGAGGGCCGGCTGGCCCGGTTCGACGCCCGGCCCACGCGCTGATCGCCGTCCCGCTCTCCATTCCTGCTTTCCGCCCACGCATGCGCCTCTCGTCATCCCGTCCGTCCACCGTCATCTCCGTCCTTGCCGTCACCGCACTGCTCGCTGTGGCGGCGTGCGGTGGAGAGGCGAAGCCCGGCTCGGAGTCCGCGCTCCCGCCGGCATCCGAGGACTCGCGCGCACCGGACGTTTTTCGCGTGCACTTCGAGACGAGCAAAGGATCGTTCGTACTGCAAGCGCACCGCCGCTGGGCGCCGCGTGGCGTCGACCGCCTGCATCAGCTCGTGACCAGCGGCTTCTTCGACAACACGCGCTTCTTTCGCGCCGTCAGCGGCTTCATGGTGCAGTTCGGGGTGCATGGCGACCCGGCCGTGAACTCGGCGTGGGAGAAACTGAACATCCGCGACGACTCCGTCACGCAGTCCAACCAACGCGGCACGATGTCGTTCGCCATGGGCGGGCCCGACACACGCACGACGCAGGTGTTCATCAACCTCGTGGACAACACGCCGCTCAACGGCATGGGATTCGCCCCCGTGGGGGTCGTGGTGGAGGGCATGGACGTGGTCGATTCGCTCTACACCGGCTACGGGGACGGTCCGCCCGCGGGCTTCGGCCCCGACCAGATGCGCATCATGAGCGAGGGCAACGCCTACCTCGAGCGCGAATACCCCAGGCTCGACTTCATCCGGTCTGCCCGCATCGTGCCCGCCGCGCCCGCAGCCGGCGCCGGCGACTCGGCGCGTTAGGCGCCCAGCTCGTACCGGCGCGTGCGTGTCGCGGCCGTGGTGTTGCTGCTGGCCGCTCCATCTGCGCTCGCCGCGCAACTGGAGGAACACCGCGCGCACGCGGCTGACAGTGCACGCCGCCTGACGCTGGGCGCGATGGGGGTGGGGGTCGTGACCCGTGCCACGCCCGCCGCGCTGGGTCACTCGGTCACGGAAGGTTATCTCACGCAGCCGATGATGTTCGCCGGCGCCTCAACGCCGCGTGACGGCCTGCAGGCGCTGGTGTCGGTCAACCTCGAAGGCCTCACGCTGGCGCGTGGCGAGATCGGCCTCGGAGGATACGGCGAGGGGTACATGGACCGGCGCCATCCGCACACCTACCTGCACGAGCTCATGGTAGGCGCGACGCGCGGCTTGTCGCTGGTGCGGGTTTCGATCTTCGCCGGCAAGGGCTTCGTGCCCTTCGGCACCGACGATCCCATGACGCGACCGTTCGTGAAGTATCCCGTGAACCACCATCTCGCGCAGATCCTCGAACGCGAAGTGGTGACGGGCGCGCTCGCACTCGGTCCAGTGGCGCTGGAGGGCGCGCGCTTCAACGGCGACGAGCCGGAGAGTCCTTCCGACTGGCCGAACCGGGACCGCGCGCTGGATTCGTGGGCCGCCCGCCTCACCTATCGGCCCGCTAGGGGGGTGGAGTTGTCGGGCAGCGCCGCGCGAGTGCTCTCGCCGGAGTTTGCTGCTGGCGGAGGCCTGGACCAGGACAAGCGGAGTGTGGCAGCCCGCATCGAGCGCCACTCGGGTACGCTGCGTTACGCGCTGGTGGAGTGGGCGCGCACCGGGGAGACGCGAGGGACGCGCACGGTGTTCCGCTTCTCCTCGCTGCTCGCCGAAGGACAGGCGGCGCTCGGACGGTCGCGCGTGGCCCTGCGCCTCGAACGCACGGAGCGTCCGGAAGAGGACCGCAGCGTGAATCCATACCGCTCGGTGCGGCCGCTGCTGGATTTCAGCATTCTCGGCAAGACCCGGTGGGAGATCGTCACCGCCCGCGTGGACGCCCCGCCCGCCCGGTGGCGCCGCGCCGCGGCCACGATCTTCGTGGAGGGGGCCTGGCTGCGGCCACGGGCAGTTCTTCGGCCAACTGCGGTCGATCCCGAGATATTTTACGGCGCCTCCCGGCTCTGGATGCTTTCCACCGGGGTACGAATTCATGCGGGCGACATGCGCGCCCGTTTCGGACGCTACGGCGCGGGCCGCCAGGCCGGGTCGTGACGCGCCCGATTCTCTCTCGCTTCGCACCTC
>JBDSVW010000189.1:0-23291 GCA_039927015.1 Gemmatimonadaceae bacterium | reverse complement strand
GACCGCACTACCCGGAGCTATCCAGGAGCGTTGTTTTTCGGGGCTGATGGCTATCACCACCATGTCGGCACAAACACGTGGGCGGGAGCGGGCGCAGAGCCCCCCGCACCGCACGATGCGCAACTGCTGGAATGGACGATTCTTCTGCCCCACGGCGATGCGCTAAGCGCTGCAGAAGAGAGCTTGGTGGCCGGTGGATTCGACGCCGAGCGACTACCCGCTGACGCGGGGCGAGCTGGCATCCGCTCCCGCGATCCGTGGGGCACCCGGGTTCGGCTACTGGAGGACGCTACGCGCGCATCCTGATCGCTGGCGCCTGAGGCGCTGGAGCTCTCAGGTCAGGGCTCGCCGATGCGAAGCTCGCAGATTCTGCCCCTCGCCCGGCATCGCGGAATGGCGAGGAGCGGCCGCTCGACACTATTCTCGCGGGCTTCCGCAGTCCTCTCGCCTGGGCGATTGGCTGAGCATCTGTCACTCCCTCTCGGCAACGCTCCTGAAGTTCGTGTCGCTGGCGTGTGCAAGTTTCGACTGCGCGTGACGTCTCCATGGCAGACTCACCTCCAGGACGGATGCCATGCAACGCCGAATTCGCCACGTGCGCCACATGTACCAGGCAGTGCTCACCCTCCTTTGTGTTCCCGCCGTGAGCTGGGCGCAGGGGCGCCTCATTGAACGCTGCGGCGCCGATCGCCCCGTGACGTGCGGGCCGGAGGCCGGGTGCCGCCCTCCGACGCCACGCCCTTGTGGGCCCTCACTTGAGCGCGTTTCGGGTGACGTACGCATTTCTCTGGCCGATAGGGTGCTTCGCTACGAAGTCACGGAGATCTTCAGGAACAACGGCAGTCGCGTGGCCGAGGCGGACTACATCTTCCCGCTCCCCGCCGGCGCGGCGTTTGAGGACCTCAAGCTGTCCATCAACGGGGAACTGGTCTCCGGCGAAACGATGGCGGCTGAGCGTGCCCGCGGCATTTACGAGGAGATTGTGAGGCGGCAGCGTGATCCGGCGCTGGTGGAGTGGGTGGGAAGCGGGATGTTGCGCGCCCGCATCTTTCCCATTGCGCCGGGGGAAGAGAAGAAAGTGGTGGTGCGCTTCCAGAGCGTCGCCGAGCGCGAGGGCGATGCGCTACGCATCGCCTATCGTCGCGGATCGGACCCGAATGCCACTGCCGGACCGATTCGCCCCGTGTCATTCCCCAGGCAGGACGACGGGGATGATGCGAGGGAGCTGGGCGAATGGACGCGCATCTCGTTTCTCTACGAGCCTGGCGCGCGATACGGTGAACCGTATTCGCCCACGCACACCCTCCGTACGCGCAGCGAGGGCCGGCTGCGACTGGTCGAGACTCGCGGCAGTGCGAGCGAGTTGATGCTGCTGCTTCCACTGCGCCGCGCCGACGCCGCCTCGCTGAACGTCCTGGCGCACGCCCCAGGTGGCGCCAGCGGCTTCGTCCTCATCACCGTCACCCCGCCGTCGGGGGAGCGCCGTAGCACGCCGCGCGACCTCACGTTCGTGGTGGACGTATCGGGCTCCATGTCCGGACGGAAGCTTCAGCAGGCGAAGGCCGCGGGCCATGCGCTGCTGGCGACGATGCGCAGCGAGGATCGCTTCCGCATCGTGGACTTTTCCACCGACGTGCGCAGCTTCCGCGACGGGTGGACGAACGCCACACCCGGCAACCTGCGTGAGGCTCGGCGCTATCTCGATGGTCTTCGCGCGCAGGGCTCCACCAACATTTCGGGTGCGCTCACCGAGGCGCTCGAGCGGTCTCCGAGTGCTGGCCGGTTGCCGCTGGTGGTGCTGCTGACGGACGGGGAGCCGACGGTGGGTGAACGGAATCCCGATGCCATCGCGGCACTGGCCGCCCGGTTGCGCGGCGATGCACGCGTCTTCTCGGTGGGCGTCTCTGCCGAGGTGAATGCGGGGCTGATAGAGCAACTCGCCGTCGGGGGACGGGGCACCGCACACTTCGTAAGGGATTCCGAGTCCGTGGAGCGCGTGGTGTCGCTGCTGGCCAGCCGCCTGACGTCTCCGCTGCTCACCAACGTGCGGCTGCGCGCCGATGGCGTGCGTCTGACGCAGATGCTGCCCGCCGGCTCGGTGGACGTGTTCGCCGGGCAGGATCTCGTGCTCCTTGCGCGGTACGACGGTCAGGGGACCGCCACGTTGCAGCTGGAGGGCGAATCTTCCGATGGGCCGGTGCGCTGGAGCACGCGCGCGTCGTTCCCGTCGCGGTCACGCGCGAATCCTTTCGTCGCGCGCCTCTGGGCGGCCCAGCGCCTGGGCTGGCTGGCCGCCGAGAAGCGGAAGAGCGGCGGCAGCAGCGAGCTGGACGCCGAGATAAGGTCGTTAGGCGAGACGTACGGCATTCCCACCGAGTTCACATCGTACCTGGTGGTGGAGCCCGGAATGAACGTGGCGGCCGACGTGCAGGGCCGGCGTGAGCGGGCGGCAGCGGCGCCGGCGTCGGCACTCGGCAACGCCGCGAAATCCACGGGTGAGGCGCGCTTCGAGGCGGCCCGTGTGGCGGCGGAGCAGCGCGAGACCAGGACGCTGGCGTCGCTGGACGCGGCGGTGAAGGACCAGACCGACACCGAGCGGCGCGCGGCGGGCCGGCGCTTTCTGCTCGCCAAGGGGGTATGGACCGATGCACGTTACACTCCGGCGATGCGCGTGGTGCGAGTGAAGGCGTACTCGCCCGCGTACTTCGAGCTCGCGCGACGCCTGCCGGGGCTCGCGGAAGGGTTGGCGTTGGCCGATCGTATCATCGTGGCGGGACGCGCCGTGGCGATCGAGGTGACGCCCGATGGTGAGGAGCAGCTCGACGCCCGCACGCTCGATGAGCTCTCCCGTTCCTGGTGACAACGCATGCACGACGATGAGCTGGAGCGACTCTTCAAGCTCTACCACGCCCCGCTGGTGCGGTACCTCACCCGGCGGCTGGGCGACCGCGACTGGGCGGACGAGGTCGCGCAGGAGACATTCCTGCGCGCCCTCCGCCAGGACGCACTCACCAACGAGCGTTCGTGGCTGTTCGCGGTGGCCACAAACCTCGTCCGTGATGATGCGCGGAAGGACCAGCGCCGGCGTCGCCACCTGCAACTGCTGGCGGCCGATGAACGAGCGCGAGTGGCGGAGCCTGAGCCGACGTCGATGGAGCGCGACCAGGAGGGTGCCATGGCGCGCAAGGCGGTGGATTCCCTGGTGGAGCGGGACCGTCTGGCGCTGCTCATGAAGGAGGAAGGACTGAACTACAACGAGATTGCCGAAGCGCTGGGCATGTCCGTGGGCTCGATGGGGACCACGCTCGCGCGTGCGCGCCGGCGACTCGCCGAATCCTATGAAGCCTTGCAGGCTGACGCCGAGCGGCGTACCGGAGGGACACATGGAACACGTTGACGAAGGCCAGCTGCATGCCTGGCTGGACGGGGAGCTTTCGTCCGAGGAGCGTGGGCGGCTGGAGGGGCATATCGCGGAGTGCGCGGAGTGTGGGGCGCTGCTCGCTGAGGCGCGCGGCATCGTTGCGGCGTCTTCGCGCATCATCTCGCGCCTTGACGATGTTCCCGGCGGAGTGATTCCCGCGGCCATGAATCCGGGCGACGCTGGCGGCGGCGCGGCACGCGCCCTCGCGTCTGTGCAGGCGGAGCGCATGTCGGCGGCCGCACGCTCGCGCCAGCGGACGCGTGCCTGGTGGCGCCGCCCGCAATATGCGGCCGCGGCGGGCATTGCCTTCATTGCGGTGACCACCACGCTCGTGCTGCGGGAGCAGGGCGTGAATCGCGTGGCCGATTTCGGGGCTACGGCGGCGTCGGATGCAGCGGTGAGCGCGACGAAGGAGACCGCGCTGCCTCTGTCCGAGGCACTGCCTGCGCCCTCCGTCGCGCCCGGCGCATCGGAGTCGTCAGCTGCCGCGCCCGAACCCGCGGCCACGCGTGACGAGCCGCCCGTGGCTCCCGGGCAGGCGGTGCGCAAGCGCGAGCAGCTGGCGGCGTCCGCGAAGGTGGGCGAGGCCGCTCGTGCCGCTGACGTCGCGTCGCAAGCGAGCGCGAATGTCGCGGCGGCCGACGCGGCGCGCACGCTGGCCACGGACAGCGTCCGTCAGCGGCAACGGCTGTCGCCTGGGCTCGATCCGGATCGCATCGTGCGAGACGAGGCGCGCCGCCTTCAGGGGGAACGGAAGGTCGCCACCGAGATGCGCGCCGACCGCAGCGGGGCGGGGGCAGCCAAGCAACCGTCCGCCCCGATGCCGTCGGCGGCGTTTGTGCCATCGCCGGCGGCGGAGGCGCTGGTAGGCTGCTATCGCTTGCAGCGTACCGATGCCGCGAGGCGCGCCGGATTGGGGGAACGCGTCGCGCTCGACGCGATCGCGGTGGGAGCGGATGAGACACACACGCTCTACCGCCTGCGCTGGCTGGATCCGCTGCCGGCAGCAGGACCCGTATGGAGTTGGACGCTCTCTTCGCGGGGTGAAGTCGTGCTGTTGCGCAGCGAGGGCGTGGTTACCGCGCGCTTCCCGTTGGCGGTATCGACGGCGGCGCAGACCGGGGAAACGTCGGTGGCAGCGCGCATGGAGTGTCCGGGAGCGTAGCCGCTGAGTGCGGCGCGCCGTTCGCGCGCGTCGCACGACCTGCTATCGCCCCGGTGCTTTCGGTCGTTTCGCGGCGGTCCGACGCTTGGCGCTCTTGGCGCTCTTGGCGCTCTTGGCGCTCTTGGCGCTCTTGGCGCTCTTGGCCGTCGCCTTTTTCGTTTTGAGCGGACCAGCGGGCAGCGCACGCACTCCCCGCAGTGCGCACGCCACCCACTCGGCGAGCTCGGGATCGTCCGCGACCGCTTCGTCGCTGACGACGACCCACGTACCCATCGGACGATCACCGCCGGGCGCAAATGGCGTGGTGCCCGGCTTCAACAGCGATCCCTCATACTCATCCGGAGCGACCTTCACGATCACGCCGTCACCCCACACGATGGCGAAGGTGCTCTTGCCCGTCAGGAAACCCCAGCCACCGAACACATGCCGCTCGCGCGCCCCGCGTTCGCCGAGTCGGTGCAACGCATCGCGCACCCGCTCCACCAGCCCACTGTCGTACGACATCTATGAGACTCCACTAATCAGGCGGCCGGCTCGTCGTTGTACATCGTGGGCACTGCGCGCGCGCAGTGCACGAGCGCCTGGATGGCGCGTACGTGTGGCACGATGGCGCCCATCGTGCCGGTGAGCTGCAGCGTGCCTTTCGCGACCGCGGTCACGGGGTCGAGCGTGCCTTCCATCACGTCGCGCCAGACGTCATACGAGGCGCGGAATACGAGCGGGGAGGTGCAGGCGTCGGGCGAAATGAGCCGAGCGGCCATGCAGCGACCCTGATCAATGTTCATCTCCAGGGCCACCGGGCCGATGAGCCCGACGGGGGCCCCGTCATCGAGGACGAAGGCCAGGGGCGTCGTCCACCCGAAGGCCGCCTCCCGGTACGAAAGATCCCGGTTGATAGCGTCCCGAAAGGCGTCAGCCCAGCTCTGAGTGAAGGGAGGAATTGTCAAGAAGACACCACAGCGTTGCACTTGCACACCACTGCGAAGGAGATGAAACGGTAACGATCTGGGAACTCCCCCACGCACGACCCCGCTCCCTCACTCCCCCTCACACCCTCGTCAATCCCCATCCTCATCGCGTCGCAGCGCTCGCATCACGGTTCGGCCCGCCGCTACCGCCCCGACCACGATGTAGATGTAAAAGGTGTAGACCCGCCACCAGATCAGCGATGCACCCAGCAGCTGTGCAGGGAGCGTGCCGCCAAGTGCCGCCTTGAAGGCGAACTCCACGACGCCGCCTCCGCCGGGGGCCGGCGCCACGGCGGCTCCATACAGCAGCAGCAGCGGCCAGAGCACGAGCGGGCCCACCCGTTCGACGCCCCCGTACGACGCCACGATGATGGGCAGGGGCAGCAGGCGGGCGGCCACGTGCAGGATGGAGAGGAGCAGGGCCAGCGACAGGGTGCGCTTCCGCGCGCGACGCAGGGCGGACACGCTGCCGCGCACCTGGCGCAGCGTGCGCTGCACCCGCCGCCAGACGCCGGCATGCACGCCTAACGCGGACACCCAGCGCGGCGGGGGGCCGTTGGCGTTCCGTTCCGACAGGCGATAGGCGAGAAAGCCCGCGCCCAGAATGGCGCCCGCGTAGAAGATGACCGTCACGAGCAGGCCGCGCATCATGGTCCCCGATTCGTGCAGCAGCAGGGCCATCAGCGCCGCGATGACCAGCAGCGAGAGCATCTCGAGAAAGAGCTCGATGAAGAGCACGAGGATGATGCCGGAGACGGGCGTGCCAGCCTCGGTGAGCACCAGAAAGCGCGCCGGCTCGGAGCCGGATCGCGAGGGCGTGATGGAGGCGGCGAAGTCACCGCCGAGGATGGTCCTGGCGCATGCGCCCACACTCACGGGGACGTCCACCGCCTTCGCGCTGTAGTAGAGCTTCGCGACGCGGAATCCGATCTCCAGCGCCACGACGGCGAGGCAGAGCAGGTGCGCCCACCACGGCAGCCCCAGCGGCGCGCCCTCGGCGGGCCAGTTGGCTGCGATGACGTAGATCGACACCCCGATCGCGGTCGCGAACGAGATGAAGGTGAGGATCCAGCGGGTGGGGGTCAGAAGCCGGGGTGTTGGGGTGGGGGCGAGGGGGATATAGCAGCATTCCCGCGGAGCGCGCTACCGGAGCCTACGGAGCGCGCCAGCATCACCGTGGAGCTCGTACGGGGGTATCGCCCCGTTTTCTTCGACTAAACGCTTTCGTGCCCGGCGGCATCGCAGCATATGAATGACTGCACTCCTCAGCGGGGATCCCTCGACGGGCATGCGACGAAGTCCAGACACGCTCCCCCTCTCCGGCGATGAACCGGAGCTGGTCGCCCGTGCCCGCTCGGGCGATGTGGAAGCGTTCGAGGTGCTCTACCGCAGGACGGCGGGCCGGGTGTTCGCGATCTGCCTGCGCATGTCGGGCGACCGCGTGCGCGCGCGCGAGCTGACGCTCGACCTGTTCGTCCGAGCGTGGGAAAAGCTACCGTCGTTTCGCGGGGAGGCCGCGTTCAGCAGCTGGCTGCATCGTATGACGGTGAACCATGTGCTGGAGGCACAGCGCGCCGACCGGCGACGGACGGCCCGCGTGATGCTGGCCGGTGATGCAACGGACGACGAGGAGGCGGACAGCTTCACCGGGATGGTGCATCCCGATCCCGAAACCCGCATCGACCTCGAGCGGGCGATCGGCCGGCTGCCGCCAAACGCGCGCGCGGTATTCGTGTTGCACGAAGTGGAAGGCTACAAGCACGAGGAGATTGCGCGGATGATGGGCACCGCCAGCGGCACCGTGCGGGCACACCTGCACCGGGCGCGACAACTGTTGATGGAGTGGCTATCCCGATGACCGACGCACACCTGGAATGGGGCACGCTCAACGATTTCGCCGACGGACGTCTGGGGCCGGCGGAGCATGCCGCGGCCGAGCGGCACCTGCGGGCGTGTGCGGAGTGTCAGGCCACCGAGGCACGACTGCGCCGGCTCGTGCATGACGCCGAATCCATGGACGCGAGCATCGCGCCGCCGGACGACCTCTGGGGGGAGGTGCGGGCGAGCATCGGGTCGCAGCGGAGCGCCGCCCCTGAGCTGACCCTGGCGAGTCAGGCGACGCCATTTCCCGCTGGCCGCGCGGAACGACGGACGCTGAGTGGCGGGTGGCTGGCGGCCGCAGGGCTCGTGCTCGCGGCGCTCTCGTCAGGCATTACGGCGCTCGTCCTCACGCGGGGATCGACGACAGGACAGGTCGCCGAGGCGCCCGCCAGACGCGAGAGGAGGGAGAGCGGCGCGTCGCGGGCGGTGGATGTGGTGGAGGGCGGCGCTTCGTCCGCGACGCCGGTGCCACGAGCCGGGGCGACGCTCGCGCGTGATGCGCTTCCCGCATCGTTCGCTGCCTCGGAGCGCAGCTACCGCACGAGCGTTGCGGATCTCGAGGTGTTGTTCGAGCGTCGCCGGCGCGCACTCGCCCCCAGCACGGTGCAGCTGATTGAACGATCCCTGGCCACCATCGATGTCGCGATCGCCGAGATGCGCGCGGCACTGGTGGCCGACCCCGCGAACGCCGACCTCACGCGCATGCTGAATGCCAGCTACGGACAGAAGCTGGACCTGCTGCGGCGCGCTTCCGATTTCTCAGCGAGTTGATGATGACCGCTTTCCTTCTCCCGATCCTGGCGTCCGTCGCGGCGATTGTGCCGCTCGCGGCGCAGCCGCCGTCGGGGCCGTTCACCGACGCGCCGCCCCGTAGCGAGGCACCGGCCTTGCAGAAGGTCGATCGTCGTTATGCGATCGCCAGCGATGCCTCCATCCGCTTCATGGGCAGCGTGGGAACGTTGCGCGTGATCGGCTGGAACCGCGATTCCCTTGCGGTTACCGGCACGCTTCCCACGGGCGCGCGCCTCAAGGTGTCCGTCGGCCCCAATACCAGCGGTCCGGCGAGAGGCGCCAAGATGTTCATCGAGTCTCCCACTGATGAGATGAGTGCGGCCTCGACGCTGGAGTTGCGCGTGCCCACGGGCGCCCGCGTCTGGGTGAAGAGCGGCACGGCCAACGTGGAGGCGCGTGAGGTCACGGGCGGGCTCGACATCAACGTGATTGGCGGAAGCGTGCGCGTGGTGGCGTCACCCCGCGAGCTGCAAGTCGAGGCCATGGATGCGGCGGTGGTGATTGAGGGATCACCCGGTTGGACGCGGGTCAAGACGGCCACCGGTGACATCACGCTCACGGGCTCGAGCGGTGACGCGGCGCTCACGACGGTCAGTGGGGCCGTTCGTCTCGGAGGCGGAAGCGTGGAGCGGGCGCGCGTCGAGACGGTGACGGGTGCGATCGAGTTCTCCTCGGAGTTCGCGCGCGGGGCTGATGTGACGCTCGACACGCACAGCGGCAGCATGGACCTCGGGTTCAGTGCGAAGTCGAGCTTCGATCTCAACGCGACCTCCATCACGGGGTCGGTCGAGAACACGTTTGATCGTACGCGCCCCACGCCCGGGCGCGAGGGGCGGGGCCAGAACGTGATCGTGAGCCAGGGATGGGACACGGCGCGTGTGATTGCGCGCTCGTTCAAGGGGACCATCGTAGTTCGACGCCGATGACCTGAGCGGGACTAAACGTCGAAGGTATGGCCGACATCACAGGGATACGCCAGCAGTTGGCCCACCCCGACGATGAGGATGCCATCATGATGTACCTCCGCGCACTCCCGCTCGTGCTGCCGCTCGCCCTGCTCGCCCCCGCCGCGCCGGTGGCGTTTCCGGTGACCGGGACGGCGGAGGGACTGGTGAACGGATCGCGTCGCTCCATCCCGCTCACGTTCACCACGACGTCGCGCACCGGCGTGTACGCGGTCGCGAAGCAATGGCCTAACGACGGCGTCTGGACCCTGGTGGTCACGGTGACCCAAGGGCGCAACGACACCGTCTCGGCCATCGTGGACCTGTCCGCCACGGGCGACGTGATGGCGATGCGGGTGCCACTGCGCGAGCGGTCAGGGGAGCACGCGGGCCTGCCCGTGGCCGTCTCGATGGCCGAGGTGGAGGCGTCGCTTCGCGCCCGGGCGGGGGGCGGTGCCCGGGGGCGGTAGCCTGAAATCGGGGGTCGCGCGCGACCCGGCAGCGGCCGATCCTTGAGATATCGATCGTTCCCTCAATCGCCCCCTGTCGTGCGCACCCTTCCATTTCCCAACCGCAAGGCCTTCTCGCTCGTCGAGATTCTCGTCGCGATGCTGGTCTTCGCGATCCTCGCGAGCATCGGCCTCGTGCGCTACCGTGACATGAAGGCCCGCGCCTACGTGGCCTCGATGAAGGCCGACCTCGGCGAGCTTCGGATCGCCCAGGAATCGCACTGGTCGGAGCACGCGACGTACACGGCAGACCAGTCGCAGCTCGACTGGCGGCCCACGACCGACGTGACGGTCATCATCGTGTCGGGCGACCCCCTGGTGGGGTTCGACGCGGAGGCCACGCACGCCGCCGCACAGGGCATCATCTGCAGGATGTACGTCGGACGTGCCGTGTCGGGCACGCCGAGTGGAGAGATCACCTGTTGAACCTAGCGCGATAGCTGCTCCAGGGCCTGGCGCTCGCGCACCCAGTACGGCAGGGGAAACTTTCGCGGCGAGGGCCAGATCCGGTCGAGCGTGGCGCCATCGAACAGCTCGCCATTCTTCATGACGTAACGGATTTCGACGGAGTGCTTGATGTCGTCGAGGGGGTTGGCGTCGAGCACCACGAGATCGGCGAACTTTCCCGGCTCCAGTGAGCCAAGCTCGGCGCCGTAGCCAATGGACTCCGCGCCATAGAGCGTGGCAATGCGCAGCGCTTCCATGGGGGTCATGTCGCCACTCTGCAGCATCCACAGCTCCCAGTGCGCGCCGATGCCGTCCTGCTGTCCATGCGAACCCAGGCCCGCGCGTCCGCCCGCGCGTACAATGTCGCGCACTCCGCGTGCGATGGCGGAGAAGTTGTAGTCCTCCTCCACAATCATCGGCCGCCGGCGCGCCTGCCGCGTGAGCAGTTCGCTGGGAGTGAAGAACGAGGTCTTGGGATCCTTGTCGAGGTCTGTACGCGCTCGCCAAAAGGTGTCGCCAGATGGTGCGCCGTAGGCGACGACGAGCGTGGGGGTATAGGCGATCTTCGAGTCGCCGAAGACGGTGACGACGTCCTTGTAGAGGGGCACCTGGCCCACGGAGTGCTCGAGCGCGGTGAAGCCGTCGATGGCCATGGAAATGTCAGCCTTGAGATCGGCGGCACCTTCATTCGTCACGTTGATGCCCTCCGCCAGCGCGGCCTGCAGGATCCACTGCCGCTGGATGCGTCGCGGCTGGAGATACTGCTTGAGCGAGTTGACCCCCTGCGCCTTGTAGCGGCGCACGACGTGCAACGCGTCCTCGTAGCTCTTGATGGGCGTGTTGTTGCTGGTGAGCGGGAAACCGGTGGCGTAGATGCGTGCGCCCACCATTTCGCCCGCCTCGATCAGCTCTCCCCACGCCACGTTCCAGCGCGAGCCACTGGGATTGCGGGTGGTAGTCACCCCGTAGGCGAGGTTGGAGGCGATGGACCACTCCTGCTCGGGCGCCATCTCGCGGCCAGTCTTGGGATGCGCATGCACATCCACGATGCCGGGGATGATGGTCTTCCCGGTGACGTCGATGACGCGCGCGCCTTGCGGTGCATCGATGGACGCGGCCACGCGCACAATCCGGTTGTTCTCGACCAGCACGTCGCCGCGCTCGAGCACCTCATCACCCTTCATGGTGATGACCCGGGCGCCGCGCAGCAGCACCTGCCCCTGTGGAATGGCCCGCGGCACGTGCAGCTGCACCGTGGAATGCGTGGCCCCCCAGCGCGTGGTGTCGGCGTACCGCATGACGGAGTCGAACGGTGCGCGATAAACGTGGTTGGCGAAGCTCCACATCACCCCGCGCCCGCCGTCCACCCACTGCAGGTAGTTCGCGCCCTCACTCGTCAGGCGGCGCAACGGCAGCGCCGGGGCGGAGAAGGTGATGGTGACCCCTTCGGCGCCGGCGTCGGTGAGGGGGACGGCGTAGAGGTCGTCCCGGTCGAGCACCAGGGCGCCCTGCTCATCCGGGGAGACCCGCACGACCAGCTCGCCCGCCTGGCCGGTGACGAACTTCGCGTGGGTGCGCCGGTCCGTGCCGTCGTATCGCAGGGAGTGCAGCGCCGTGGTCTGCGTGGCGTTGAATCCGGGCTGCGCGTTAGGCACGCTCTCGGTGAAATAAATGCGCGCCGGACGCGTGCTTCCTGCGGTCACGAGTGCGGGCGCGGTGGCCGCGCGTGTCACGGTGGCGGGGACACCTCCCGCCGCCGGCACCCAGCGCAGTTCACCTAACGACGCCACGGCACCGGCGCCCTGGCCGGCCTGTCGTGGGGAAGAACTGAAGACGATGCGATCGCCCTCCGGCGACCACATGGGCCACGTGACATACGCACTGTCGCGCGTGAGCCGGAGCGGCGTGCCCGCGCCGTTGGCCCTCGTCTTCCACAGCGCGCCTCCGGCGGAATCGGACCAGGTGACGAACGCAATCCACTGTCCGTCGGGGGAGAAGGCGGGGAAGTACTCGCGGTCGGCGCCGCGCGTGAGGCGCCGCGGTGTCCCGATGGTCGCCCCATCGCGTGTGGCGACATACAGCTTGCCGAGCGCGGAGAAGGCGAGTTGCCCGGCAGTGGGTGACTCGGCGGTGCCCACGAGCTGCGTGACCTGCAGGGTCGCGCCGTCGGGCTGGTGCGCGACGAAGAGGCGCTTCCCCATGCCCAGCTCCACGTTGGCGACGAACGGAATCACCGTCACCACATGCGTGTCCAGCTCCACGCGCCGGATCTTGCCGCCGCCATAAAACACGACCGCCCGTGAATCGGGAGTGAAGGCGTAGCCGGGGAACACGTCGTTAGGCGCGTAGCCCTCGCTGTCATCGCGCTGGGCCTCTGGCGCCAGCCAGCGGTCGCTCTGCGACTGCAGGTCGCGGATGCGCAGGGCCGTCCGCGTGCCGGCGCGCGTGGCGTAGACCATCCAGCGCCCGTCGCGCGACACGATGGGACGCAACGCGCCGCCAGCGAGCGCGGTAAGCGCGTGATCCGTGCCGAGCTGCCGGTCGAAGGCGAACACCTGGTACGCGCCGAGGTTCTCCCCGGTGTAGCCGCCCGCATGCGACGCGAAGTACATCGTGCGCCCGTCGGGCGAGAAGGCGGCGCCGCTGTTGGTGCTCTTGCGCGTGGCCACGGTGGGGAAGAGCTGCAGGCCCGCGCCCCCGTTGGCGTGATACATCCACAGCGGCACGTTGGTGAGATAGTTCTCCGCGCTGGGGTAGGCGCCAAAGCGGCGCACGACGAGGTAGTTGCCGTCGGGTGTCCACGTGGGGGAACTCAGCGCGAAATCCGTCTCCGCCGTGATTTTCCGCGCGCCGCTGCCGTCGGGATTCATCATCCAGAGGTTGTCGCTGCCGTCGCGGTCGGAGATGAAGGCGAGCCGCGATCCGTCGGGCGACCAGCGGGGCATGCAGTCCCACGCCATGCCACTTGTGAGCCGGGTGGCCGGGCCCCCCGCCATCGGAATGGTGTACAGATCGCCCAGCAGGTCGAAGACGATCGTGCGCCCGTCCGGCGAGACGTCGAGCGAGATCCACGTGCCCTCATCGGTGGAGAAGCGCAGGGTGCGCTCCGGCGTGATGGGGAGCAGCGTCGCCGTATCCGACGGCACGGGCGTGGACTTCTGCGCCTGCGCGCCAGGCGTCGGGAGCAGCAGCAGGGTGGCAAGGACGAACAGGGCGTGGCGCATGGTAGCTCCCAGGGAGATGACGGTACGGTCCGTCGAATCTCTCAACCGGTACCCCGGAGGAGCAAGTGGCCAACCGCCGCCTCGCCGGACCTAACGCGAGATGCGAAGCCCGAAGGTGCCAGTGCGCCCCTGCGTCACCTGCAGGTTGTCACGCTCGTTGCGCTGGACGTTCGTCAGGTTGTCCACGCGCAGGTACCACTCCGTGTCGCGGCGCATGACATACGTCAGGCCCACGAAGGGCCTCGTGAGCGAGGGGTAGGTGACCCAGTAGTTGCGCAGCGAGTTGCCGGCTCCGCTGCCGCCCAGTTCGGCGCCGTAGAAGTCGAGCCAGTTGTAGCCCACCCACGAGCCGATGTAGTTGGCCCCGGCGGTGGTCCGCACACGCCAGGTGTCGACCGAGATCGACGCCAGTCCGGATGACGTGGGTACTTCGGGAACCCGGTCACCGACGCGCAGGTCACCGGTGTAGGTCGATGAGAGGGCCAGCACGCGGCTGTCGGTGACGGAGAAGGACAGGTCGCCACGCAGGTTGCCACCGCGCACGGTACCCTCGAACTCCACGCCGCTGTTGTGGATGCGCCCCACGTTCTGGTACTGGATGGTGCGGGCATTCGTGCGCTGGTTCGCCACCACCTGCTGGATGAGCCCTTCCGCATCCTGGTTGTAGGTCGTGATGGAGAAGTTGGCCCGGTCGCCGAGGTACAGCTCCACGCCCCCCTCGATGCCACGCTGCGATTCGGGCTCCAGCAGCGGGTTGGCCAGCTGGCGGAAGCCGAGCGTCTGGATGGCGCGTCGCGCGTTTGGTTGCGGCGGCCGGATGCCCTTGCCGTACGCAGCTCGCAGCTTGAGGGTCGCGCTCTCGCCCACGTCGCGTGTGAACGCGGCACCCAGCATGGGCGCGTACGCGGTGCCGAACTTCTCGCCGAAGTTCGAGTTGCGCTCGCCGCGCAGTCCCGCGGTGAGAAACAGCGAATTGGAGACGTCGAGCTTGAGCTGTCCGAAGATGCCCCTGTTGCGGACTTCGTCGTTGTACAAGGGTGCGAGGCCCTGGCCGGTGCCGGAGAGGTCGGAGCGAAAGCCGAGTCGCTCGCGCATCAGGTCGCTCTGCTCGAAGCCGGCGAGGGCGCTCACGGTGGCGCCCGGACGTGCGATGAGGCGGAGGGCGGTGGAATACCGAAGCGACGCCTTGCTGGCCCGTTCCTGCGTGGCGCCTAACAACGCGTCTGCGACGGTCGCCGGCTCGCGCTGCGGCGCGATGGCGCCCGCATGCCGATCGATGCCCAGCACCAGTGTCTGCCGCCACCACTCAACCGGCTGGAAGTCTGCGGTAATGCCGTAGGTCTCGTTCTCGATGCGCTGCGAGCCGAGCAGGGGTCGAATGGTGTTGGAGATCTGCGAACCGCCAAAGAGCGGGTTGGACGGCGCCACGAAGCGCACATCGGCGTAGCGCAGGGTGGCGTCGAGGCGCAGGGGGCCCAGCACCGTGCGACCGCCCCCGTACGTGCCGCGATAGCCGGACGAGGCACCGGCCACGATGGCGCCCGACTCTTCATACGTGCCTCCGAAGCCAAACGACGACACGCCGCCGCCGGTGGATAGCATGCCCGAGTGGCGCTGCGTGCCATTCGCGCTCTCGTTGAATCGGCTCTGCATCAAGCCGGCGGTGAGCTGCGCATCGACCTGCGGACGCCACTTGGAGGAGGTGCGTCCCTTGCGCGTGACGACCTGCACCACGCCGCTGATGGCGTCGGAGCCGTAGAGCGCGGAGCCCTGTGGCCCGCGGATCACCTCGATGCGCTCAACTGAATAGGGGTCGATCGCAAAGAGCAGGTACGGACTGGCCAGCTCCACGCCGTCCACGTACGTCTTGAGGTAGTTCGCGCTGAACGAACTGGAACCTCGCACCGACCCGATCTGCGCGAAGGGGCCGGAAATCCCGAGGTCCCATGCCACGACGCCCGGAATGCCGCTCCGGAACAGCTGCTCCATGCTGGTGGCCCCGCTCTGCGCGATCTGGTTGCCGGAGATCACGGAAACAGCGCTGGCCAGCGACCGTTCAGGGGCCCCGGCATTCGGCGTGCCCATGACGAGCACGCGGTCCATCACCTGCGGACGCACGACAGGACGCCGAAGAGCAACCTCGGCAAGGTTGTCGGACGTTTCGTCGAACAGTGCCGCGACGCTTGGCAGCACCCGTGACGGCGAGCGCACCAACACGACGTATCCCGACGGACTCACGACCACGTCGAGCTCTGTGTTGCGAAGGATGTCGCGGATCACCTCGCCCGCGGACACCTGCTGCCGGCTGAGCGTGACCCGATGCGCGGGAGGAATGATGTCGCTGCTGTAGGAGAGCCGCAGCGACGCCTGGGCCGCGACCTCTCGCAACGCGCCTTCCACGGTGGCGTCGACAAGGTTCACGGACACGGGACGTGTGAGCAGGGCACTGCGAGAGACGGCCCTGACGAGCGTGCTATCGGTGCCCGCGAGGACACGGTCCTGCGCGGCGGTCCCTCTTACCGGCAACAGCAGGGCGGCGACGGTCGCCAACACGCGCGCCGCCGGAAGCCATGCGGCCACGCGGCGATACCACGTCACGCACCCGCCTCTCGGCGCATCGACAGCGGCTCGGCGGACTGCGGGGTCGCGTGAGAAACCGCGCCACTGCCGTTGAACTCCACCGTTTGGCCGCGCCGAAGGTACCGCACGTCCAAGGTCATCCCGATGATTCGCAGCACCTCGTCCAGGGTCTCCGCTTCGAACGTCGATGTGAGATGACGATCGCCGAGGGCGTCGTCCGTCACCCGGACCTCCACGCCATACCAGCGACTGAGATCCGATGCCACCTGCGAGAGGGGCGTATCCACGAAGATGAGACGTCCCGAGGCGAACGCTGTGAAGCGAGACACATCCACGCCCCGTTCGACGGCGATCGCGCCGGTGTCTCGCACCGTCGCCACATCACGCGGTGAGAGCACCACCGGTGGCGTTGAGGTCGTACCCCGGCTGACCTGCACCGATCCGGCAGTCACGGCCACGCGCAGTGAGCGCTCGCCCGAATAGGAGCGCACCGCGAATGCGGTACCGAGGTCCTCGACCACCGATCCATCCACGAATACCCGGAATGGCCGCGCTTCATCGTGCGTGACGATGAACATCGCTTCTCCAGTGAGATCCACCTCGCGGGCGTTCACGCCGAAACTGGGCCGGGTGTTGATGGAGGAGGCGACGCCGAGGGTGACGCGGCTTCCGTCGGGCAGCTCGATCGTCCGGCGCTCTCCGGCTGCAGTCGTGGCCGCAAGCGCGGGGAAGTCGGCTGGCGCGGCGGCGTCGAAGCCCGATGTGGCGCGAATCCTGGGGTAGAGCAGCGCGCCGCCGGCAATGATGATCGCGATCCCTGCAGCGCGCATCATGGGGCTGCCAACGCGCCACCAAGGCGCCTTCGTGCCAATTGTCAGCACTTTCGCGACTGTTGCAGGCATCTGGTCGAGGCGGCTGGCGACAATGCGCCACGCGTCGTCCACGCGCCAATCGGCGCTCTGCTCAGTGGCTACCCACGCCGCCTGGATTGCCCGCAGCACGTCGCCGCGCTCAACGACCGTCGCCACCCAGCGCTCCGTGTCCGCGCGCTCGACAGCCGACGCCTCGCCCGAGACATAGCGGGCCAGGCGGTCGTATTCGTCGTCGGAGAGGAGGTCGAGGCTCATGGATGGCGGGACGGGTTCGTTTACGCAAAGGAGACACGTCGCGACGTGCGCCCCCTTACTCGCCGAACTCAGCACATGTTAACGTCTTTTCCACCGAACGCGCGACAGCGAACGTGCGTCCGACTGTGTGACGCAGCATGCGGCCCTTGAGCCGCGCGATTTCCCAAGCTCGTACCATGACCACCCTCCCCGATCCCGACGGCCCCGACGCAACCAAGGCCGCCGTTGCACCGCTTTCTCCCTCCGACGCGGAGTTAGTACGACGCATCCGCGATGGGGACGAGCGCGCGCTGGAGGAGATCTTTCGGGCCTACTATGCGGGCATGTGCTCCTTCGTCCGGCGATTCGTGCACGCGCCGGACATCGCCGAGGAGCTGGTGCAGGACGTGTTTTTCAAGCTGTGGTCCAAGCGCGATAGCCTCAGCGACATTGACGCGCTCAAGACCTATCTTTTTCGCGCGGCTCGCAACACAGCGCTCAATCACTTGCGGCGCAAGAAGTTGGAACACGCGTGGGAGGAACGGGAAGCCGCGCGGGGCGAACCCACCGCCGCCGCCGCCACCGATGACGACGCGTTCAGCGACGATATCGGTCGCGCCGTTCAGGCAGCCGTGCTGAAGCTTCCCCCTCGCTGCCGCGAGATCTTCCTGCTGAGCCGGGACGGGGGGCTCACGTACAACGAAATCGCCGCGGCGCTCGGGATCTCCGTCAAGACCGTGGAAACGCAGATGGGACGCGCCCTGCGCTCGCTGCGCCTGTCGCTGGCGAGGTTTCGGACGTAGTGGGGGCACGCACGAGGCTGCGTGTCATATCACGATGACAGGTTTCTCGGACGGAGTGGACCCATGACGAATCCAGGCAGGATGCGGGCTCTGCTGGCGGTTGGCGCGCTGGCGTGTCTTGTGGTGGCCTGCGTCGACGCGCCCAGCGGGGTGTCGCAGCGCGCTGTGGAGGACCCCCTCGCGGAAACCTTCGACGCGCTGTCGCGCGAGTCGTCGATGAACGGAGACATTGCCCGCGGCGACGGCTTCGCCTTTGCCGCCCTCTCGGTGCGCCACGGCGTTGTGCCATCGCGACTGGAAGTGCGCAACGGGGGGCAGGTCGAAACCTACGATGCCTTCGTGACGGCCGCCGCGTGGGAGTCCAGTGTTCCCGCCAGCATTCGGCCTGTCACCCGCCGCACGCTGGTCGCGTGGCGACGGACCGCGGAATCCTCCATCCGCGTGCTGTCGCTGCTGACGCCGAACGATTCCGCGCACATTCTCAGCCCGCTGGGGCTGGGTCCGGCCCTGGGCACGATGGCGGTGTACGCCGGCGCTTCCGCGATGTTGCATGAAGGCAAGGACGGTCCTGACGGCAAGCCAGACCTCTCGTCTGGCTGGTACGGCACGGCGGGCTGGGTGAAGCTCCGGGAAGTCCAGACGGGAAGTGTCTGCGGGGTGGCGAGCGCATCCTCCACGGCGTCTGCGGGGGTGAAATGTCAGCAGGCGCGCTTCCTGTCGCGCTTCGACGTCACCATGCAGCGACTGACGGGACGTCCTGTACGACTCGTGACGGGCCTTGCTCCGCGGCAGGTAACCGCGGTGACGGAGACGGCGGTGAATGGCCTCAAGCTCACCTTCTCGTGCGTGTCTCCCTCGGGCGACAAGGGCTGCCGCTGAGCTGCGCTCGGCGCGCATGACGAGAAGCCAGAACGGGCCGCACTCGAAATCGCGAGTGCGGCCCGTTATGCGTTCGTGCTCCGGCGCTCGCTGGCGCCGGAGCGTGATCTCAGTCCTCAGCCTTTCGGATCGAGGATCTTGGCGATCTGTGCGCGTGCATCGTCGAGGTGCGCGCGTGTGGTGCGATCGCTGGTGCGCCCGGCGGCCGTCGCCAACTGGCCGTCGAGCGACTTGAGCTCCGCGCGGAAGATCGCCCGGATGTCGCTGGTGGCGCGGGCGCCTGCAAACTGCGCCGCGAACTGCGCCGGAACTCCCGGTGGCACGGTGACGGGACGCGGGTTGATCTTGCCGTCGAGCGCCGCCAGGTACGTGCGCTGCAGCTCCCGGCGATAGGTGTCGATGCGCACGTTGGACGAGCCCAACTCGCTCCAGATGCCACCACGCACGTCGGCCGCCATCTCGGCGAGCGAGTACGACTCGCCGCGTGGGGCGATCGCGTCGAACTCGATGAGCCGCTCCAGCCTGCGGTCGTTCAGCAACTGGTTGAGCACGCGGCCCTGCGCCTGATTGATGCGGCGCAGCGCTCCCTCCACCTCGATCTTGCGCAGGATGTCCTCCTGCAAGAAGAAGGTCGGCGTGGCGAAGGCATTGTCGTGCAGGAACTTCACCGCCGCCTTCTGGCGGGCGCGCGAGTTGGGCACATAACGAGGGCCGGACTGGCCGGCGTACTTCTCCTGCGCCTCGGTGCCGCCCACCACATCGGCCACGTGCGACAACTCGGTGGCCCACTGACCGATGAGCCGCCCATACAACGCGCTCAGGTCCTCGTAATCCTGGCCGTCCCGCACCGTGGCCGGCACGAGCAGCGGCACGATCTGCTTGATGGAGCGAATGCCCCAGGTGGTCGCCTTCACCGCGTCGGCATCGCCCACGGCCTCGCTATGGTCACCCTGGTCGGCGCCGCGCGAGTCGGACATGTTGAAGCGATACCAGGGCGTATCATTCTGCTCGCGCGACCACTTGTCGAGCGTGGGCCACTCCTCGTCAGGCGTCTTGGCGCCGGGAATGGGCGCGTATCCCCAGTGCGTGGTGTACTTGTCCCACGGCCCGATACGCGGAATGAGGTCCGCGAGCGGGATGTTGTCCTCGGGCTGCGCCGCGTAGTTGAAGCGCGAGTAGTCCATGATAGACGGCGAGTGACCCATCTTCGCCACCCACGTGCGCGAGCGCACGGAATCGGTGGGGTAGGTGGAGCTGCCCTTCTGGTCGTGCTGGAAGCCTAACGTGTGTCCCACTTCATGGGCGACGACGAACTCCACCAGGCGGCCCATGAGCGAGTCGGGGAAGGGCCACTGCCGCGCCCGCGGGTCGAGGTGCGCCACCTGCGTGAAGTACCACGACCGCTGCAGGTTCATGATGTTGTGGTACATGTAGATATCCGACTCCAGGATTTCTCCGGAGCGCGGGTCATGCACATTGGGGCCTGTCGCGTTCTCGACCGTCGACGGGAACCAGCGGACCACGGAGTAGCGCGCGTCCTCAGGCGACCAGTCGGGATCATTCTTGGGCGCATCGGCGGCCACGATGCCGCGGATGAAGCCCGCCTCCTCGAACGCCACCTGCCACGCCTCGATTCCCTTCCGCACGTACGGCTTGAGCCACTCGGGGGTGTTGGGATCGACGTAGTACGTGATGGGCTTGATGGGCTCCGACATCGCCGCGCTCGGGTCCTTCTTCTCCAGGCGCCAGCGCACGATGTACTCGCGCTGCTGCGCGCGCTGCTCGGGACGCCCGTAGTCCAGGTTGCGCAGGGAGAAGAACCCGATCCGCTTGTCCGCGAGGCGCGGCATCATGGGCGTGTCGGGAAGCTTCACCATGCTCCAATGCATCACGATCGAGGCGGTGCCCGAGGCGGCGGGCTGGAACGGGTTACCGGCTTGCGCGCCTGCCGCTCCTGGCGGCGGCGTGATGGTGAGCACCGCCTCCACCTCGACGTTCTCTGGGAATGACATCACGCGCTCGATGAACGATCGCGTGGGGTCGGGCGTACCGCGGAACTGGTTGCCCGGTCCGATTTCGGTGGGCGGCGCGGTGTAGAGACGCGTGACGTCGATGACGGCCGCGCTGTCGGGACCGTACGACTCCACGTTGAAGCCGGCGAGAATCAGGTCGTAGTTGGAATTGCGCACGGCCTGATAGATCGACGTGGTGGAATCGGCCACTGTTTCGTACGACACGTTGCGCAGGAACACGCGGTTGTCGCGACGCTCCCACTTCACCACGCGGCGCGGACCCACCTGCTGGCCGCCGTAGCCGGCGTTCACCGGCACGCGCGCGACGCGCGACACGAGCAGCATCTCCTTGTTCATCGCGCCACGCGGTATCTCGAACAGCACGCGGCTGCCGATGCGATGCGTCTTGAAGAACCCGGGGCGCGAGGTCGCCTGGGGGGTGATCACACGATTGTAGGGACGCGGCTGCGGGTCAGCGGCTGCACCGCCGGCGCCGCCTGCTGCGCGGGCGGTGTCACCCGCCTGCGCGGGAGCAGTCTGGCCACCGGGCCGAGCGGCATTCGCTGCGGGACTGGGTGCCGGGGCTGGAGCGGTGCGACAGGAGGCGAGCACGCCACCGGCGAGTGCGAGCGCGACTGCGGCTCGTGAGTACGACCAAGAGGACATGGCGGCTTCGGTGGAGGGGAGGGAGCGGGGCCTTCTTCCTCGGCGGCAGCCGAGGTTGGCCAGAGAGCTGCCGATCCCGGCAATCTACGCCCCGGCTGCACCGCGCGTTGATTCGACCTACACGCCCGTCCCCTGCCGACGCTACTCGTCCTCCGGCGTGTGCAGCACGAACACCCCCACCATGTCACCGAAGTCGTCGCGCTGTGCGAGGGCGCCCTCCGGAATCTCCCACGCCCCGCCATCTATGCGCACGCGCAGGCGGACGATCCGGCTGGTGGTCGAGAAGTCCCCGGACCAAATGCCGGGGGCGCTGGCGAGCAGGGCAATGGTTGGCAGCCCGTGAAGTCGCCATCAACCTCCACCGAGCGCGCATCGGGCCCGTGCACCGTTACCTGTACCGGGCTCGCCGCGCCCGTCGCTCCGCGCTGCGCGACCACGGTCATCGCCAGCGCGGCGCGCCCGCGTGAGGCAGCGCTCCTGACAGGGGTCGCGGGGCGCCCCGCGCGGTCGAGCCGGATGCCCAGTCGCATGCGCACGTCGGCCAGCGAGGACGATCCCATAACGAGCGCTGGATCGTGGGACGCCCACTGCGCAACCAGGGTCGCACCGGGCGTGATGCGGCGTTCCGCGCCTAACGTGAGCAACGACCGGCTCGCGCGTCGCGTCGAATCCGGCGCGGGACCGCGGCCGCCGATGCGCCGGGTCACGCTGCCGTACAGGAAGGTCGACGGGGAACTCAGGGAGATCAGACCGCGCATGGTCGTACGGTCGATCGCGCGCCACATCGTGCGGGTCGCCACGTTGCTCCGCGCGGTGTCGGGCCGCGAGATGAGCGTGTCGGTGGGGATGCCCCCCGAGCCGGGCTCCTGGCCAGCTCCCTACGCGAGAAGCGGTGCTGGCCGATCTCGAGCGACGTCCCCACGCGTGCCGTTCCCCGAAGACGCTGCAGCAGTTCGCCACCCACTGCATATGCGGCGTCGGAGGCGCGGCGTGTCGAGAGGCCGCGCAGGTCGAGGCTCGAGTTGAGGGGGATTGCGCCGCGCGTCCGGGCAATCGGCACGCGGAGCTCCCCGGACATCCAGATGTTGGCGGCCAAGGGCGCCGCCGTACGGAAGGCCCGCGTCAGCGTGACGCCCGTGCTCCATCTGTCGCCAGCGTCCCCGGGGCCCACGCTGAGCGCGGCCCCGGTCGCCATGCTCCACGCACCACCTAACGGGAAGCTGAACACTCCCCGTCCCTGCGCGCCGTGCGGCGATCCGTCGGACCCGTCGGAGACCGACGCGAGCTCCACGGCGCCGGTCATCGTCGCGCGGGGTGGCCCGCCGACGGTGCGGATTCGTTGGCTGACTGCGCTCCGGCCGACCCGGCACCCCGTAGCGAAGGGGCCGGGACTTCATCGGGCATGCGTGCGGGGGCGTCGGGTTGCCGAGGGATCTGGCGCACCACACCTTCGACCATGGCTTGCAGTCGTTCGCGTGACTCAGGCGTTCCGTCGCGCGTCAAGGCACCCTGGAACATCAGCAGCGCTGCATCGGTGGAGCGCGATGCGAGGGACGTCACCGCGCTGGCCGCATCGACGGGGGCGACGCCGCGTGACAGGAGATCGGTGAGCACTACCAGCGCCGTAATGGCCGTGCCAGACGGTCGTGCGGAACGCAGCGAACGCAGCGACGCGCGCGACGCTCCAGCACGCAGTGCGCTTCCTCCCGCATCGATCTCATCGGGACCGGCGTCGGCGCCGAGGGCTTCGCGCGCTGCCCACATGGAGTCGGCATGGGCGCGCACCAACGCGACCACCCGTGGCCCGGGTACCTTGCGCGCCGCGCCCTGCAGGGCACGGTTGACCAGTGGGGCCGTGGGCAGCCGGCGCAGGCGGGCGCTGTCCACGATTTGT
>JBDSVW010000188.1:0-12344 GCA_039927015.1 Gemmatimonadaceae bacterium | reverse complement strand
GCGGGCGCGAGCTCGCGCCCGCGCAACTGGATGAGGGCGCGGTACGCGCGATCGAGCGCGTGCAGTGCCTGCCCGTGTCGTTCCTGGCGGGCGAAGAGGTCGGCGATCTCCTTCGCGACCTCCGCTTGCAGCAGCAGATCCTCGCGCGACTGCGCCTGACGATAGGCGTGCTCCAGCGTCTGCTGGGCGAGCGGGAGGTCGCCGGTCTCGCGGGCCACGATGCCCTGCAGGAGCACGGCCCGGGCGACGAGCGCGCCCTCCCCAGCGCGCCGCGCCGCCTCGAGTGCGCGCGTCGCCGAGGCACTCGCGCGCTCCACGTTGGCGCGGTCGAGGGCCATGTCCGCACGCGCCAGCTCGAGTTCCGCGATGCGCGCGTCTTCACCCTCGCCCGGAGCGGGGGCGGCCGCCTCCGCAAACGCCTGCTCCGCCGCATTCCATCGTTTGAGAAAAGCGTACAACGAAGCCAGCCGTTCCAGTGCGCGTGCCGCGCCGGCGTGGTCGCTCGCGGCGCGGAAATCGCTCACCGCAATTTCCATGTGCTGCACCGCCTCGTCCGTCACGCCGCGCAGTTCGGCCAGGGTGGCGAGCTCGCTCGCGCTCAGCGCCGCCACGTCGTGCCGAGTCACCGACAGGGCATGGTGGCGCGCCGCGACGAAGTCGGCCTGCGCGGCAACCAGCTCTCCCTCCAGCCGGCGCATGCGACCGCGTGCCGCGAGGGCTGTTGCCAATGCCCCCTCCAGTCCCGGCGCCTGCGCCAGCGCGATGGCGGCCTCCACGACCTCGCGGGCTGGCCCGATGCTTCCCGACGCGAGATGCGTGCGACCCACCGCAATCAACAGTTGGACCGCCATCTCCGGTGCGGATGCCGGCGCCAGGGAGTGCAATCCGCACTCGTACAGCTCTCGCGCCTCCAGGTGCCGTCCGCGCGCCTCCGCGAGACGCCCCTGATCGAGGAGCGCCCGGAGCGTGGGAGAGGAGTGTGGCGAGAGCATGGCGAGTGTGGGATGATCTTAATGGACCAACCAGGAAAGGACGACCCAGAAACGCCCCGGGTTGCCGTTCATCGGGATGCTGGTGCACGCCGGCTGAGATATCGTCCCAAGTGTGTTGACACGGATCATGCCTGCCCCGATGCTTTGCCGGGCGAATCCGGGGCAAAAAGCGACGCCTCTCCCGGGGGGCACGAACGTGTGCGGACGCGGGATCTCGTGCTCTCGTCCCTCGACCTCGCCACGCACGTGCAGCCGCGCTTCTCTCACTCCTCATTGGAGCATGTAATGCACAGTCGTCGTCGAAGGAAAGTCGTCTGGCAGGCTGCCGGCGCGCTCCTGTTCGCGCTCGGCCCCTCGCTGTTAGGCGCGCAGGCGCAGGGAACCATTCGAGGGAGAGTGACGAATGCGGCCAGCTCCGCACCCCTGGGCAATGCGCAGGTGGGCGTCGCGGGAACCACACTCGGCACGCTGAGCAACACCGATGGAACGTTCTCCATCGGCGCGGTCGCTCCCGGCACGCACGTCGTCCGCGTGCGCCTCATCGGCTACGCGCCCACCGAGAAGTCGGTCACCGTCACCGCCGGCGCGACGGTCACGCTGGATTTCGCGCTCACGCAGAGCGCCGTGTCACTCGATGAAGTCGTCGTGACGGGCACCGGTGGTTCCGCACGCAAGCGCGAGGTGGGCAACTCCATCGGCCAGATCAAGATCTCCGAGGCCCCGGAAGTCACGACCAACCTGTCGAACATGATCGCCGGCCGCGTGGCGGGCGTCACCGTGGCCGGCAACGTGGGCAACTCGGGCGGCGGGTCGGCCATCCGCCTGCGCGGCAGCACGAGCGTGGCGCTCAGCAACCAGCCGCTCATCTATATCGATGGCGTGCGCACGCGCAGCGATGAGTATCCGCGCAACGGCATCTTCACCGGCACCACGCAGCGGGGCGCGAACTCGTATTCCAGCCCGCTGAACGACATCAACCCCGACGACATCGATCGCATCGAGATCGTGAAGGGCGCGGCCGCCGCGACGCTGTACGGCACCGACGCCGCCGCGGGCGTCATCCAGATCTTCACCAAGCGCGGCACCCAGGGCGCCGCCAAGTGGCAGGCGCAGCTCAACACAGGCATCAGCAAGCTGCAGAAGTTCGGCACCGACGAGGTGCCGTTGCTGTTCATGGATCCCTTCCTGCGCAACGGTGGCCGCTTCGGCGCCAACATGCAGGTGGGCGGTGGGGCCAACGACCTGCGCTACCTCGTGTCCGCCGGCGCGGACAACACCGACGGTATCCTGCCGAACGATCGCGAGAAGAAGTACCAGGTGCGCGCGAATGTGGACTTCGCGCCCATGCGGAAGCTCGCGGTCAGCTGGAACAGCGCGTACACCAACAACCTCATCTCCAACACGCCCGCCGGAAACAACGCGCAGGGCGTGACGCTCAATGCCTTCCGGCGGGACCGCAACTACTTCGGTTCCTCGAACCCGGATACCATTGCGCAGGTGTTCCGTCAGCAGCTGAACAGCACCATCGACCGGCTTGTGCTCGGCACGACCGGCACGTGGACGCCCATCGAGCGCTTCTCGAGCCGGTTCACGGTCGGCCTCGATCGCGCGGCGCTGGAGAATCGCAATGTCCGTCCATACGGATTCCCGGGTGTGCCGCTGGGCGTGATCCAGAACCAGCAGTGGTTCAACACGACCATCAGCACCGACTGGGTGAACAACTACGACTTCAACCTCACCAACGACCTGCGCGTGACTGCCTCCGCGGGCACGCAGTACGTGAATTCGCTCGTCGGTGACGTCGTCGCATTCAGCCAGAATTTCGCAACGCCTGCCGCACCAACCGTCGCGAGCGGCGGTCTCAAGAACGCGGATGAGAACCGGCAGACGGTCATCACCGGGGGTGCCTTCGGTCAGGCGCTGTTCGGCTTGAAGGACCGCTACTTCGTCACCGTGGGCGGACGCATCGACGGCAACTCCGCGTTCGGTGCCGATTTCGGTTTCCAGACCTACCCGAAGGTGAGCGGCTCGTGGGTCGTCAGCGACGAATCCTTCTGGAATCCCGCATTGGGAACCCTGAAGCTCCGCTCCGCCTACGGAACGGCCGGCCGAGCGCCGGGTGCCTTTGACGCCGTCCGCACGTACAACCAAGTGGGTTGGGGCGGCGCGGTGGCGGTGCGACCGAACAACCTCGGCAACCCGAAGCTGGGACCCGAGCGCACCACGGAGCTCGAGATCGGCTTCGACCAGAGTCTCTTGAGTGGTCGCCTCAACGTGGACTTCACCTGGTTCAAGGCCAAGACCACCGACGCACTGTTCAACGTGCGCTCCGTTCCGTCCCTCGGTTTCCTGAACAACACGCTGGGCAATGTCGGCGAGATGGAGAAGTCCGGCATCGAGACCGCGATCAACGCCACGCTGGTCGACCGTCCCATGCTCGGCCTCCAGGCCGGCGTGAACATCAGCACCAACAACAGCAAGGTGCTCAGCCTCGGCGGTGCCCCCGCCTTCAGCATCGGCAACTTCGGCTGGGTCATCGAAGGACAGCCCGCGCCTGTGCTCCGCGGCAAGATCATCCGGAACCCGAATGCGCGCGGCGTCGCACCCGATACCTCGTCCAACTACAACTTCGGGCCGAGCAACCCCACCAAGATCATCGGTGGCAACGTGAACATCCGCACGTGGAAGAACATCAGTCTTTCTGTGCGCGGTGAGTATCAGGGCGGTGCGTTCATCGAGGAGGATGCCTCGTTCCAGGCGCTCACGCGCTCGGTGCTGTGGCCCACTTGCTTCGATGCGTACAAGAACATCGCCGCAGCCAAGCCGATCACCGTCCGTGAAACGCTCACCTGCATCCCGGCCAATGTCAGGCAGGACATGTTCATCTTCCCCGCGGACTTCTTCAAGATCCGCGACGTGACGGTGACGGTGCCGCTGGGTCGCCTGATTCCGCGCACTACCAGCAGCTCGTTCGTGTTGTCGGCGCAGAACATCTTCCGTCGCAACTACGGCATGCCGATGTTCGATCCGGAAATGTCCGGCAACGACGGCTTCAACGTCGGCGTCCGCTACATCTCGGAGCACATCCCGGCGCCCGCGGTGTTCCTGTCCTCCCTCCGCATTTCGTTCTGAGGAATACGCCAATGACCATGACGATTTTTCAGACGAGCGTGCGACGCATCCTATGGGTCACGCCTGCGCTTGCGACACTGATCGCCGGGTGCCAGCTGGATGCCACGAACCCCGGACCTATCGTGGCAGCCTCACTCAACGACAGGAACGCGCTCACCTCGGTGGTGAACGGCGCGGGCCGCGACGTGGCGGAGGCGCTCAACTGGGTGGCCTACACGGGCGCAGCCGTCGCCCGCGAAATCCACCCGGCGGGTTCCACGGGCTCCTTCGGCATCACACCACGCCAGCAGGTGGGTATCATTGCCGATGACGATGGCAACACCTGGTGGAATTTCGCCCAGCGGGCGCGCTGGACGGCGGAAGATGCCGTCAGCCGCACGAAAACGATCCTCGGAGCGACCGATGCGGCCAAGAGTGCGACATACGCGCAGGCCCTGATCTGGGCCGGGTACGCCAATCGCCTGCTCGGGGAGAATTTCTGCGACGGCGTAATCAATGGTGGCGCCAGGCAGGCGTACACCGTGTACCTCGAGCGGGCCGAGGCGAATTTCACGGAGGCCATCGCGGTCGCCACCGCCGCGGCCAATGCGAACTTCGTGACGGCAGCCACGGCAGGGCGCGCCTCGGTGCGACTCGACCGCGGAAACCTCAGCGGTGCCGCGAGCGATGCGGCCACGGTCGCGAGCACCTTCGCCTATCGCATGCCGTACTACGTCACGGACCTCGACCAGTACAACCGCATTTACTGGGCAACGGCCAACCAGCCGTACCGCGCCCACACGGTGTGGAACACGTACTACGAGAACTATCGCAAGACCACGAAGGATCCGCGGGTGCCGTTCGACAGCAGCCTCACGGTGCTGGTGGGCGACGCCGCGGTGGGCAGCTTGGGACGGGTGCGCTGGTACTTCCAGACGAAGTATCCGGCCACCACCTCCGCGATCAACCTCTCGACCGGGTGGGAGATGCGCCTCGTCGAGGCGGAGGTGAAGCTGGTGGCGGGAGACATTCCCGGGGCGATGACGCTCGTGAATGGTCGCCGCGTATTGCTCGGTCTTGCTCCGTGGACCGCTACCACCGCAACGGAAGCATGGGTCGCCCTCAAGCGTGAGCGTGGCATCGAGTTATGGATGGAAGGGCGACGCCTCGGCGACTTCCGTCGCTGGGCAGCGCTCAACCGGCCCGGCGTGTCGGATGACATGACGGGACGGGCCCTGTGTTTCGTCACTCCTCTGTCGGAGAAGGAAACGAACCCCAGCTTCTGACGAAATCCCGGGACCGGCCAACCGCCGGCCCCGGCTGAAGGAATCGCGGCGCATCTCCTAGGAGGTGCGCCGCGATTGCGTGCATCGCGTTAGACGCGGCCGAGCCGACGAACGGCGGCCAGTTCATCGTCGAGTACACCTTGGACGTCACACCGAACGCGACTGGCAAGCGGGGCAAGATCAACGAGACGGCCGTGCCCACGATCAAGAATGGCAAGGTCGTCCACGAGGAGTTCTTCAACCCCGCCTGAGGGTTCGCATAGATTCCGGGTATGCGCCTCGTTTCCCTCTGCCCATCGCTGACTGAGCTGCTGCACGACCTCGGCGCCGCCGACGAAGTGGTCGCGCGCACGAAGTTCTGCATTCACCCGGCCGAATGGGTGGCAGGCATCGAGAAGGTGGGGGGCACGAAAAACCCCAAGCTCGATCGCATCGTGCAACTCGCGCCGGACCTCGTGTTGATGAACGAGGAAGAGAACCGGCGCGAGGATGCCGATGCCCTGCGCGCCGCGGGCATAAGGGTGCACTCCAGCATGCCGAGAACCGCATGGGACACCGCTGCGATGGTTCGCTCCATCGCAACGGCGGTCGGACGTGCGTTCGCGGGCGAGCGGATTGCGGTCGAGATCGAGCGCAACGCCGAGCGCGTGCGCAACGCGGCGAGCGCGCTGCCTCCGGTGCGCTACGCATACCTCATCTGGCGCGAGCCGTGGATGACGGTAAGCGACGACACGTTCGTGGGCGCCATGCTGGAGCTGGCGGGCGGCGTGAACGTGTTCGGATCGCGCGACACGCGCTACCCAACCATCACGCTGGACGAATTGCGGACGGCGAACCCCGATGTGGTGCTGCTGTCGTCGGAACCCTTTCCGTTCGGAGACCGGCACGCTGAGGAAATCGAGTCGGCAACCGGCATCGACCGGAATCGCCTCGTGCCCGCCGACGGCGAACTGCTCTCATGGCACGGCTCAAGAACGATCGCGGGAATAGACTACGCCGAGCAATTGCTGACCGCGCACCGCTCCCAGGCAACGAACTAAACACGCCCTCGTCTTCTCGTCTTCTCGTCTTCTATCTCCTCAATAAATAGCTCAGCTTCACGAAAAACCCATCCCGCAGTCGTTCCAGCTTCCTGAACTGGAATGCCTTGGGCTCGGTGAGTGAGCTGCCGTAGCCGGCGAAGAGCACGGTGCCAGGACTCGGGACGTAGGAGAAGAGCCAGTCCACGCGGAAATCGCGCGTCACCATGGCGGCAGCGGGGGCGTAGGAGTGGTCGCTGCCGAGCAGGATAGGGCGATCGGTGGCCGGATCGCGCAGGGCGTCCCGGTGCCGGCTGTCGTACTGTCCCACGAAGCGGAGGAAGAGGGCGCGCGTGAGCTGGTACTCCACCTTCACCCGCGGCACGTTAGCCCGGGATAGCGTCGTGCCGTCGCGCCAGCGTGTGTACTCGCTGTACAGGTACGACGTCGTCAGGCGCAACTGCGCCGAGGGACGGAAGTCGATGTCGGCGGTGAGGTCGGTGCGGTGTGCGGGGGCGGTCTCGTAGAAGTCCACATCGCGGCCAATGAACGAGGTGAAGCGACCCGACCAGAGCCGGTACTGCGGCGTGTTGACGCGAATGAGCGCCACGTAGGTGGGCGTGCGCGCGGAGGTCGCGAAGGCAACGGTGTCCGCGAGCTGGGGCGCGCCAGGCCGTGGCTGCACAGTGGCGTAGCGCGAGTACTTCCGGGCGTCGAACAGCCACGACTCGCGCACTGGCGTGACGCTCACCACCCAGCCCCCGCGAATGTTCAGCACGGTCTCCAGCTGCAGCTTCGTCTCCTGCACGCTCGCGCCGTTCCAGAATCGGTCGTAAAGCCAGATCTGGTCCAGCCCCTGCCGCATCACAAGGCTCTCGACGAGCGACCCCGGTGTGCCGAAGAAGGAGATGCGATTGTAGAAGGTGGCGCTCACGTAGTCGTTGCGCGGCACGTAGCCGCTGGCGGCCTCGAAGTCGGGCCCGTTGCCGCTGAACGTGTAGCGGAGGCCGTAGCGCAGCCCCGTGCGATTGATGCCCAGGTCCCACAACGGTGCGGTCAACGTTCCCCCGCCCGCGGGCGAGCGCTTCGCGCTGCCGCCGGCGGTGGCGTTGAAGGTGTACACCTTGCCGAACACGACACGCGTATCCACCTCGCCCACGCGCGAGAAGCCGCTGCCCTCCGTCCGGTCGGTGACGGTCAGTCCTGCGGTGGACGCGCTGAAGAGGTCCTGCCGCAGGCGCAGGACGTTGAACAGCGGGTGATCCTTTCCGCTTTCCGAGGAGGACGCAGCATCCACCGCTCCCATGTACGCCACGGTGGTTCGTCCCACGCGACCGGTCAGCTTCACCGCCGCGTCGGGCCGCACGATGCGCCGTGTGTAGACGAGATTGTTCGGCGCGTCGAACAATTCGATCCCGTCGATGAAGAACGGGCGCCGTTCCGGAAAGAACAGGGCGAAGCGGGTGTCGCCGGCCACCTGTGCCGCGTCCGCCTCCACCTGCGAGAAGTCGGGACGTACGGTGGCGTTGAGCATGATGTTCGGCACGAGCCGCATCCGCACGTTGCCGCCTAACGTCGGCCGGGAGTCATATTGCCATCCGTCCGGCGAGGGCGTGCCGTCGAGCGACTCGGTGAGTTCCGGGTTCAGCTCCACCACCACGTCGCGGCTCAGGTCGCGAAGCCCGCTGAAGATTCCCGACTGGCCAAGGAACGACGCCGAGCCGCGGCGGGCCTGTGTCCATGTCTGCTGGTAGCCCGAATGCTGGACGTATCGCAGCACCTGGGCCCCCCACTGCTGCTCGGCGGCGCCCTGGAAGCGCAGGCTCTTGAGCGGAATGCGCAGCTCGATCTCGTAGCCGTACGCGGTGAGTCGTCCCTTCGACTCGAAGAGGAAGTCGGGTGAGAGATCGAGGTTCGCGGGCGGGTTGGAACCAAAGGTCTGCCCGCGGAGCTGGGGTGCCGCGGTGCCCTCCGTGCGCACGCCATCTGCCTGCGCCCCCAGCGGGTTCACGCCAAACACGAAGGCGCGTCGCCGGTCGTTGAAGGGGTCCAGCAGGATCTGGATGTAATCGTCGCTGTCGATCTTGTCGCGCGCCGCGAGGGTCGTATGCACCGGCCCATGCGCTTCATACGCGCGCACGCCGATGTACATGTCGGTGGACGAGTACCACACAAAGACTTCGGTGGAGTCGTCGGCGGGTCGATTGTCGATAGGCAGGTAACTCGAGAAGCCGGTCAACAGTGCGGCCCTGCGCCAGACGCCCTCGTCGAGCGAACCGTCCACTCGAATGGAGTCCTCGAACAGCGGGAGGGCGGCCGTGGTGGCGCGCTGCCGTCCATCATACACCGGCTGCTGCGCGAGGAGCGGGATGGAAGCGAGGAGAAGGGAGGCTGCAGCTGCAATCAGGGGGCGGCGGGCGTGCGCCGGCCTCGGGATGGTAGCCGTCACGCCTCCGTCCTGGACCACTTGAAGAAGATCACCGAGATGGCGATGAAGGCGATGAAGGCACCCCCGACGCTCATCAGCGCGCCGGCCGTCTGGTGGTCGTCCTTCGACGAGAGGCCGGGCAGGGGCGGCGCGAGTTCGTAGAGGCCGTACATCGGGGTGTCGCTGTAGGCGAGGAATCCAGCGAGTCCGAACATGATGGGAGAGAACATGAGCCCGACCATGATGTAGAGCATGCGAAGCGGCGGCGGGAAGCGCTTGCGCGACAACTCAGGAAAGAGCACGGGCCACCAGAAAATGATTCCCGCAGCCAGCCACAAGACGTCGATGAGCATCGACCCGAGCTGCGAGGGCATGAGCGCATCCACCACGGTGGGCAGGTGGGTGATGAGCACCACGATGTTGAAGACGATCGCGGCGAGCGGCGGCTCCACCAATCGGCGCAGCAGAGTGCCAACGCGCGAGGTCCCGTTACCCCCGGCCACCGCCTGTGCCGAGAGCCCCCGCAGCAGCAGCGGCGGGGCCACGAGCGCGATGAGCAGGAACTGCAGCATGTGAATGCTGGCCAGGTAGCCCGCGCCCAGCGCGCCCACGGGCCAGTCGAGGGCCAGCCAGAGCGTCACAAGTCCCAAGATGAGGAAGGGGTGGATGGGCCCCGAGGCGATACCCGAACGCGCGGCCGCGCTCCGGTTCCATTGCCACGCCCCGGCGGCGATGAGGACAACGAAGAGCCACACGCCGGGATACGCCTTCCATGTCCACGTCCAGGCGTTGTTCGACGCACTACACCAGAATTGCATGACCTTGCAGAATGAGAAGTGACAAGCGCCACGCGCCGGGACGGCTGCGTCTGGTGCCTGTCAGTCGCTGGGAGAAATATGAAGGCTGACGGCGAGGAAGTGCGCTACTTGCCGATCGAGGCCACAGCGCCGGCCAGCAGCCGCTCCACGTCCGCATATTTCACCACGTTGGCCGCCAGAATCACGTCGCCCTGCCCGGAGAATCGCAGGCGGATGGGTAGGCTCTGGCCCACCTCGGGCTGAGGGCCGATGTCGAACAGCATCACATGCTGCGCGCCTGGCACCAGCTGCAACGTGCCGCCCTGTGGTACAACGATCCGTTCCACGGCCGACATGTGCGTCATGCCGCCCGCGGCCGGCTGCGACGAATGGATCTCCGCTCGCTTCGCCGCCTCGCTCCAGACTCCGACGAGCGTGTCCTCCCGCCCGTTGTTGCGGATAACGAGATACAGCGCCCCCTCGGATAGCGTGGCGGGACGGGGAACGAGCGCCGCCACCACCCGCAGGGGCGGCTCGAGTAGCACTGCCGCGGCAGGCGCGGCACGCAAGTCGATATTGCCTCCGGCGGCCGCGCTGGAATCGGCGTACGGAATCTCCCCGCGAGCGAGCCGTGGCAGGTCTTTCGCCCAGTCTTCCTGCCGAATACCGAAGGGATACTCGATGCGCGCGAGGCCATCGCTGCCAAACGCCAGCACCTGCGCCGCGTGGCCCACCAGATAGTTGGCGGAGTCGGTCGGTTGCGGATCGGGCTGGATGGGTGGCATGCGCAGCGAAAACAACATGCGATTCACTTCGTCCTGCGATCCCGTGAGTCCGATGAAGCCCGGGTCGAAGTTGCCAAGCCACTCCTTGAGGCGCGCCGGCGTGTCCCGCGCGGGATCGGTCGTCACGAAGACGAAGCGAATCGCGTCGCGCTCCTCGAACGGCATTCGCTTGAGCACCGCGGCCACGTTCGCTGCGTGCAGCGGGCAGACGTCAGGGCAGTGCGTGTAGCCGAAGAAGAGCAGCGTGACCTTGCCGGCAGTGCCCAGCCGAAAATTGAACGGCTTCCCGTCGGCGTCGGTGAGCGATATGTCGGGCTTCTCCCGCGGCGGCGAAATCAACACGCCGCGGAATCCGCTGGTCGGCAGCGAATCGCCCTCACCTCGGCTGCATGCCGGGAGCAGCAGCGTCCCACCGAGCACGAGCGCCATCAGTGAGGCTCGAAGGAGGCGCACCCTAGAACTCCCGCTTCTTCATCTCCTTGAACATCCGCTGCGTTTCGTTGTCATCCGTACCCTCGGGACCGCGCGTGGCCTCGAGCGTGGGATCGTACGTCGGGCGCGGCTTCTTGTCGGCCTTCACGGCCTTGGCCGCATTCTTTTTCGCCAGCGCCTGCAACTGCTTCTCATTCATCCGAATCACCTCGCCAGGGAGGACAAGCGGCGCCTTCACCTTCCGCGCGCCCTTAACGATAAACGCTCGAAGCGAAGCCGTGTTGAACCTCCGCGCACCGCCGGCTCCCGGATAACTTTCCGGCGTGACCGCCGCCGCCGATGCCCGCCCTTCGCTCCCCTTCGCAATCCGGCCCTCCCCCATGCAAGGGCTGGGGGCGTTCGCCACCCGATACATCCCGCCGGGGGTGCGGCTCATCGAGTACGCGGGAGAACGCCTCACACCGGCCGAGGCCGACGCGCGCTATCCCGAGGTGGCAGGGGAGCGTCACCACACCTTCCTGTTCGCCATCGACGACGACGCCGTCGTGGACGCCTCGGTGAACGGAAACGAGGCGCGCTTCATCAACCATTCCTGCGAGCCGAACTGCGACGCGGTCATCGAGGACGGGCGCATCTGGATCGAGACCATCACCGATATCGTGACCGGGGAGGAGCTGGCCTACGACTACGCCTACATCCTCGAGGAGCGTCACTCACCCGCGGCGAAGAAGCGGTACCCCTGTCGGTGCGGCGCCCCCACGTGCCGGGGCACAATCCTCGGGAACAAGAGGTAGCGCGAAACGGCAAATTTGTGTAAATTGTTGAACTGGAACAATTTACGCACATCGATCCCGGTCGCGGCTCATTGGGTACGCCGCGACCATGGACGCTCGGTACGACGGTCGCAGCGGCGCCTCTCGATGCACGGTGCCCCGACTCGCCTTGTCAGGCTCGTCGCAGAGCGTATTGGAGTAGATTGATGTTCACCTCGACGGAGCAATAAATGATCAAGGGCTTTGACTTCGAAGACAGTGGGCGCACGTATTCCTGCTCGGTCGAGGAGCGGCGTGGAGCGACGGTCGAGACGTGGTGGTGGTTCACCGTCACCTCGGATGTGCATCGTTACGCACCCTTCCAGGCTGTCGCCAACGACACCCGCGCTTCGGTACAGGAGCGGATCGTGAAGTATTACACCGACTTGCTCTTCCGCCGTTCGCAGCCGCCCGAGCCCCGCGCACACTGGGGCCAGCGCAACCGTCCCGCCGCTCGCACCGCTGAGCAGCCGGCCGTGGCCGCCGACGCAGCGAAGAGCTGACGCGAGTCGCCCGCGAACGAAGAGCGCCGCCGTCCCCCTGGGGATGGCGGCGCTCTTCGTTGTTTGCCCAGAGCCTTCTGTGCCCGCGTGCCGTGCACGCCTGGCAGCAAGCGCGGCTTTGCGCCTACCGCGTCAGCAGCCCCGCATCGAGCACGAGCGAAGAGCCGGTGACGTACCGC
>JBDSVW010000187.1:0-13591 GCA_039927015.1 Gemmatimonadaceae bacterium | reverse complement strand
CAGTACGCGGTGGAGATGCTCGACGTGGAGCACGTGATTGTGTGCGGCCACCTGCAGTGCGGCGGCGTGTCGGCGGCCGCCAGCGAGGCGTCGTTCGGCCTCGTGGACCACTGGCTCTCGGGGGTGCGCGAACTGCTGCAACTGCACAAGGCCGAGCTCGACGCCTATGCCGATCCCGAGGAGCGCCTCAATCGCCTGGCGGTGCTGAACGTGCTCCGTCAGGTGCACCAGCTCGCGCGCACTCCCATCGTGCAGCGGGCATGGAAGCGCGGGCGACGCCCGCAGTTGCACGGCATGGTCTACGACATCAAGGACGGACTGCTGAAGGATGTCGTGACCGGTGTGGATGGCGCGGACAGGGTACACGCACTGCTCGAGGGCGGCTGAGCCGTTCGCGAGACGGCACCGTGGAACGGCGAACGGGGGAGCGGCATCATCGCCGCTCCCCCGTTCGTTGACTGCTGGCCGTGTGGGCCTAGTACATGCCGCCCATGCCACCACCGGGGCCGCCCGCCGGAGCGGAGCCCTTCTCTTCCTTCCGCTCGACGACGAGTGCTTCCGTCGTGAGCAGGAGGCCGGCAATGGAGGCCGCGTTCTGCAGCGCGGTACGGGTCACCTTCGTCGGGTCGATGACGCCGGCCGTGACGAGGTTCTCGTAGGTGTCCGTGAGCGCGTTGTAGCCGAACGCATCATCCTTCGAGCTGCGCACCTTCTCCACCACGATGGAGCCTTCGCCACCGGCGTTGGCGACGATCATGCGGATCGGCTCCTCGATGGCGCGACGGACGATGTCGACGCCGATCTGCTCATCGTTCTCGTCGACCTTGAGACCCTTGAGCGCGCGCTGGGCGCGAATCAGGGCCACACCACCGCCGGGCACGATGCCCTCTTCGACGGCGGCACGCGTCGCGTGCAACGCGTCTTCCACGCGGGCCTTCTTTTCCTTCATCTCCGCTTCGGTCGCGGCGCCGACGTTGATGACGGCCACGCCACCGGCGAGCTTCGCGAGACGCTCCTGGAGCTTCTCACGATCGTAGTCCGACGTGGACTTGTCGATCGCGGCACGAATCTCCTTCACGCGACCCTGGATGGCATCGGACTCTCCGGCGCCGTCGATGATCGTCGTGTTGTCCTTGTCGATCACGATACGCTTGGCGCCGCCGAGATCGGTGACGACGGCATTCTCGAGCTTGAAGCCGACTTCCTCGCTCACAACCTGTCCACCGGTGAGCTTGGCAATGTCCTCAAGCATCGCCTTGCGGCGATCGCCGAAGCCCGGCGCCTTGACCGCGGCAACCTTGAGCGTGCCGCGGAGCTTGTTCACGACGAGCGTGGCGAGGGCCTCGCCCTCGATGTCCTCGGCGATGATGAGCAGGGGGCGGCCCATCTGCGCGACCTTCTCCAGCACCGGCAGGAGGTCCTTCATCGACGAGATTTTCTTGTCGTGGATGAGGATCATCGCGTCATCGAGCACGCTCTCCATCTTGTCCGGATCGGTGACGAAGTACGGCGAGATATAGCCGCGGTCGAACTGCATGCCGTCCACCGTCTCGAGCGTCGTCTCGATGCCACGCGCTTCCTCGACCGTGATCACACCGTCCTTGCCGACCTTCTCCATGGCATCGGCGATGAGCTCACCGATTTCCTTGTCGTTGTTCGCGGAGATGGAAGCCACCTGGGCGATTTCCTTCTTGCCGGCGGTGGGGACGGAGATCTTCTTGAGCTCCTCGACGATCGCGGCGACGGCCTTGTCGATGCCGCGCTTGAGCGCCATCGGGTTCGAACCGGCGGTGACGTTCTTGAGTCCTTCGCGGTAGACAGCCTGCGCGAGGACCGTCGCCGTCGTGGTGCCGTCGCCGGCCACGTCGGAGGTCTTGGTCGCGACTTCCTTCACCATCTGTGCGCCCATGTTCTCGAGCGCGTCGGAGAGCTCGACTTCCTTGGCGACGGTGACGCCGTCCTTGGTGATCGTCGGCGCGCCGAACTTCTTGTCGATGACGACGTTCCTGCCCTTGGGGCCGAGCGTGACCTTTACCGCATCGGCCAGCTTGTCGACGCCGCGCTTGAGTGCCGCGCGCGCATCGACGCCGAAATAGAGTTCCTTAGCAGCCATGGACTATGTGCCTCAGCGTGATTGTGGGTTCCCGGATGAGTGTGCAGGCGGCGTGGAGGATCGCGGACCGGCGGACCGTGCCGCAGACTCCGGACGCCTAACGACTCAGGCGGGCTTAGTTGATGATGGCGAGAACGTCGGATTCGCGAAGGATGAGGACCGGTTCGCCCTCGACCGTCACTTCGGTGCCGCTGTACTTCCCGTACAGCACCTTGTTGCCGACCTTGACGTCGAGCGGCACGCGCTTGCCGTCCTCGAAGCGTCCGGGTCCCACGGCGAGGATCTCACCCTGCTGCGGCTTTTCCTTGGCGGTATCGGGGATGTACAGCCCACCCCGCATTGTCTCGGCGTCCTCGAGTGGCTTGACAACCACGCGATCGGCGAGCGGAGAGACCTTCATTCCGGCAGCGCTCTTCGTGCTCATAGCGAACAACCCTCCTTCAAACTGGGTCAGAATTGAGTATTTCGGCTCTCGCCTCCCGTTAGCACTCAACCCATAGGAGTGCTAACGACTGCGCGGAAAATAGAGAGTCCCTCCCCGCGGGTCAAGGCAGAGCGTCGCGACGTAACGACTGCAGATTAAACGCATAACGTATTGTAACACATTAAGTTACACTATCTGATCGCCTGATTGTACCCCTCGGGGGAAATGTTTTCTCGCCGAGCGGCCGCGGCCGCCGGAGCGGCCGCGGGTCAGGCCCGCGAGGCGGAAATGAGGGCGTGCGCCAGCTGCAGTCCCACCAACGTCAGGTGGACGTCCACGCGGTCGATGCTCGAGCAGTGGGGCGCGATAACAGGGGCCAGCCCCCCGGTGGCCACGACAACGGGGTCGCGAGGCGTCGGCCATTCGTCCTTGATGCGGCGGACGAGTCCATCGATGGCCGCCGCCGCACCCAGCACCACCCCCGACCGGATGCAGTCCTCGGTGCGCCGCCCGATGACACGCGTGGGTGCCACGAGCTCCGTGGACGGCAGCTTGGACGTGCGGCGGAAGAGCGTCTCGGCGGACGTGCGCACGCCGGGGGCGATGACCCCGCCGAGAAAGACGCCGTCGGCGGTGATGCAATCGTAGGTGGTCGCGGTGCCCAGGTCGACTACGATAGTGTCGTGCTGCAGGATGCGGCTCGCCGCCAGGGTGTTGATGATGCGGTCGGCGCCCACGGTGAGCGGCTCGAGCACGTCGAGCGTGATGGGCAGCGGCGATCGCGCATCGACGATGACCGGCCGGGCGCCGCACAGCAGCTGGCACGCCTCGCTTAGCGGCTCGGTCATGCTTGGCACGACAGACCCGATCGCCAAGCCGTCGATGCTGCCCGGGGTCCACGCGCCAGCGGCGAGCAGGCCCCGCAGCGTGAGCGCGATCTCGTCCGGCGTGCGCGTGACGTCGGTCTTGATGCGCCAGTGGGCGCGAAGGTCGTCCCCCTCGAACAGTCCAAGCGTTGTCTCGGTGTTGCCGACATCGAATACGAGGATCATGGCTCCCTTCCTGCGAGAACGAGCGATCCGGAGCCACATGCCACGGTACCTCCGGCGGTGTCGATGAGCAGTGCGCCCTGCGGCGAAACGCCGGCGACCCTGCCGATGGCCGGCGCCTCGGCCCGGCGGCCGCGTGCCCAGTCGCGTCGGTCGTACTCCTGCAACTCAGGCCTCGACAGCGCCCCCCGGAGCCGCGCGACGGCGCGCACCGCCGGCAGCAGCTCGCCGAGTACGTGCATCCGCCGGCACCCCACGCCTAACGCGGCGCTGCGTGCCACGCCGGCGGCCGCCTGCACGTTGATGCCGATGCCGATGGCGACCCACTCCGGCCGCTGTTCGCGCCAGCGCGTCTCGATCAGGATGCCCGCCAGCTTGCCCGCGGGCAACATGAGGTCGTTGGGCCACTTGAGCTGCACCGGCGCGTCCGCGTGCCGGTCGAGCACGCCGGCGGCCGCCAGCCCCACCCGCAGGGAAAGCACGTCGAGCGCCCCGGCGTCGGCCGGACGTTCGAGGAGCGTCAGCCAGAGCCCGCGTTCCGCCTCCGAGGTCCACGACCGCCCCCCCCGTCCCCTGCCGTGCGTCTGCTCGTCAGCCAGCACCACGGTGCCCGACGGTGCGCCATCGTCCGCCAGTTCGCGTGCCAGGTCCATGGTCGATCCCACCGACGCGCGCAGCGCCACGCGCGGCGCGTCGAGGAAGCGCCGGATCTCCTCTTCCTCCCAGCCGTCGTACGTCACCGTCCGAGCGCGTCGCCGCGCACGGCGAGCGTGGCGAAGATCGCGATGCCTAACGCCAAGCGGTACGCGGCAAAGAGGCCGTAGCTGTGTCGACTCACATAGCGCAGCAGCACGGAAATGGCGAGCCACGAACTGATGGCCGCGGACACCACCCCCACCACGAGTTGCGGAGAGACGCCGGCCTGCACGGCCTCGGGCACCTTCAGCACCGCGGCGGCGGCGGTAATGGGCATGCTGAGCAGGAAGGAGAACACCGCCGCGCTGGTCCGGTCGAGCCCCAGCAACCGCGCCCCGGTGATGGTCGAGCCGGAGCGCGAAAATCCCGGAATGAGGGCACACGCCTGCGCCAGTCCCACCAGCAGCGCATCGCGCCAGTTCATGTCATCGATGTGCCGCCGCTGGGCCATGAACCGGTCCGCCGCCCAGAGCAGCACGCCCATCACCATCAGTGTTGTGGCCATCAGCGCCGGCGAACGAAAGGCGGTCTCGGCCTGCTTCTCCAGCAACAGGCCCGCGATGGCGCCGGGAATGGTCGCGATTACGAGGAACACGACACGCCACTCCTCGGGCGTCTCAACGCGCCGGCGCCGCACGATGCGAAGGCCGGACACGATCAGCGCCGCCCATTCACGCCGGAAGTACCAGAGCACCGTGATGAGCGTGCCCAGGTGCAGCGCCACGTCGAACGCAAGCCCGGGGTCGGTCCAGCCGAAGGCCCAGGGCGCGAGCGCCAGGTGCGCGGACGAACTAATGGGCAGGAACTCGGCGAGTCCCTGCACGATGCCTAACACCAGCGCCTGGAATATTGTCATGCCGGGGAAACGGGGATGGATCGCGGCACTTCCGTGCCGCATCGCTCGAAACGGGGGACTCGGTGACGGGTCAGCGTGCCAGCTGCGTGTGCTCGTACAGCGCCTCGTACTGGCCCACGACCGCCTCCTGCGAAAAGCGTTGCCGCGCATCCTCGGCGGCGAGGCGGCTCATCTCCGCCCATCGCGCGGGGTCCCGCAGGATGTCGATCGCGGCGGCGGCCATGCTATCCACGTCCGCCGGCGTTCGCAGCGCCCCAGTCTCGCCTTCGCGCACCACTTCCGGTAGTCCTCCCACGTTGCAACCGATCACGGGGACACCGGAGGCGAGCGCCTCCAGCGCGCTCAGCCCGAACGACTCGCGATCGCTGGGCAGGAGAAAGAGGTCGGCGCTGGCAAGCAGCGGCGCCACGCGCTCGATCTTGCCGAGGAAGTGGACGTCCCGCTCCACACCCAGCAGTCGCGCTTCGTCCTCCGCCTCACTGCGATCGGGACCGTCTCCCACCATCACCAGCGTGGACGGCAGCACCTCCTGCACGCGGGCGAAGATGCGCACCACGTCGCGCACGCGCTTCACCGCGCGGAAGTTGGAGACGTGCATCAGGACCTTGCGGTTCTCCCCCCCCACCTGGTGGCGCAGCACGGGGGCGTAGCGCGAGCGGTCGTATAGCTGCGGATCGATGAAGTTGTGGATCACCTCCACCGCGCAGCCGGTGCAGCCAAAGGCAAAGAACGTCTCATCACGCAGGAACTGTGAGACGGCCGTGATGCGGTCCGACTTCTCGATGGAGAACTTGGTGATCGCATGGAACGAGCGATCCTGTCCCACGATGGTGATGTCGGTGCCGTGCAGCGTGGTAATGACCTGGATGTCGCGGCCGGTCTCCCGCAGCATCTCCTTCGCGATCCACGCACTGGTGGCGTGCGGAATGGCGTAATGCACGTGCAGCAGGTCCAGCCCGTGGGTCAGCACCACCTCGTGCATCCGCACCGCGAGCGCCAGGTCGTATGGGGGATACTCGAACAGCGGGTACTTGCCGACGTCCACCTCGTGGAAGAACACGCCGGGGAGAAACGACGGCAGCCGAAACGGCTGTTGGTAGGTGATGAAATGCACCTCGTGCCCGCGCTGCGCGAGCGCGATGCCGAGTTCCGTGGCCACCGCCCCTGAGCCGCCATAGGTGGGATAGCAGGTGATGCCGATCTTCACGCCTGTTCCTCCTCACGCCACCAGGCCAGCGCCACGTCGAGCGCGTCTGGTGCCGCCGAATTCACGCGCACGACGTCGTGCGCAGGTAGTTGATGCCGGAACCACGTCCGCTGCCGCTTGGCGTATTGCCGGGTGGCGATGATGATGCGCTCGCGCGCCTCGGTGAGTCCAAGCGCGCCGGTGACCACCTGACGAATCAGGCCGTAGCCGGTCGCGTTCCATGCCGGTGCATCTGGCGGAATGTCCCGCACCAGGTGGCGCACCTCGTCGATCCACCCGTGGGCGAGCATCGCATCCACGCGCGCGGCAATCAAGTCGGCAAGCACCGGTCCCGGATCCACGAGCAGGTAGCGGGCCGAGTAGCGCGCGTCGCGTGCGGCGTACACGTGCAAGGTGCTGATGCGCTCGCCGCTGAGCAGGGCCACCTCAATGGCGCGCAGCAGCTGGGTGCGGCCCAGGTGCGCGCGCGCGGGATCGACGTCCCGGCACTTGCGGCGCAGTTCCTCCGTCGAGAGCCGGTCGAGATCCCGGGCCAGCGCCTGCCGCTGCGCCGGGTCGAGCGACGGCTCGGCAAAGAGTGGTGCGACGAGCGCGCGCAGGTAGAAGCCCGTCCCGCCGACGACCACCGGAGGAATTCGCGCGTCCAGGCACCGGTCGATGGCCGCCGAGGCATGGTGCACCCATCGCGCGGCACTGTAGCGCTCTCCCGGCTCGACGATGTCGATGCAGGCGTGCGGAATGCGCGCCTGCTCCTCAACACTCGGCTTGGCGGTGCCGATGTCGAAGCGCCGATAGATCTGGCGCGAGTCGGCGCTGACGATCGTGCTCCCCGACGCCTCGGCGAGTGCCAGCGCAAGGCGCGACTTTCCGGCGCCCGTGGGGCCACAGACGATCGGAAGCCTAACGACGTCCAAAGCGGCGATCCAGCTCGTCCCACGACAGCCGCACGATCGTCGATCGGCCGTGCACGTCATGGGCGGGGAGGTTCACCCCCACCAGCGCGCGAAAGAGGGCGCGCATCTCATCGACGGCCAGGACGTCACCTGCCTTGACGGCCGCCTTGCACGCGACGGTGGCGGCCAGCCGCTCATGCCGCGCATGTGCGCTGGCGTCGCGTCCTCCGCTCAGCGCCGATAGCGTGTCGCGCAGGCATTGCAGGGCGTCGAAGCGCGCGTGCGGGGTGGGCACGGCGGTGACGAGCAGCGTGTGTCCGCCGAACGCCTCGATGCCGTACCCGATGCGGGAGAGGAGATCGGCGCTCCCCTCGAACGCCTCGGCGTCCTCGGGGGCCAGGTGCACCGTGGCCGGAAAGAGCAGCCGCTGCGATGATGAGTCGCCACGCTCCAGCGCCCCCATGAACCGCTCGTACAGCACGCGCTCGTGCGCCGAGTGCTGGTCGATTAGCACGACTCCCTCCTCGTGTTCGTAGAGGAGGTAGGTGCGCCGCAGCTGCAACAGGGGCGGCACGACGACGACGTCCGGCCCGTCGGTCGCGGTCACCCCGGAGGCGGGCGAGGGCACGCCGTCGGCCACCAGCGGCGGCGGCGCGAATAGTCCATCGTCCGCCGGCCCCGCGCCCGGCAGCGGCAACGCGGCCAGGGATTCGCCGCCAGCCGCGCCGCCCGCGTTGCCCGCGTTGCCCGGCGACCACGTGCGCACACCCATCCACGGCGCGCTGTCGGGCGTGCCTAACGCGCGCTGCACAATCTGCTCCACGGCGCGCTCGGTGCCCCATCGATCGTGAAACCGGACTTCCGCCTTGGCCGGATGCACGTTCACGTCCACGACGTCGGCCGACACCGTCACGTCGAGGATGAAGGACGGGCGCACGCCCGAGGGCAACGTGGACCGGTAGGCGCTCTCGACGGCGCGCGCGATGCCGCCGTCGCGCACCGCGCGGCCAGTCACGAGCACGATGGCCCGCCGCGAGGCGGTCCCAGCGTCACTGGGACGTTCCACGATGCCCGCCACGCGCACCGTGCCGTTCACGCCATCCACGTCGACGAAACGCGCCGCGTAGTCCGCCCCCCAGATGGCCGCCACGCGCGCCCGAAGCGAGGGCGCGGGCGCCAGCGCGATCGCCTCGCGTCCATCGGACGTGACGCGCAGCCGGATGTCGCGACGCGTGAGCGCGAGCGTGACGAGGGTGTCCGCGATGGCACGCCACTCCGACCGCGCACTGCGGAGGAATTTCCGGCGCGCGGGCGTGTTGAAGAAGAGCTGCCGTACGGACACCGTGGTGCCTTGCCGGCGGGATGCCGGCTCCACGCTCTCCACCTGTCCCCCGGCGGCGCGCACGAGCGTGGCCTCCCCATCTTCCGTGGCGGTGAGCACCTCGAGCTGGGCAACGGAGCAGATGGCGGGCAGCGCTTCGCCGCGAAAGCCATAGCTCGTGACCCCCACCAGGTCGGCAGCATCCCGAATCTTCGACGTCGCATGCCGGGACAGCGAAAGCAGCGCATCCTCGCGATCCATGCCACTGCCGTCATCGCTCACCCGGAGCAACACGCGTCCGCCCTCCTCCACATCCACGTCGATGGAGGTGGCGCCGGCGTCGAGGGCATTCTCCACCAGCTCCTTCACCGCCGACGCGGGACGCTCCACCACCTCGCCTGCGGCGATTTGGTCGGCGACTGCACTGGGAAGTACGGAAATACGACTCACGACAGGCAAACGGGAGGGAGGAATCGGGCGCTTCGCGAAAGATGCGCGCCGGGCGGGCGCGCGGTACTGCCCGCGCGCGCTCCTATGATGTGCCTCGCGTCTCAAGCGACTCCAGACGGCGACTCTCCATCCATCCGGTACGCCCGTCGGGAAATCGCAGCCGGCTCCACACGCCCTGCTGTCCCGTCTCGCGCGCCGATTCCCCGGTCATCACTTCGGAGCCGACTTCAGCGCTCAGCGCGGGCGAAATGCGAAGACGCTCCGGCGCAACGACGATGACATGATGCCGACCCGAAAGCTTCTCGGCGAGAGAGAGAGAGCCCAGGAGCACAAGGAACGAGAGGCCCACCGACAACGCGCCGAGGGCGCGACCCTCGCGCGACCGGCGCCACGCGCCCCACGCCAGCACGCCCCAGCCCCCGAGCCAGAGCAGCGTGCCGACCAGCGCGGCCAGATCGAGCGGAATAGGCGGCACGTCGCCAGGAAATCCGGCATCGAAGCCGGGCGTTGCTTCGAGGTTGCCGCGTACGTCGCTGGCCAGGGGTTCGAGACGCAGCGCGTGCTGCCACCCGATGGCCGCCGTCGCGGTGTCGTTCGCCTGAAAGCCCGCGGTGCCCATGTTGGCCCACGCATCCGCGGCGCGCGGCACGTCGCGCGCAACGGCGCGGAACTCCTCCACCGCGGCGTCGTAGCGGCCGCCATCGTAGAGTTCCATGCCGTGGGCGAAGCGCGCGCGCACGGTGGCATCGTCCACCGCCCCTGCCAGCACCCCTCCCGCCAGCAGGCCCACCACCGCGACCACCCGGGCGCCCGTGCGGGCGGCCGCGGGGGATATCAGCCGCAACGTGCTGGAGGGAATCGCCTCGTCGTCGATCGCCTGATACGCCGCCAGCGCCCGTTCGGCGAGCGCCGGTGCCGACGCGGGCCTGATGGCGCCGTACACCGCCAGGTCGAGGTCCGTGAGGACCGCCTGTGCGCGCAGGGCCGTATCCGCTGAGACGCCGGCACGCCGGAGTGTGCGCATGAATCGAGTCCCATCGCTCATCACGGCCGAGCCGGATCCCGTGCGCTCGCTCACGGCGCTGGCGAACATGCGGCGCACGTCCGACGGCAGTGCGTTCCCGCCGGGCAGCGTCGCTCGCAGCGCCTCCGCGCGGGTGCGGGCTCGCGCGCGGCGCTGCCGGCGCCCCACACCTAACGCGAGCGCCGGCACGGGAATGGCCGCGAGGGCAAACCAGAGCAGTGGCGAGGAGGCCAGCGGTGGAGGCAGCGCGCCGCGAAAGCTCGTGCGAAGCGGGAGCCGGGGCGCGCGCTCCGTGATCGCCTGCGGACGGGCGGCCAGTCCCCCGGCGTGCACGCGCACGGTGAGCGGCGTGGTGAGCGCCACTTCGTACCGCTCGCTGTACGGATTGAAGAAGGGATAGCGTAAGGCCGGTATCTCGAGCGTGCCTTCGGCGCGCGGCGTCACCACCCACTCGAAGTCCTTGCCGCCGCTGATCAGGGATGCGGCCGAATCGATGTGCACCCGTTCCGCCCCGCGCACTACGTCTGCCATGGCGAGCGTCACGGCAGGACGAGGAAACAGCGAGACGTTGCCCACTCCCGACACCGTCACGATGAGCGTGACCGGATCACCTACTCGTGAGCTTGCTGCGTCGACGCGTGCACTCAGCGAGAGTCGTCCGACCGCTCCCTGGTAGTCTGTAGGGCGCCCCTCCTGGGGAGGCTGGCGGGCGACGATCCGCAGGGCGCTCGTACGCGCCGAGCGCGTCTCTTCCCGGCTGAAGATCGATGTCGTGAGGGGGAGCGCGTAGGTGAGGCGCGCGGGATCCAGCGCGTGCGTGCCCTCGGTGAGCGGAAAGAGCGCGCGCTGGAAGACATGCACGTCGTAGCGTTGTCCGGCTTCCTGCCGGGTCATCGGACGCGGCGTCGGGGGCAGGTCGTAGGTGAGCATGGAGCGCACATCGGGCGGCACAAACTCCGGGTTGCGCCGCAACCGCTGCCCGACATCCTCGCTGAGGAACACCCCGATCTGGTACGTCGCCTGTTGTCCGACGTACACTGATTCCGGCACCACGATGGCGCTGAAGTTCACCTCCCGCCGCGCGTCGATACGTCCCTGCGTGACGACGGCCGGCACGGCGTCGGCGCCGACCGGCGGTCGTCCCGCCTGCGCGGAGGCCGGCTGTACGCCGAATAGCAGCAGCGCGGCGGCCATCAATCGCACGGGCGTTCCCCTGGTCGTCACCAGTCCTTTCCTCCCGGCGGCGGCTGGGGGCGATTCTGTCGCTGCTTCCTGCCCTGCACGCCCCGCTCTTCCCGCGCGGCCGCATTCAACAGCTGCTCCGCCTGTTGCTCGCCAAGCCCGCCACTCTGGCGCGCGGCCTCCGGAGTGTCCGCTTCTCCCTGCTCCGGGTCGTTGGCGTCGGAGTTTCCGCCACCCCCTCCTCCGCCCCCGCCGCCCCCCGAGTTCTCCTCCTGCTTCCGCAGGGCGAGCTCGTAGTTCCACTTCGCATCCCGATCGGTGGGGCGCATGAGCAGCACGCGCTTGTACGAGGCGAGCGTGGCGGTGAGCGCCGCCTTGGTGCTGTCGGCCTCGGCGTCTCCGAGCAGGCCGCGCACCAGCGTGCCGAAGCCGCTGTTGAAGTGGCTGCGATATCGAATCTCCGCGTCCTCACTCTTGGCCGCTCGTTCCAGGGGCTCCATCGCCGCATCGAGTGAATCAGCCGCGACGAGCGCCGTGCCCAGGTTGTACATCATCTCCGGACGCGCGTCGCCCTGCGCAATCGCGTGACGATAGAGCGCCACCGCGCGGGGGTAGCGTTGCACGGCGTATTCGCGCGCGGCCTTCGCCGCCGTGCCCCCAGGACAGGTGCAGCCCGCGAGTAGTGCCGTGCCGGCAAGCGCGGTCGCCGCGCGGACCCGGCCTCCCCGACGCCGCTCGCTGCGCCACATGTCGAGCATCAGCACCAGCAGGGCCGCGGCAACAAACCATTGAAAGCGGGCGGTAAGCGTCAAGCTTGCGGACGATACGCTCCGGCTGGCCGTGCGCAGGTTCTGCAGGGCGGCGCGTACGCGGGTCGCCTTGTCGGTCTCGGCGGCATCGATGAACGTTCCCTTCCCCGCCTCCGCGACGAGGCGCAGGTTGTCGGCGTTATAGCGCGTCACGACGATCTCGCCATTCTCGTCGCGCTTGGGCGTCGTGCTGTTTCCTTCCGTCACCGGGATCGTGCTCCCGCCGGGCGTGCCGAAGCCGACCGTAACGATGACGATCCCGTTCTGCGCCGCCCGCGCCGCTGCCTCGCGCATGTCCGCTGGATCCTCAAACGCCTCTCCGTCGCTCATGATCACCAGCGCGCGATCGCTGGACGTCTTGGACGACAGCAGCAGGTCCGTGCCCTGCGTGATCGTCCTGGCCAACGAGCTGCCGGCCTGTCCCACGATACTCGGATCGAGGTTGTCGAGAAAGAGTTCCAGGGCCCCGTCGTCCACCGTGAGGGGCGTGAGGATGTAACTGCGGCCGGCGAACGCGAGCATCGCGATACGGTCGGAGTGCGCGAGATCGCGATAGCGGCGCACCTCCTGCTTCAGGCGCTCCAGGCGGTTGGGGCGCTCATCCGTGGCGAGCATGGACAGCGAGGCATCGAGCGCCAGCACCACATCGATGCCCTCGCCTGTGACCAGCGCCGGCTCGGCCCCCCAGCGCGGCCCGGCAATCGCAACACCCGCCAGCAGCAACGCGCTCCCCAGTCGCGCAGACCGCCAGCCAGCGCCCCGCACCACGTGCGCCGGCGCGATGCGCGCGACCATGGCCGGCTCCGCCAGCCGCGCCAGACGCGCGCGCTTCCGGCGCGCGGCGAGCAGCACCAGGGCGACTCCCAGCAGCATCAACGCGCCGGCGCCGCCGAGCATCCACGTCCAGTCGATGGCGAACGGCGTCATGCCGCCTCCCGCTGTGACGGGGGACCCAGCGCCGCCTCGACCGCGTCCACGATGGCGCGCGCCTCGTCACCCACCTCGATGGCACGCTCGGCGTCGACTGCGCGCCCGGCAAACTTCACGAGGTCGGCGTCGTGCAACACGCGCGACAGACGCGCCAGCGCCACCCGTCCCTCCCCGCGCAGCGCCTGCAGCAGTTCGCTGGTCGTCAGCGCCTGTGGCGCCGCCGGGAACACGCGGGCGAGGTACGCGCGCACGACGTCGGTCATGAGGGCCACGAAGTGCCCTCGCTCGCCGCTCGCGATGAGATCGAGTGATGCGACGCGTGCGAACTCCTCCTGCGCCGCTTCATACGCGGTTCGCGCCGGCGCGCGCGGCGTCACGTGGCGACGACGCCAGTGCCAAATGACCCACAGCAGTCCGAGCGCCGCAGCCCCCACCAGCAGCCAAAGCCACCACGGCGGGCCGAACACAAAGAGCGCACGCGGGGGCTGCGGAATGCGCGCCGCGGAGTCGGCGGGCAGCACGCTCGTCACTTCCACCGCCAGCTCGCGTCCCACCGGCACGCGCGTCACCTCGCCCGACTGCCGCACAAGAATGTCAGCGAAACGGATGGGCAGCCGTCCCACATCCCACGCCGCCA
>JBDSVW010000186.1:0-3230 GCA_039927015.1 Gemmatimonadaceae bacterium | reverse complement strand
ACGGCTACGTCGCCCCCGATCCGCTCGACCCCAACATCATGTACGGCGGCAAGGTCACGCGTTTCGACTACCGCACGGGGCAGACGCAGAACGTGGCGCCCAAGCCCTTCCGCGACGCCAACTACCGCAGCGTGCGCACGGCGCCGATTCTCTTCGCCCCCACCAACCCGCGGAAGCTCTATTTCGGCGCCAACACCATCTGGCAGACCGTGAACGGTGGCAACAGCTGGACCGAGATCTCCCCCGACCTCACGCGCCGCGACTCGGTGGTGCCGCCTAACGTGGGCAAATATGCGGCGGAGCCTTCTGCGAAGGCGCGCCACCCCGGTGTGATCTACACCATCGCGCCGAGTTACCTGAAGGAAGGAGTCATCTGGGCCGGGACTGACGATGGCCTCATCCACGTGACCATGAACGGGGGCGGGAGCTGGAAGAACGTGACGCCGCCGGCCGTGACGCCGTGGGCCAAGGTGTCGCTCATGGACGCCTCGCACTTCGACACCCTCGTGGCGTACGCCGCCATCAACACCATCCGGCTCGACGACCTCCGCCCGCATATCTACCGCACGCGCGACGGGGGGAAGAGCTGGATCGAGATCGTGACGGGTATCGACAGCGGCGCCACCATCAACGTCGTGCGCGAGGACCCGCGCCGGCGGGGGCTGCTCTTTGCTGGCAGCGAGACCAAGGTGTGGGTCTCCTTCGATGACGGCGACCACTGGCAGTCGCTGCAGGTCAACATGCCGGCCACCTCCATCCGCGACCTCGTCATCAAGGACGACGACCTGGTGGTGGGCACGCATGGTCGCGGCTTCTGGATTCTGGATGACATCACGCCGCTGCGCGAGATGGCGACCAATCCCACGGCCAAGTCGGTGCACCTCTTCAAGCCGCAGCGCGCCACGCGCGTGCGCTACTCCATGTACACGGATACGCCGCTGCCGGTGGACGAGCCGCGCGCCCCGAATCCGCCCGATGGTGCGGTGCTGCACTACTACCTCGGCAAGCCGGCCACGAGCCTAACGCTGGAGATTCTCGACGCCGCGGGCCGCGTGGTGCGAACGTACCACAAGGGCATCAATGCCGATCCCGATCCCCGCGACGAGGGCAACTGGCCCGACTGGTGGATTCGTCCGTCACCTGAGCTGAAGGCCGAGGCGGGATTGCACCGCTTCGTGTGGGACATGCGCTACCCGCGGCCACGGGTGCTCTCCTTCTCCTTCCCTATCTCCGCCATTCCGGGCCAGACCGTGCCCGAACCGCTGGGTCCCTTCGCCGCACCGGGGCAGTACAGGGTGCGGCTGACGGTGGATGGCACCGCCTATACGCAGCCGTTCACGCTGCGCATGGATCCGCGCGTCACCACCCCGGCGGCGGATATCCAGGCGCAGCACGCGCTGGCCGTGCGCCTGCATCAGGGTATCGACCGTGCTGCCGAAGCGTCCGACCGCGCCACCGCGTTGCAGCAGGCGGCGCGCGCCGCTGGCGACGAGGCGCGGGCCGCCGCGCTCGGGGCGATTATCGGCGGCGGTGGCGGGGGCTTCGGCGGAGGTGGCGCGGGTGCACCCTCGCTCACGCGCCTGCGCGGCAACCTGACCCAGCTGCTCGACGTGGTGGACGGCGCCGACCGCGCTCCAACCTCGCAGCTGCGCCGCTCGGCGACGGAGTTGCTGGCGCAGCTCGACGCGCTCGTCGCACGGGTGAAGTAGAGAGCGACTGCGCGCGAAACCGGCGGAAAGGGGCGGCTAGGTTCGCCGCGCCCACGCCGGTTTCGCGCGCAGCACGCGCTTGTACACCGGACACGATTCCACATGCGCGCCGGGCAGGTAGCCGGTGCTCATGAGGAACTCGTTCACGATTTCTCCGCCGGTGAAGACGAAGGTGTTCTTGAACAGCTTGCGCCACTGCTCACGGTCCAGCGGATGCTGCGCGTCGAGCCAGCCCGCGAACGACCCGTGGGAATCGCGCAATGCCAGGATACGCCGCGCATTCTCCACCGCCGCGTTCACCTTGAGACGGTTACGAATGATCGACGCATCGCCTAACAAGCGCTGTACGTCGCGGGCGCCGTAGCCCGCCACCGCCTCCAGCTCGAATCCGTCGTACGCGCGCGTGAAGCCTTCGCGCTTCTTGAGTATCGTGAGCCACGACAAGCCCGCCTGGTTGATCTCGAGCACCAGGCGTTCGAACAACGCATGGTCGTCGGCAAGCGGGAATCCGTATTCCCGGTCGTGATAGGGGCCATGGAACTCGTGGCCGCGCGCCGCTTCGCAGTACGTTGTCATTCCCAGTTCTTCGATTGCCGGTCGCTCTTCTTGCGCGAGACGTGCTTCTTGGCTTCCAGACGTCGTTCGCGCTCGCCCCTGGACGGCTTGGTGGCCTTTCGCTTCTTGGGCACCACCAGCGCGCGCCGCACCATCTCCGCCAGTCGCGACTCGGCCAGCTCCCGATTCTGCTTCTGGCTCCGCGTGTCGCTGGCCACCACGCGCACATTGCCTTCGGCGTCCAGCCGCGCGGCCAGGCGCGCCAGCACCCGTACCTTCTCCTCTTCCGCCAGCGCGGAGCTGGTGGTGGGATTCCACAGCACTTCCACGCGTGTGGACGAGGTGTTCACGTGCTGGCCCCCGGCACCGCCGGCACGCGATGCACGCGCCTTCAGTTCCGCACGCGGAATGGCGCGCCGGTCATCGACGTGGAGTGGCTCCGCTCCGGTGGCGGCGTCGGGTCGCGTTTTGCGCGCTGGCATGCCGAAAGATATCAGGGCGATCGGAATAGGGCGGTTCGCGGCGGGCCCCACGGGTAGAGGCGCGCCCGAGCGCAACCTACGGCTGCCGGCACGCCCCCGCGACCGCCCGCGCGCGCATGGACGCCGGCGAAGGCAGCGAGTCCGGCGCCGGCGCCCGAAAAATTCCGAGCGACTGGTCGCGCGCGATCGGAATCGTCCGCTCCTTCACGTAGCCCGCCAGCGACAATTCGCATTCCAGCAGCCACGGCGGCGTGCCGTGCCGGTCGGTGGGCTGCGTGGAGTCCAGGATGGCGAGGCGTGCCGAGGGGCGCAGCGAACGCGCCAGGTTCCACAGCAACGCATACGGGTCCGAGATCTCGTGGTACATGTGGATCATCAGCGCGGCGTCCAAAGTGTCGGGGGGCAGTCGGGGATCGTGAGGGTCGCCGCGCACGATCGTCACGTTGCCCAGCTGCGCTGCCTTTACGCGGGAGGCCAGCAGCTC
>JBDSVW010000185.1:0-3825 GCA_039927015.1 Gemmatimonadaceae bacterium | reverse complement strand
CGCTGGAAGTGGAGTTGGACATAAAGGATCGAATGGTGGGACAGGACGAGGAGTGTGGACCGCAGGACGGCCCGGACGTCACCGCGCAACTTGCCAGATTCGTGCCGAGCGAGAAGCGAGTGTACCGTGAATCGTGCACAAAACGCACTTGTTGGGTAACAGAGACGCAGAAAGTAAATACGTACCGGACTAAAAACGCAACTCGATTGCAAGAAACGCAGGAAAACAGGTACACCACAGATCCTTGCTGCGCAGGAAGGCTCGAACTGCCATCGCCGAGTGTGGCCTGCGCGCTATTCCGCCAGCAGCGCGCGAACTCGCTGGCTGAGCCCTTCGGGGGTGAAGGGCTTGGGAAGGAAGGCCGCCCCCCGGGGCAGGCGGGCCGTCTCGTCCGTTGCCGATGCCGTGGCGCCGGAGGAAAAGAGCACGCGGATGTCGGGCCGAGTCGCCGTCACGCAACCCGCGAGTTCGACGCCGCTCAGCCCTGGCATCAGTACATCCGTGAGCAGCAGGTCCACGGCCGCGGGATCGGCCGAGACCAGGACGAGGGCGTCTTCGGCGTTGGCCGCTTCCATCACGTGATATCCCGCCCGCCGCAGGGTACGGGCGGCGATGCGACGCACCGCATCCTCGTCGTCGACGACGAGGATGGAGCGCAGCGGGTGCGGGGCGGGCCCTGGTTCGTGACCGTCGGCGTCTGCCTGGGGGAACAGGAGGCTCATGGTCGTGCCTTTCCCGGGGGCGCTGTCGCACATCACGTAACCACCCATCTGCGTCACGGCGCCGAATACCAGGGACAGGCCCAACCCCTCGCTGCCCCGCGTGGAGAAGAGCGGATCGAAGCTGCGAAGCGCGGTGGCCGCATCCATTCCGATGCCGTCGTCCGACACCGCGACGCGAATGTACCGGCCCGGGGCGACGAGGCTGTGCACGGCGCGGGTCGGCGAGTCCAGCACGATGGATGAGGTCGCGATTCGGAGCGTTCCGCCGGAGGGCATCGCATCACGCGCGTTGCGCACGAGGTGCAGGACACTGCCCTCCAGCTGCGAGACGTCGAGGCGTACGGGGACCGGCTCGGAGGCCAGGGAGAGCTGCACCTGCACGCGGTCGCCGATCACGCGCCTGAGCGATCCTGCCATCGTGGAAATGGCATGCGAGAGGTCGATGCGCTGCGGCGCCGCCGCGCGGGTGGACACGGCCCGTGTGAGCTCCCGCGTGAGCACGCTCGCGCGGGCGGCCGCGTGGCGTATCGCCTCCACGTCGGCGCGCACGGCGTCGCGGGGGGAGAGTTCCGACGCGAGCAATTCAGCTGACCCTCCGATCGTCGTCAGCAATTCCGCGAACTCATGCGACAGCACTTCTGCCAGACGTGCGACACCCTCCAGTTCGCGCGTTCGACTCAGCGCGGCCTCGAGCAGCCGGGCTGGGGCGCCGTCGGTGATGCGGACCGTGCGCAAATCCGGCCGCGCACCGCCCGGGAGCGGAGTGACGACAATGCCGACGGGCGCGCTGTCGATGGACAGGCGTCCCTCACCGCGCCACGGCGCAGCGCCGACCTCCTCCTCCAGCACGAGTCGGTCGCGCGTCTCGGCGTCGAACAGTGGCAACACCTCGTGCTCGCGCGCAAACCAGGGGAGGCAGGCGAGCAGCGCTGTGCCGGCGACATTGCTCCAATGCCGCTGCCACATCCGGTCCACCACGAAAAGTGGTTCCTCGAGCGTGTCAGCGACTTCCCGAAAGGGCGTGTCATCAAGCGAAGTCATCCCCTGCCAAACGCTCGGGGACGCGCTGGCGCAACATGCGTCCGACCTTGGCTCGTGCGAGCACGAGGGGAATCCAGGGAGTGCGTTCCAAGGTTCGACGGATGAGGGCGATTAGCTTCCGAACATGATGTCTGCGTCTTCGCGTTCCTGGATGCGGCGGACCGCGATCCTGGTCGCCGGCGTGGTGGGCCTCATTGCGGCTGCCAAGGCGACCTCGGCGTTTCGCACTTTTGTGGGTGATGGAGGGTCGGGGGGCCTCGGCGGATCGGCGGTGGGGCCCGGCGAGCTGCCGCCCATTCCTCCCGCGTCTGTGGCCTCGCGCGTCACCCTGCCGGACTCGCTGCTGGGCCGGAGTGGGGCGCTTCGCTTCCGGACGCTGACGCCGTCCGCCGCGCTGTCCATTCCCGGCTTCGTGACGGTGTACGGAGAGCAGGCCCTGCACCGTCCCGCGATCCATCTCGTGCCGATGGAAGGCGACTCCACGTTCGCGCTCATCGTGATGCGGCCGTTCGGAGAGAAGCGGGGCGAGATGCTCAACGGCTACCGCTTGGGCCGGTGGCCCGCAGAACGCTGGATGATGGCCCGCAATTACTACAATCCCGACGGATTCGTGGAGGTGACGCCGGAGAATGAGCACCTCCCGCTCTCGACGCACTTCACGTTAGGCGACTTCGTCACGCACGACCAGCGGACCGTGTGGCCGAAGTACGTGGTGCTGGAGCCGAAGCTCATCGACAAGCTGGAGCTGGTGCTGCAGGACCTGCGCACGCATGGGGTGGCGAGCCAGCGCGTGGTGGTCCTCTCGGGTTTCCGCGCGCCGTACTACAACGCCCGCGGCGTGGGCGAAGGCATGGCGCGCGGAAGCCGCCACCAGTACGGTGATGCCGCCGATTTCTTCATCGATGAGAACGGCGATGGACGGATGGACGACCTGAACCGCGATGGTCGCCTCGACCTGCGGGACACGCAGCCCATCTCCCGCGCCATTGCACGCGTGGAGGCACAACATCCGGAACTTCGTGGAGGATTGGGCACATATCAGGCGATGGGACCGAGCGGTCCTTTTGCGCACATCGATGTGAGGGGAACGAGCGCGCGGTGGGAAAGCGGGTGGTGGAAGCGACGCCCGTCGGCGCCATAGCGGGTAGACTGAACGGCGCCGCGCAGCTACAGCAGCGCTGCGAGACGCCCGAGATCCACGTTGCCACCACAGACGATGGGGACCACCGTCGCGTCTGGCGGACATGCAAGCTGGCCGGTGAGCAACGGGACGAGCGCCGCTGCCCCCGCCGCCTCTGGCACCACCTTGCATCGCTCCATCAGCACGCGCATGGCCGCCACGATCTCGCGGTCGGGCACCACAAACCACTCATCGACGAGCGCCCGGCAATGCGCGAAGGTGCGCACGCCGGCGAAGGGCGCCGAGAGTCCATCGGCCACCGTGCGCTGCGTGGCCAGGCGCTGCGGCGACCCGGCGGCCAGGGAGCGGGTCATGACATCGGAGCCTTCCGGCTCCACGCCCACCACCCGCGTCTGCGGACGCAGCGCCTTGATGGCGGCCGCGACGCCGGAGATCAGGCCGCCGCCACCGCACGCGACAATCACCACATCCACCTCAGGCACATCCTCCACGATCTCGGCGCCCACGGTGCCCTGTCCGGCTATGACGCGATCGTCGTCGAAGGGATGCACGAGCGTGAGGCCATGCGTGCGCTGCCACTCGAGCGCGGTCGCCAGCAGGTCCTCCTCCGTCAACACCACATGACCGCCGTAGTCGCGCGTCGCTTGCACCTTGGACGATACGGCCGTCGTGGGCATCACGATCGTGGCGGCGACGCCGAGTCGCGCGGCGCCCCACGCCAGGGCTTGCGCGTGATTGCCGGCGGAGAGCGAGATAACGCCCCGCGCGCGCTCCTCCGCGCTCAGCTGACGCAGCGTATTGACGACGCCCCGCACCTTGAAGGAGCCGGTCTTCTGGAAGAGCTCCATCTTGAGCACCACGGACGCGCCCGCGCGTTGGCTGAGGTACGCCGAGCGCATCACCGGCGTGCGGTGCACGTGA
>JBDSVW010000184.1:0-23425 GCA_039927015.1 Gemmatimonadaceae bacterium | reverse complement strand
AGGCGTCGCGGGCTACCTGGTCAAGAGCGCGGCCGACCGGGAACTGGTGGCCGCGGTGCGCGCCATCGCGCACGGCGACATGTACATGGGGCCGTCGGCCGGGCGCGTGCTCGCCAAGTCCTACACCACGAAGGATCCGGCGAAGGCCGAGCGCGTGCGCTACGAGAAGCTCACGGAGCGCGAGCGCGATGTGTTGCGCCTGGTGGCGGAAGGGTACAGCGCGCCCGAGATCGGCGAGAGGCTCTCCATCAGCCCCAAGACGGTGGACACGTACAAGCAGCGCATCCACGAGAAAATGGGCTTCAGCCACCGGGCTGAGTACGTGAAGCTGGCGCTGAAGCTGAAGCTCATCACGTTCTAGCGCGCCCTCCCGTCCTTTTCCGGCGCGTGGTAGCTTCGCACATGCGCCCCGACTCCCGCCCCGACGCCCGCCCCGACGCCCGCCCCGCCTCGAACGACGCATTCGCGGCGGCCCCGCGTCCGGCGACCGACGTGCACGCCACCTCGGCCCCCGCCTCGCCGGACGAGCTGCATCGCCTCGCTGAAGAGCGACTCGCGGGCATCATCTCCATCGCGGCCGATGCCATCATCTCGATCGACGTCGACCACCGCATCACGATGTTCAACCTCGGCGCGGAGAAGATCTTCGGGTACAGCGCGGACGAGGTCATCGGACAGCCGCTGGACATCCTCCTGCCCGAGGGCGCCCGGTCGCGGCATCAGCATCACATCGATGCGTTCGGCGCGAGTCCGGTGGGTGCCCGCCGCATGGGTGAGCGTTCCGTCATCGCGGGCCGCCGGAAGAGCGGGGAGACGTTTCCCGCCGAGGCCTCCATTGCGAAGCTCGACATCGGCGGCGAGCGGAGCTTCACCGTGATCCTGCGCGATGCCTCCGAACGCAGGCGCACGGAGGATGCCCTTCACTTCCTCGATGAGGCGAGCAAGGCGCTCTCCGCGTCGCTCGACCTGGCGGAAACGCTGCAGCACGTGGTGGATAATGCGGTGCCCACCCTGGCCGACTGCTGCACGATCGATCTCACGCGGCATCTTGGCGCGCCGCCGCATTTCGCGGTCGCCGCGCGCACGTCGGTGCAACGCGAGCAGCTCCGCGCGGCGTCCACCCGCATCGCCGCGCTGTGGGAGGTGCTGCGCATTGCCCCGCCGGAGCAGCGCTCGGCCCCGTCCCTGGTGGCCAACGTGACGGAGGAATGGCTCATGGCGCGGGGCGTGTCCCGGGAGGCGCGGGTGCTGCTCCAGTCGTTAGGTGTCCGCTCCCTCATGGTCTTCCCCCTCGCGGTGCATGGTCGCACCTGGGGCATGATGAGCTTCTTCATGACCGACTCGGGCCAGCGATTCGACGAGCCCTCGCTGGCGCTGGCGCGGGAGCTGGCGGGACGCGTGGCGCAGGCCGTCGAGAACGGAGACCTGTACAGCCGCTCCCAGCAGGCCGTCGCAATGCGCGACGAGGTGTTGGCTATCGTGTCGCACGACCTCCGGAATCCGCTGAGCGTGGTGAGCATGTGCGCCTCCACGCTTTCCGAGCAGCCGCTGCCCGACGCGGAGACCATCATCGACCTGGCCAGCACGATGCATCAGTCGGCGGAGTGGATGAACATCATCATCCAGGACCTGCTGGACGTGGCTCGCATGGAATCGGGACGGCTCGCCGTGTATGCGGCGCCGGTGGATTTCAGCGCCCTCGTGGAAAGCGTTATCGAACTGCACCAGCCCCTCGCCGATGACCGCGAACTGGATCTCGTGGCGGAGATCGATCCTGACGTCCCGCTGGTCATGGTCGATGCGGCACGCATCAACCAGGTGCTGTCGAACCTGGTGGGCAACGCGCTCAAGTTCACGCGCAAGGGAGGCAAGATTCGGGTGTCGGCGGCCGCTTTGGAACTGGGAGTGATTGTCACCGTTTCCGACACCGGACGCGGCATCGATGTGGATCATCTCCCGCGGCTGTTCGACCGTTTCTGGCAGGTGCGTCGCGACGACACCACGAAGGGATCGGGCCTGGGGCTCGCCATCGCCAAGGGCATCGTGGAAGCGCACGGTGGAACGATCTGGGCGGAGAGCGTGCTCGGAGAGGGCACCTCGTTCCGGTTCACCTTGCCGGCCGTGAGGCCGTGATCGCGTCGGGTGCGCTCAGTGCCAGAGCCGCAAACCCAATACCAGCGACGCACGGCCCACTTCACTTCCGGCTGCCCGGGCGAGGTCGGCCGTGGAGCCGAACCGGCGCTCCCACACCACGCCCGCGTAGGGGGCGAACTCGCGGCGAAACTCATACCGCGCACGAAGCGCAAAAGCCCCTTCGCTCAATCCCGATCCCACACCAAACTCGGGAACGTCGGAGAAGGACGCGCTCCCCTCAAGTCGTGGCTGTAGCACGAGTCGCTGCGTCACGTAGACATCGTACGACGCCGTGAGGTCGAGCGACACGTCCCCCGTCGTGCTGATGAACAGCGAGGGTTCCAGCTCGAACCATCCCGGTGCGAGCCCCTGCAATCCCACCGTCGCACCAATCCGCGAGGCGGTGCCGTGCTCGTCGCGTTGTACATCGGCTCTCGCACCGATCTGGGCATCCCAGTACGGAGACACCATGCGCCCATACAACAGCTGGTAGGCGCCGCCCGACTCCCCCTTCCCTGTGGCCAACTGGCCGTCCGCTTTCGCCCACAACCGGTGCGAGGCACCGCCGCTCCAGCCCACGAGGTCGTAGACGATCGGACGGTCAGCGCCGCTCGGGAGATACTCCAGCACCTCGGACGCCACGAAGGTGGTGCGTCCCCAGCGCATCTCGTGCAATGCCGCGGACGAATCAGCCTGCGCCTGCACCGGCCGCGAGCCAGCCAAGGCCAGCAGGGTCGCCATCACAATCGTCAGAGGGCGCAAGACATTACGTCGCATCGGCCCCTCCCTCGCGCGCGACGTGCCCCGTATGTCCCTCGTGCTCCATCACCGTCCCCACATGCACGACCCGGAACATGCCGACCTCCATGTGATAGAGCAGGTGGCAGTGGAACGCCCACCGCCCCGCTGCATCCGCGGTCACGAGGAGCGACACCTTCTCGGCGGGCTTCACATTGATGGTGTGTATCCGGGGTATGCGATCGCCCTGCCCATTCTCCAGTTCCATCCACATCCCATGCAGGTGCATGGGATGATGCATCATCGTGTCATTGATCATCGTGAAGCGCAGCCGCTCGCCGTGCTTGAACTCGATGGGCTCGGCCTGGTCGAACGGCACACCGTCGATGCCCCACATGAAGCGTTCCATGTTGCCGGTGAGGTGGATCTCGATCTCCCGCTCCGGCGCCCGGAACTCTGGCCGTCGCTCCAGTGAGCGCAATTCAGTGTAGCGGAGCACGCGACGCCCGTCGTCGCCGAGTCCGAGCCCCGCTTCGGCGAGCCGCGAACCCACCATCATCGGCACCATCGCGTTGCCTACACCGTGCGTGCCGGGACCATGCGCCACCATGGGCGGCAGTGTGCCCGGTGCTCGCAATGCCGAGTCCGTGGAACCCGGTGCCATCGACGCCATATCGTGACCCGCGTGTTCGTCCTGCACTGCTGGCTTCGCCGACTTTCCGGGCATCGCGGCGTCCATCGCCGGCATGCCTGGCATTGCGCCATCTCCGCCCGCCATGGCGCCGTGATCCATTCCCATGTCGCCCATGCCGAGCACAGGGCGGCGCCGACGAGCAGGCGGCTCTGCCCGCATGCCGGCGCGGGGCGCGAGCGTGCCACTCGCGAACCCACTCCGATCCATTGCCTCCGCGAATACCGAATACGGCCGATCTTCCGGTAGCTCGAGGATGAAATCGTACGTCTCCGCGGGCGCAATGCGGAACTCGTCCGTCTCCACCGGTTCGACGTACTGCCCGCTCACCTGCACGATGGACAGCGGAACGCCCGGCACGCGCACGTCGAAGAAGGTCGTCGATGCGGCATTAATCACACGAAGCATCACGCGCGATCCCGGAGCGAATACGCCCGTCCAGTTGGATTCAGGCGCCATGCCGTTCATGAGGAAGCTGTATGTGGTTCCCGTCACGTCGGCGATATCGGTCGGGTTCATGCGCATCGACGACCACATCCACCGATCACGCACTGTAGACCACAACCCGTTTCGAGCCGCATCTCGCGCGAAATCGACCACGGTGCGGCGCTGATAGTTGTAGTAGTCCGGTTGCTTTCGCAGCCGGTCGAGCACCCGCTTGGGATTCTCGAAGGTCCAATCAGACAGCACGACGACGAATTCGCGGTCGAATTGGAAGGGATATGGCTCGGCGGGCTCGATAATGATCGGCCCATAGTGGCCGAGCTGCTCCTGCAACCCGGAGTGGCTGTGATACCAGTACGTGCCCGCCTGCCGAATCGGAAATCGGTACTCGAACGTGGTGCCCCCTCCAATGCCGGGAAAGCTCACCCCCGGAACGCCATCCATCTCGGGCGGCACCAGCAGTCCATGCCAGTGGATGGACGTATCCTCGTCGAGCCGATTCGCCACGCGCAGCACCGCATCCTCTCCCTCGCGGAGCCGGATGAGCGGTCCCGGAACGGTGCCGTTGATCGTCACCGCCCGCGCGCGGCGTCCCTCGATCACCACCGATGTCTCGCCGATCTCGAGTTCATGGATTGCTCGCCCATCTATGATGCGCGGCGCGAGCTCTGACATCCCGGTGCCGTCGGTGGCGACGCGCGCGTAACTCGGAAGAAGGCGCTCGGCTCCCGCCAGGGCGCCCATCGCGCCCATCGAACGCAGGACCTCGCGCCGGGAGCGAGGCGCCTTCAGCAATTGATCCAGTGTCATGTGGCGCAGAACCGTTGATGCGGAGAAAAAAATGTGGCTTGATGTGGCTTTCCGAAGCGCGAGCGATCCGCCCGGGATGCCATGACGAAAGCCATCGCGCTTCAATGCCTTTACGCACCGTAAAATACAGTGTAAGCTGATTCGCGTTCCAACGGCTAGCCCCCATTTTCCCGTCACCCGAGCCTGCCATGAATTCGTTCGCGCACCAAGGCGTGGTCTTCCTGTCCTTCGTCGCCACGCTCGTTGCCGCCGCGCCAGTGGCAGCTCAGACGCCCAGCGAGGGGCGTGCTGCCGGCGTGTCCGCAGCCGCTCAAAGTCCAGACGCGCGACGCGTTGCCGAGACCATCCGGGCCGTCTTCGCGGCGGCGGAACGGATGGACCTGGGTGCCCTGGACACGCTCTATGCCGGCGACAGCCTCACAGTATTCGAGAGCGCCGGCATCAATCGAGGATGGCGCGACTATCGCGACCACCACCTCGCCCCTGAGCTCCGCGCGTTCAAGAACTTCCGCTACCGACCGTTCGAGGTCGAAGCGCGTGTATCGGGCGACCTGGCGTGGGCAGTTTTTCGCTACGCGTTGTCGGCTGACATGGCGGAGCGAAAGGTCGACGCGGTGGGACGTGGAACGATGATTCTCGAGCGTCGCGGCAGCGGCTGGGTCGTGCGTCACTCACATACGGCCAGTCGAGCGCGCAGGCCGGGCGATCCGCCGATGCCCTGATGGCATCCGGCGTGATGCGCCAGCCGCGCCAATTGCCGATGTGCATCGACTCCGCTCCCGGACCGCGATGGGATGCCCGCGTGGTGGCGATCTCACGCTGGGCGCCACGTATCATGGAGCGCGCGGCGTCTCCCCTCCCCCGGATCGCAGGAAATCCGCGAACTCGTCTGGTAACGCACTGGCGATGATCGCCGTCGCTGCCGCCTCCACGTCGTACGGCACACGCACGAACTCCACGTGCACGTGGGTCGGCGTGAGGTCGAGCACCACGTAGCCGGCCCGAGTGTCGCCGTCCTTGGGCCGTCCCACGCTGCCCGTGTTCACGAAATGCACGCCCCCGACGCTTCGATACCATGGTTTGTGCGTGTGACCGAAGCAGATCACGTCTCCCACACGGGCGCCCATCCCCTCGGCCATCGCGCCAAGGAACTCATCGGACCGGTCCTCGGTCACATACACCGTGTTGAGCGTGTGATGCGCATGGATGAGCCGCAACGCCGGGCCACCTGCATGTCCTCCGAACGGCCGGACGTCGAGACGAAATGGAAGGGCGCGCAGGAATCGCTTCGATGCCTCCGACGTGTGCGCCAGCGTCCACGTGTAGCTCTCGTGCGCCTGCGCCTCCTGCCGCGGATCCTCGTACCGGCAGCCGCAATGCTTGTACGAAGTCGCGACAGTGGAGTCGTAGTTGCCCGCCACTCCGGCGATTCCCGCGTCCCTCACCATCGCGACCACTTCGTTCGGCCATGGTGCGTACCCCACCAGGTCGCCGAGGTGATACGTCGCGGGGACGCCCGGCCGGGACGCGGCGTCGCGCAATACCGCGTCGAGGGCCGGGCGATTCGCGTGAACGTCGGAGAGGAGGATGTATCGCATCAGGGCTTGGCGGCACGAACGAAGGCGCTCATGAATCTACCATCGACCTCGCGGGCGGCAGCCTGCACGTCCACACCGGCGCCTTCCAGGAAGCCTGCGGCATCCTCGGTGCGATAGATGCGCGTGGGCTCGATGGTGGCGTCCACAAATCCCACCTCGTGCAGCAGCCGGACGAACTCCCCTTCCTCCAGCGCCCCCGCGACACAACCGATCCACAGCTCCATGCTGCGCCGTATCCCGTCGGGCACCTCGCCGCGCACCACCACATCAGACACCGCAAAGCGGCCGCCCGGCTTCAGTACGCGAAACGCCTCGGCCAGCACCGTCCGCTTGTCGCCGGAGAGATTGATCACGCAGTTGGAGATGATGACGTCAACGGAGGCATCGGGCAGCGGAATCTCCTCGATGTGGCCCCTCAGGAACTCGACGTTGGTCGCCCCCGCCCTCGCCTTGTTGGCGTTGGCTAGTGCGAGCATCTCTTCCGTCATGTCCAGGCCGTACGCTTTCCCGGAAGGCCCCACTCGGCGCGCCGACAGCAGGACGTCGATGCCGCCACCAGAACCCAGGTCGAGCACCGTTTCTCCCTCGCGCAGGTCGGCGAGCGCTGTGGGATTGCCGCAGCCAAGCGAGGCGAGCAATGCCTGGGCGGGCACCCCCGCGGCTTCCCCTTCATCGTAGAGATTGGACGTGATGGGATCCCAGCTGTCGCCGGTGGAGCCGCAGCAGCCGCCCGAAAGGCTGCCCGGAGCCGGGCTCGCCGCCTCGGTCGCGGTGGCCGAATCTGCGCCCGAGATAACCCCCGATCCGCAACCGCACCCCCCGCGGCTCAGCGTCGTCACGCTCCGGTCCGCGTCCGGGACGGGACCGCAGCAGGTGGTTCCCACCTCGCCTTGCGTCACCCGCCGGGCGGCCTCGCCGTAGCGGGCCTGCACGCTGGACCGGAGTTCGCTCAGGTCTTTCGGAATTTCACTCATACCATTACCCTCCTCATTGAGCAAAAAAAATTGATTGGTATGGCACGGAATCGGTTGACTCCGGGAAAATTCTTGCTAGCAGCACTTGTTCTTGGCCTGCCTCGATTCGGGCGGGCGCAGGTTCGCGACCAGCTCTTCCAGCTCCAAGAACGCGTCGCGCTCCAGCGTATAGTAGGACCAGCGACCTTGGCGACGATCCGTGACGAGACCCGCGTCCTTGAGCACTCGCAGATGGTACGAGAGCCGGGACTGGCCCGTCTCCAGCGCATCCGTGAGGTCGCACACGCACTGCTCACCGCCCAGCAGTCGCGCAATGATCTCCACCCGCGCCTCGTCGGCGAGGGCGTTGGAGAGTCGGGCGATGCGGGGGATGTCGAGCGTCGTGGTGGGCATGGGCCAAATCATAACAAGAATTTTTGATTCGTCAAGGGCATGCCCATCGACCGACGGTCCCGGGCGCCCGCGGAAAACGATTTCTCCTACTGCTTTACCCTGCGTAAAGCACTTCGTAGATTCCGTCGTTCCAGAACCGCCATCACTCACTCATCGGCCGGATTGTGAAGAAACCAGAGCGCGCAGGGCACGCTGCTCCACCCCTACCCGTGCTGCAGAACACGCTCCGACTTTCTGCGGATGGGCTGGCGAAGGTGCTTGGCGACCTGGAATCGCGAATATTGCGCGCGGTCTGGAAGCTCGACCGACCCGCAACGGCGCGAACAGTTCACGAACAGATCGCAGTTGAGCACCCTGTCTCGTCGCTGACCACGATCACCGTCCTCAACAAGCTCGTCGCCAAGCACATCCTCACGCGCGAGAAGCGGGAGGACCTCTACCACTACAGCGCCTGCATGGCGGAGGAGGAATTCATGGCACACGCTTCCAGACGGGTGGTGGAAGGCGTCCTGTCGCTCGGCCCCGGCGCGGTGGCCGCGTCGTTTGTGGACGTGCTTGCCAAGCAGGATCCCGAGAAGCTGGCCGAACTGGGCCGGATGGTACAGGATCGCTTGCGCGGGGGCGATCCGCGTTAGGCGCAATGGCCTTTTCCTCTGTCCCCCGACCGTACCTTGGCTCCGCGCTGGCCGAGCGTGAGCATTCCCGGCGGCGCCTGGTGTTGCTCGGAGTGGGCGGGCTGATCGTTCTCAGCACGAGCCCGCTGTTCGGCCATCATGTCGCGACCCGTGCGGGTTCGCTGCTGGCCGGCCACGATCATCTCTGGTCGCTCTGCCTGGTGGCCGTGCACCTCCTTCTGGCCCCGGTGCACGGAGTCTTTCACGTGCTGCTCTTTGCCGGGCTGGCCTACGCCGCATGGGACAGGGCACGTGCGTGGCACCGCCTTCGGAAGACGTTGCGTGCGTTACCGGCGGTGCCGCCCGTCGAGGGAGACGCCTTCTTCACGGCGGCGCAATCCGCCGGTCTTCGCTCGACGCAGGTGCGCATTGTCGAGGGACTGCCGAGCCCCGCATTCACGGTGGGCTGGTTCCGTCCTCTGGTTTTCCTCGCGAAGAACCTGCCAGGGCGACTTGGCTCGGCGGAACTCGCGGCGGTCTGCGCGCATGAGGCGGCGCACCTCGGGCGTCGCGATCCATTGCGGCTGACGCTGCTCCGGTTCCTGGGATGCACGTTGTTCTGGTTGCCCGCCCTTCGCCGACTCGCCGATGACCTCGCCGATGAGGCGGAGATCGATGCGGACGACCAAGCAGCACGCCTGGGGCCATTGGTGCTTGCCTCAGCCATACTTGCGTTGGCGGGGCAGCATATAGGCGCCGCCGGTTCGCCGACGGGCACGGCAGGATTTGCGTCCGCCGAACTTCTGGAACGCCGCATTCGACGGCTCACCGGAAACGGAGGGACGATTCGCACTCACGTGACGCGTCGATCCCTGGGGTTCGCGATGGGTGTCCTCGCGATGGTGTGGATTTCCGGTATTGCGGTGGCGCATCCGTTGCCAACCTCTCCCCAGGCGTCAGGGCACGCCGATCACTGCGAGCATCACGAAACACCGGTGTGGAGCCACTTGTTCTGTCTTGCCGGCAGCGCGCACGGCCCAGGTCGACCCTGCCCGCACACCGTCTGACTGGCTGAGCCGGGGCGGCCCACCGCCGGGGCTGCTCCTCTCCGGCCTGCACCGCCGACGAATCCCCAGCGACAGGTGGAACTAACGTGAAGGAGCGTGTATTTTACGCATCGTAAAAACAGAGCGCGCATCGAGCCGCTCGGGCAGACGCAGCAGTGCCACGACTTCCACGCCTAGTGTTGGACTGACACCTACATGTTGAACGACTTCGGGGCCGCACGCGATCGGCGGGCCTTCATGCGCAGGACCCTCGTCGCGCTCGCATTCGTCGGTGCGCCCGCCATGGCCGGCGCACAGACCGATTTCTACAACACCGACCGTAATCGGCCCATTCGGATTGAGGACGCGTATGCCACCGAGCGCTACTCGTTCGACGCGCATCTGGCACCGATCCGCCTGGAGCGCTCCAAGGGCGGCGTGTACAATTGGGGGATCGACCCCGAACTCGCGTACGGCATCTTCCCGCGCACGCAGCTGGAGCTGGGCATTCCCGTGGGCTACACCGATCTCGGGGAGTCCAGACGCCGTGCGGGGTTGGCCGGCATCGACCTGTCGGTGTTGTACAACCTCAATGCGGAGACGACGACGCTTCCCGCGTTGGGCATTCGCGCCTCGACGCTCTTCCCCGTGGGCAACCTCGCCCCCGAGAACGTGCACCCGTCCATCCAGGGGATGGTGACGCGCACCTTGGGTTGGGCGCGCTTTCACGTGAACGCCGAGTACACCTTCGGAAGTGAGCCCGAAGCAGTGAACGGGCTGGGCGCGGGGGCCGTGGAGCTGGCCCGATGGACGACCGGCGTCGCGGTGGACCGCACCTTTCCTCTCAAGTCCACGCTCTTGACGGGAGAAGTCTACGCGCGGCAGCCCATTCATGAGGACGAGGCTGTCGAGTGGAACGCCGGGGTTGGCGTTCGTCATCAGCTCGATCCCCTCACCGCCGTGGACGCGGGATTCGGTCGGCGCCTGACGGCGGACGACCGGTCGTGGTTCGTCACGTTCGGCCTCGCGCGCGTGTTCTCCTTTCCGTTTCTCATGCCGGGCCGATAGTCCGATACCTCCACAGGCGCACTTCCATGACGCACCGTCTTCGTTCCGTCCAATCCGTGCTTCCGCTCCTGGCCCTCATCGCGGCGGGCAGCATCTCCATGCCGGCCAGTGCAGCGGCGCAGTGGTCCACCGCGTACGAGCAGTTCTACCTGCCGGGAAGCTTCAACTGGAAGTTCCGCCACAACTTCCCCGCGGCTGACCGCCTCTTCAACGCGTTCGACTACGGCCACGCCATTCTCTACGAGAAGTTGTGGACGATGTCTGAGCGCGACGCTCTCGGTGAGCTCGAGAACAGGCAGTACGACTTCATCACCCGCGAGCTGCTGGTGCATCCTCCCAAGGTCGCCCTTGAAGAGGCGGCGATCGAGGTTGCGTATGCCAAGATGGCGCCAGAAGCCAAGGCGATGTTCGACTGGGCGCACCTCCTGCATCGACAGATCTACGATGTGTGGGCCGACGAATCGATGTCCAATGCGCAGCGCGACGCCAAGGTCCAGCAGCTGCTGACCTATTACAAGACGCGCCGCGATCTGGCCTTCAGCTCGAAGCCCAAGACGATGGAGCTGATGGAGGGGCAGTCGTACTCCACCGCGTTCCGTGACAACTACCCGAAGTTCAATGGACTCATCTGGGCCTATCACTGGCTTCAGGTCGGCCTATACGAGCCGCTGATGGTGGCGAAGAATCCGGATGAGAAGCAGTCGGGCGTATTCGCGACCATCACGCGCTTCAAGCAGATGCTCACCGATGCGCCGGCTTCCATGCCCTACCTCATGCCGATGACCGCCGCGATCGCTCCCGAATTCTCGAAGCGCTATCCGGAGGCGGCGATCATCTTCGACAACCTGCACTCCATGCACGATGTCGTCTCCGACATCCTGGCCAATCCCGACGTTCCCCGCGACCGAAAGCGCGCGGAGATCCTCCTGGCGGCACGGCGGTATCGCGACGATACGTCCTATGTGCAGTCCACGAGCGAGTGGCTCGAGATGACGGCGATGATGGGCGTCGAGAACATGGGAGGACCAGCGGTGAACTTCCTTCCCGACCTCCCCACTCCTACGGTTGCGCGCGGCGCCGTGATGGCGGGCATGGACCATGCCGACATGCCGGGAATGCGCACTCCGGCCGCAGCGGGCGCTGGGCATGACATGTCGCGTGGCGCGCCCGGGAAGGACTCCGCCGCACTGGGTGCGAAGGACGAGCATGCCGGGATGAAGCACGGCGCCCCCGCCGATTCATCGGCGCAGCGCGCGGACAGCGCCGCCGGCATGGAACACGGCAAAATGCCGGGCATGGAGCACGCCAAGATGCCGGGCATGGAGCACGGCAAAATGCCGGGCATGGAACACGGCATGGAACACGACAAGATGGAGGGCATGAAGGATCACGCCGCCCTGCACGTCGTCATGCAGCTGCTGCAGGATCCCGGCATTCGCACACGGGTGATGGCCAACTCGGCGCTGCGCCAAATGATGCTGGACCTGAAGGATCAATTGCCGCCGGAGCCCCGCGCGCATCTCGAGGAGATTCTCCGCAAGGCGCCGCCGGTCGCTCCCGCCAAAAAGCCGGCGCCGAAGCGTGGTGCGGCGAAACCGAAGGCGGCACCGAAGCGGATGCCCGGGCATTCCATGCCGGGGATGGATCATGGCCACACTCCTCCGGCGAAGAAGGTGCCGTGACCGTGCGCGTTAGGCGGCGGGCGCGGGCCCTCGCAGCGGCGACGCTGCTCGCGGTCATCACGCCCGCACTCGCCGTCGCACACGGCGAACTCAAGAGTTCGAGACCGGCTGCGGGATCGCGCCTCACTGTGGCGCCACGAGAGATTCGTCTGGAGTTCAACGAGCCGCCGGAGTTGGCGTTCACGTCGGCTGTGCTGCTGGGACCCGACGGGACCGCCGTCGCGCTCGACTCGCTGCGCCCGTCGGCTGATTCGCCGCGCGTCGTGGTGGCGGCGATTCGGGGCGCGCTGAGCGCCGGCCAGTACGCCATTATGTGGACCATGGGTGGCGCGGACGGTCATCCGGTGCGCGGCCGCGTGCGCTTCACGATCCTCGACGATGCGTCGGGGCTCGGCGTCGCAATGCAACCACGGGTCGCGCCGCCATCAAGCGACCCGACGCCGGCCGAGGGCGCCGACCATCCCGGCATGGAGCAGCTCGACATGACCGCTCCACCGGCGTTCGGCGCCGAGTCGTGGGGCTACGTGGCAATCCGCTGGATCCAGTTCACGTCGTTGGTCATCATTCTCGGCGCAGTGGCGTTTCATGCAATCGTGCTGGGCGTACTTCGGCGGAGGGCGACGCCGTCAGCCGCGATGATCCCGCCTGCCAATGCGGGCGCCGCCACGCTCGCGCTGTGGGCAACCATGGCGCTCGCGATCTCCGCACTCCTGCGGGTCGTGGCGCAGTCGTACGCGATACACGGCGCGGGCAACGCGTTGAATGCATCGATGCTCACCGGCATGGTGACCCAGACCGCGTGGGGCCTGGGATGGCTCGCACAGTTGCCCGCCTTGGCGCTGGCCGTGGCCGGCTTCGCGCGGGCCCGGCGCAGAAGCTCCAATGGATGGCACCTGGCGACGGTGGGTGCGGTGCTGCTTGCCTTCACCCCCGCGTTGTCGGGCCACGCCATGTCCGCCCCGCGACTCGTGGGGCTGGCGGTCGTCGCCGATGCCATGCACGTGACGAGCGCTGGAGGCTGGCTCGGGAGCCTCCTGCTCGTCATCGCCGTAGGCCTGCCGGCGGCGGCGACACTCCCCGAGGGGGAGCGACGCGCGGCCGTCGTCGAGCTCGTGAACGCCTTCTCCATCTCCGCCCTTGTCTTCGCCACCGCAGCCGCGACCACGGGCGTGTTTGCCGCGTGGTTGCATCTGGAGTCGGTGGCGGCACTCTGGACGACTTCGTATGGGCAGACGCTGCTGGTCAAGCTGGGGGTGCTGTCGGGCGTCGCCGCGGTGGGCGCATACAACTGGCGCGTGGTGAAGCCGTCGTTGCACGTCGCCGAGGGCGAATCGCGGCTTCGCCGTTCGGCAAAGGTCGAGCTCGCGATTGGTCTGGTGGTGCTGCTGGTGACCGCCGTACTCGTCGCGACTCCTCCAACCGACGGCTCTACCGTAGAGGGAACGTTCACACCGGTTTCTCTGCGCGAGGGCGGACCCGTATCGGTGTCGCCCGCCGCCATGCCGTAGTGTCTTACCCTACTCTCGTTGGGCGAATCGCCCGACGGGGGCTTCGTTCTCCCGCTGACATCATTCACCGCGCCCCGGCGCACCTCCCTGGAGAAACCCCCTTGCCTTCCCGCTCTCACCTCCGTCGTACCCTCCGCAACGGCGCGGTGGCGTTCTTCTCCATCGCCCTTGTGTCCGTCAGCGTCTCGGCGCAGGGTGGCGCAGGACCGGCGGTCGTGCACCCCGTCGACCGTGGCGCATTCACCGTGGTCCATGATTCCGGCGACGTGGCTGCCACCGTGACCCGCTTCCACGCCGCGCTCGCCGCCGGCGACAGTGCCGCGGTGCTGGCGCTGCTGGCGGACGACGTGTGGATACTCGAGAGCGGCGGTGTCGAGACGCGCGCCGAGTATCGCTCCCACCACCTCAAGTCCGACATCGAGTTCGCCCGTGCACTCCCGGCCAAGGCCGGACCGCTGACCGTTCGCATTCGTGGCGACGTAGCCTGGGTGAGCGGGACGAGCGTGACGCAGGGGGACTTCAAGGGTCGCGCGATCAACTCCGCGAGCGCCGAGCTGGTAGTGCTGTCGCGCGAGGGAAGTGAGTGGAAGATCCGCGCGGTCCACTGGTCGTCGCGCACGCGGCGTTCGTAAGCGCGCGCAGATGAGCGATTCCCCGCCTGACGACGCGGTCACTCACCAGCCCGACCACGACGCGCGCGTGGCGGCGGTCCCACGTGCTCCTGGAGCGCAGGGTGCGATAGCTGGGCCGCCGACGAAGGATGGGGACGACGTTGCGCACACCAAAGGCCACGGCGCGGGGCACGCGACAGGCCACGGCGCGGGGCACGGCACTTCGGGATCCGGCGCAGATCACGACAAGCACACCGGGCACAGCGTCGCGATGTTTCGCGACAAGTTCTGGATTACGCTGGCACTCACGCTGCCCACGTTGGTGTGGGGGCACATGCTGCAGAGCGCGTTGGGCTATGTCGCACCGGACTTCCCGGGGAGCTCGCGGCTGCCCGCAATCTTCGGTATCGCAGTCTTCGCCTACGGGGGCGCCCCGTTCATCAAGGGCGCCTACGGCGAGCTGAAGGCTCGCCTGCCGGGCATGATGACGCTGATCGCCCTGGCGATCACTGTGGCGTTCGTCTTCAGCGTCGCGGTGACGCTCGGGTACCCGGGCATGCCGCTGTGGGAAGAGCTCGCGACCCTGGTGACCATCATGCTTCTCGGTCACTGGATCGAGATGCGTTCGATCACGCAGGCGCAGGGCGCGATAGGGGAACTCGCCAATCTGCTGCCCTCCACCGCCACGCGGATCGTGTCGGCGGGCGATACAGGCGATGAGCGCATGGAAGAGGTGGCCATCGGTGAACTGCACGAGAACGACCTGATTCTTGTGAGACCCGGTCAAGGCATTCCCGCCGACGGGGTGGTGCGCGAGGGAAAAAGCGCGGTGAACGAAGCTGCCCTCACCGGCGAGTCACAACCCGTCGACAAGCACGAAGGTGAGAAGGTGATTGCCGGGACGGTCAACGGGTCGGGTTCGCTCCGCGTGTCCGTCAGCGGTGTGGGCGAGCGGACGGCGCTGGCGGGCATCATGCGCCTGGTGGAGCAGGCACAGCACTCCCGCTCAAAGGCGCAGGCCCTCGCCGACCGCGCGGCGTTCTGGCTGACGCTCATCGCGCTCGGCTCGGGCGTGGTGACGCTTGTCGCGTGGCTGGCCGCAGGCGCCACCCCCGAGTACGCCGTGGAACGCCTTGTCACCGTGCTCGTCATCGCGTGCCCCCACGCACTCGGCCTCGCCGTGCCGCTGGTGATCGCCATCTCCACCACGCTGGGCGCGAGGAGCGGGTTGCTCGTGCGCGACCGGCGCGGACTGGAGGAGGCGCGCAACGTCACGACCGTGGTCTTCGACAAGACGGGCACGCTCACCCGCGGCGAGTTCGGCGTGGTGAATCTCGCGACGACGGCGGACATTGCACCTGACGACGCCCTCTCACTCGCCGCGAGCGTCGAAGCCGACTCCGAGCACCCCATCGCGCAGGGCATCGTGGCATCGGCACGCGAGCGGAAGCTGGACATCCCACGCGCCGTCGATTTCGAGTCACTGCCGGGCCGCGGCGTGCGCGCCCGGGTGGCCGGGCGCACGCTGCTCATGGGAGGGCCGGCCCTCCTGGACTCACTCACCCTCACGCTTCCCGACGACCTGCGCGCGGCCGCCGAGTCGGCAGGATCGAGCGGACAAAGTGCGGTGCACCTGGTGGAGGCACGCGATGGCGCACACGTGGTGCTGGCGACGCTGGCCGTCGCTGACGTAATACGCCCGGAATCGCGCGAGGCCATCGAGGCGCTGCAGCGCGCTGGCGTGGAGGTCGTGATGCTCACCGGCGACTCACGTGCTGTGGCCGAGTCCGTCGGACGAGAGCTGGGTATCGACCGCGTGATCGCGCAGGTGCTTCCCGAGGAAAAGGCCGGGCATGTGATTGCACTGCAGCGCGCCGGCAAGCGCGTCGCAATGGTAGGCGACGGAGTCAACGACGCCCCCGCCCTCGTGAGCGCCGACGTGGGTGTGGCCATCGGCGCCGGCACCGACGTGGCCGTCGAAGCGGGAGACGTGGTGCTGGTGAGGAGCGATCCCCGCGACGTTTCGCGCATCATCGCGCTCTCGCGCGCCACATACCGCAAGATGGTCCAGAACCTTTGGTGGGCGGCCGGGTACAATATCGTGGCCATTCCGTTGGCCGCGGGTGTATTGTCCCGGTGGGGTCTGGTACTCTCCCCCGCCGCGGGCGCCATCCTGATGTCGCTCAGCACGATCATCGTCGCGATCAACGCGCAGCTCTTGCGGCGCGCGGACCTGCGATGACCCAATTCCGCCTCATGCCGCGCGTGCGCCGAGTCGTCGCATTGATGCAAAGCCTGCTGCTCGCTCACCTGGTGTGGGTGGGAAGCGGCTTCGCGTGCGCGATGCCAGCAGTCGCCGCCAGCGACTCCTCCGTAGAGGGCGCCCGTGCCGGCACGATGGCCGGAATGGTCGGCATGACCGCCTCGACGGTCGCCTCGACGATGGATACCGACGCCCCGCCACCCGCCGGCGATCCGTGCGGCTTCCCATGGGCGCCGGATGGATGCGTGGCCATCGCACCCTGCTCGCCCATCGCTGTCGCGACCATATCCAGAGTGATGCGCGTCCCCGATCGCCTCTCCACACGCGTCGCAGCCCTCGACGTCCTCCGGCCCTCCTCTTGGGAGAGCGCGCCGGAGTTCCCACCCCCCAAGGCGTAGTCCACACCATCCGCTCGGCGTTCCCCTGAACGCGCGAGTGGCTCTGGTCCCTCTCGATTCCGCGCCTCGTAGGCAGCGAATCGACCGGGCGATGGTTCCGTATCCCGGCCACTCCGGATTCTCCGGGTGGCTCGGCGAGCGGCTCGTGGACTCATCACGCTTCCCATGCATCACTACCTGAACTCGCGTTTCGCGCGACGACGCCAGCGCCACGCGGCGACCGTCGTCCGCGCGCTATTGCAGGGCGCCCTCGTGGGCACGCTGCTCCTGCTTTTTCCCGTCGCACGCCTTGCCGGACAGGATGTGCGCCGCGCGTTTCCCGTCGGGGACGACAGCGTCCTGTCCTCACTCGTGCAGCGGGCGCTCGCGACTAGTCCGGCGCTGCTGGCGGCGGAACGGCGCGAGGCAGCCGCGCGTGCGCGCGCCGTCTCCGCAGGCGTCATGCCCGATCCGATGCTCATGGCGGGGCTGGTGAACGTGCCCATCAAGAATCCCAGCGTGTCGTCGGAACCGATGACGATGGCGATGATCGGAGTCGGCCAGACCATTCCGTATCCCGGCAAGCTCTCGCTGCGGCGTGAGGTGGCTTCGCGCGAGGTCGACGCCGAGACGGCCGCGCGGGAGGTCGCGAGGCTGGAGGTCGAGCGGTCGGTGAAGGATCACTTCTACGAGATCGCCTATCTCGATCGGGCGTTCGAATACGTGCGCCAGAACCGTGAAACGCTCGCCGACGTGGCGCGAGTGGCAGAGGCGCGCTACGGCGCCGGGGCCGGGGGACAGCAGGACCTGCTCACGGCACGCGTGGAACTGACTCGCGTCGCCGAGCAGGCGAGCGCGCTGCTGGAGCAGCGCCGGGCCCGCGTGGCGCTGCTGAACGCGGCGCTCGACCGCCCCACCGACACCCCGCTTGAAGTGGCCACGGTGCCGCAGCACATCGTGCGCGCCGCGGTGCGCACCGACGCCAGGGAGGTGCGCTTCGCGGCGTCCACGTTAGGCGCTCGCGCTTCCGGGTCGCCCTTCCGGCCACTGGAGGAACTCCAGTCCCTCGCCCTGGAGCGCAACCCGGCGCTGCGCCAGCACCTCGCGCTCGTCGAGGCACAGGCGGCGCGCGTTCGGCTCACGCGGCGGGATTTCAAGCCGGACCTCGATGTCTCGCTGCAGTACGGGCAGCGCACCGGGCGTGAGGACATGTTCTCGCTGCAGCTGTCGATGCCCCTGCGACTGCACAAGCGCGATCGCGAGGAGCAGGAGCTCGCCGGCGCACAGGCGGCGCTCGCCGCGATGCAGGCCGATCATCGGGTGCAAGAGAACGACCTTCGCGCCGAGGTGGCGCGACTGGAGAGCGAAGCGGAGCGAAGTCGCACGCAGTTGGCGCTCTACGTCGCGTCCATTCTTCCGCAGGGTCGCGCTGCCTTGGACGTGGCGCTGGCGGGATACCGGACCGGGGAGGGCAGCCTCGCCATCGTGCTCGACGCCCAGTCCACGCTGTTCGCATACCAGACCATTCAGGCGCGCGCGCTGTCGGACTTTGCCCAGTCCGTAGCGGCACTCGCGCGCGTCGTGGGCAGCACGATCTTCCGGGAGGTGGCACCATGAATGCCCCGCAGCACGATCGGGCGCACGCATCCCGTGCGCCATGGTATCGCCGTCGACCGGTGATCGCGACCATCGCCGCCATTACCGTGGTCGTGGTGTTGTTAGTCACGTGGCGTGCACAACGCGGCGCAGGGGACGGCACGTCGTCCGCCGCCACGGGTGGAAGCACGCGCGCAGCGGATGCGGACCCGATGGCGGGCATGGACATGAGCGGCGACGGGAGCGTGATGCTGTCCTCGGAGCAGATCCGCCATTTCGGTGTCACCTTCGGCGAGGTGGCATCGCGCGCGCTCTCCGATGAGGTGCGCACCGTCGGATCGGTGATGGCCGACGAGACCCGCATCACCTCGGTCACGCCGCGCTTTGCGGGTTACGTGGAACGGCTGTACGTGAACGCCACCGGCCAGTCCGTGCGCCGTGGCCAGGCACTCGCCGACGTGTATTCACCCGAGCTGCTGGCGGCACAGGAAGAACTGCTCGTCGCACAGCGGCTGCAGGAGCGAGTGGGCGAGACGTCGGTGCCGGGCATTCCGTCCGCAGGAGGGGGACTGCTGGACGCGGCGCGCCAGCGACTTCGGTTGTGGGAAGTTTCCGACGCGCAGATAGACGAAGTCCTGCGCACCGGCCGCCCACGCAGGACTATCACACTCCACGCGCCCGCCTCGGGTGTGGTGACCGTGAAGGACGTCGTGCAGGGTCAGGCGTTCCAGGCCGGGACGTCCCTTTATACCATCACGGATCTCTCGCGTGTCTGGCTGGAGGCGCAACTCCGGGCGACCGATGCCGCCCTGGTGCGGGAAGGCAGCCTCGCCGAATTGCAGCTCGCGGGCGTGCCCGGGGAGACGTTCTACGGGCGCGTGACGTTCGTGTACCCCGACGTGGACGTGGAGTCGCGCACCTTGAGGGCACGGATCGTCCTCGCCAATCCCGCCGGACGTCTGCGTCCCGGCATGTACGCGACGGTCCGCATCACGACGTCCGAGCGCCGCGCCCTGACGGTTCCCCGATCCGCCGTGATCCAGACAGGAGAGCGCGCCGTCGTCTTCGTCGACATGGGGGGCGGCCGGCTCATGCCGCACGAGGTCCGCCTGGGACGCGCGGGGGGAGACTTCAACGAAGTGCTGGACGGCGTGGAAGCGGGTCAGCGCGTGGTGACATCGGCGCAGTTCCTCCTCGAGGCCGAGTCCAGCCTGGCCGATGTCATGCGCAGCATGGTGGGGATGGGTGCGGCGGCCGGGGATATGGGGGACATGTCCACGAAGGCGGGAGGGACGAGCGCACCCGACTCGATGAAGGGAATGAACATGGGCGTGAAGTCGCCATCCAAGGCGGGGAGGTAGGCGCCGTGCTGCGATTCATCATTGGATGGTCCGTCACGCACCGGATGCTCGTTCTGCTCGCCACGCTCGCGCTCGTGGCGGGCGGCGTGTGGGCGATGCTGCGCACGCCCGTGGACGCGATACCCGACCTCTCCGACGCGCAGGTGATCGTGATGACGGAGTGGCCCGGGCAGGCGCCGCAGCTGGTGGAGGACCAGGTGACCTATCCACTCTCCACGGAGCTGCTCAAGGTACCGCGCGCGAAGTACGTGCGCGGCATGAGCCAGTTCGGCCTGTCCGCCGTGTTCGTGGTCTTCGAGGATGGCACGGATCTGTACTGGGCGCGCAGCCGCGTGGTGGAGCAGATGGGGGCGTTGCGCGACCGCTTGCCATCGGGCGCGACGCCGCTCCTCGGCCCCGATGCCACCGGCGTGGGTTGGGTGATGCAGTACATCCTGACCGACACCACGGGCACGCGCAACAACGGCGAGCTGCGCGCACTGCAGGACTTCGTCGTGCGCCCCGCCCTGACCAGCGTGGCCGGCGTCGCCGAGATCGCGTCGTTAGGCGGCTTCGAGATGGAGTACCAGGTCGACGTCGATCCCGCGAAGCTGCTCGCGTTCAATGTCTCCATGAGCCGGGTGGCAGACGCGGTGCGCGCATCCAACCAGGACGTGGGCGGGCGCGTGCTCGAACTGGGGGGTACCGAGTACGCGGTGCGCGGGCGGGGTCGCTTCGAGTCGCTCGACGACCTGCGGGCGGTGGCCATCGGCAACGGGCCGATGGGAATCCCGCTCACAGTGGGCGACGTGGCCGACGTGCACATCGGCCCCGCGCTGCGGCGCGGCATCGCTGACCTCAATGGCAAGGGCGAAGTGGTCACCGGGTGGGTCATCATGCGTTACGGGGCCAATCCCGTGGCCGTCATCGAGGGCGTCAAGGCGAAGATGGTCGAGGTGGGGCGCGCCCTGCCCTCCGGCGTGCGCTTCGCCAGCGGCTACGATCGTTCGCGACTGATCGCGCGCGCCGTGCACACGCTGCGGGAGAAGCTGGTGGAGGAATCGCTCATCGTCGCGCTCATCACGGTGATCTTCCTGCTGCACGCGCAGAGCGCCCTGGTGGCCATCCTCACCCTGCCCATCGGCATCCTGATGGCGTTCCTCGCCATGCGACTGCTGGGGCTCTCCGCGAATATCATGTCGTTAGGCGGCATTGCCATCGCCATTGGCGCAATGATCGACGCCGCAATCGTGATGGTGGAGAACCTGCACAAGCACATGGAGCGGAACGACGCGCAACGCGGGAAGGCGGGAGCGGAAGTCAAGTCCCACTGGACGCTGGTGGTCGACGCGGCACAGGAGGTGGGGCCGGCGCTGTTCGTGTCCCTGCTCATCATCACCGCGTCCTTCCTGCCCGTCTTCGCGCTCCAGGACCAGGAGGGGCGACTTTTCAAGCCGCTCGCCTGGACGAAGACGCTGGCCATGGCGTCGGCTGCCCTGCTCTCCATCACGCTCGTGCCGGTGATGATGGGCACGTTCATACGCGGTCGCGTGCGCACCGAAGCGGCCAATCCCGTCAACCGCGTGCTGGCTCGCCTCTATCGGCCGCTCATCGCGCTGGCACTGCGGTTCCGCTGGACCACCATCCTCGTGGCGGTCGTCGCACTCGTGGCGACGATTTGGCCGTGGCAGCGGCTGGGCAGCGAGTTCATGCCTCCGCTCAACGAGGGCAGCATCATGGACATGCCCTCGATGCTGCCCGGCGTGGGTAGCCAGCAGGCCAAGGAAATCCTCCAGCAGCGCGACCGCGCCATGGCCCAGGTGCCCGAGGTTGCGTCGGTGCTGGGAAAGGTCGGGCGCGCGGAAAGCGCCACCGACATGGCGCCGCTGTCGATGATCGAAACCATCGCAGTCCTGAAGGACCGCGCGCAGTGGAGGCCGGGTGTCACATACGACTCGATCGTGGCGGAGGTGAATGCCGTGACGCGAACACCGGGCGTGGCCAACATGTGGTCGATGCCGATCAAGAACCGGCTCGACATGCTCGCCACGGGAATCAAGACGTCGGTCGGCATCAGGGTCTTCGGTGCCAACGCCGACACCCTCGACCAGATCGGCCAGGCGATTGAAGCACTGCTGCCCTCGGTGCGCGGCACGAGTTCGGTGTTCGCGGAGCGCACTATGGGCGGACGATACATCGACGTCACGGTCGATCGCAGCGCCGCGGCGCGGTACGGCCTCACCATCGGGGAGGTGCAGTCCGCGCTGGCGATGTCGGTGGGCGGAGTGAACGCGGGCGAGGTGATTGACGGTCGCGAGCGATTCAACGTGCTCGTACGCTATCCGCGCGGACTGCGCGGGGACGTGCAGGCGATTCGTGACGTGCTGGTCGCGACGCCTGGTGGCGCGCAGGTGGCGCTCGGCGAACTCGGGCGGGTTGAGGTCGTGCGAGGCCCCACCCTGCTCAAGTCAGAGAATGCGCACCTGAACGCGATTGTCTACGTCGATGTCAGGTCGCGGGACATCGGCAGCTACGTCGGCGATGCCCGCGCCCTGCTCGCCGAGCGACTCACCCTGCCCGCTGGATACCGATTGGAGTGGTCGGGACAGTTCGAATCGCTCGAGCGGGCGACACGTCGCCTGCGCCTGGTCATGCCCATCACGCTCCTCATCATCATCGGCCTGCTCTTCTTCACCTTTCGCAGTGCGGCCGAAGTGGGCATCGTGCTCCTGTCGCTTCCGTTCTCGCTGGTGGGTGGCGTGTGGTTCATGTGGATCCTGGATTACCACCTCAGCGTCGCGGTCGCGATCGGATTCATCGCCCTGGCGGGTGTGGCTGCAGAGACGGGTGTGATCATGCTGCTATACCTGGACCAGTCATACCACGAGCGGGTGGCGCAACTCGCGATGCGTGATCGCGACGACGTGGATGCCGCCGTCACGCATGGGGCGGTGGAGCGGCTGCGTCCGAAGCTGATGACCGTCTCCGCCATCATGCTCGGCCTGGTGCCCATCCTGTGGAGTCAGGGGACCGGCGCCGACGTCATGAAGCGCATCGCGGCCCCCATGGTGGGAGGCATGGTGACGAGCACCATCCTCACCCTGCTGGTGATTCCAGCGATCTATTCGCTGTGGAAGGAACGCGGATTATCCCGCGGGCGGGGTTCGTGAGGTTAGCATGCAAGGCATGACCAGAATGCTTCGCGCGATCGCCGTGCTCGTTACGCTCCTGCCCGCCACGCGGGTTCTCGCACAGCAGGCGTGCGGGAGTGGGGCCGCCTACTCCACCGCTCCAGTACGCCCGCGCCAGGGCACGCTCTTCCTCGTGCACGTGACCGGCGTGGCAGACAACGTGGCACTGTCGGGTGAAGTGGCAGGCGTGCCCCTGCATTTCGCGCCTGACGAGAATGGAGTGCTCACGTCGCTCGCGGCCGCACCCATCGACTCGAGTGGTTCGTTAGGCGTGACCATCGAATGCGTGGCCGGCATGCACCGCGATTCCCTGCGAGGGCAGGTTTCGCTGGCTCCCGGCCAGTACCC
>JBDSVW010000183.1:0-3058 GCA_039927015.1 Gemmatimonadaceae bacterium | reverse complement strand
AGGAAGTCCTGCAACAACACTTCGCCAGGATGGATCGGCGCGAGTTTACGAGCGGCCATGACACACCTTAGTGATAGTCCACGATCTCGACGTCGTACGCATCGCCATCACGCCACCGAAAGCAGATGCGCCATTGGTCATTGACGCGAATGCTGTGCTGCCCGAGGCGCCCACCCTTGAGCTTCTCCAGCCGATTCCCCGGTGGTACGCGCAACTCGTCGAGCACCTCGGCGGCGTCGAGGACAACCAACTTGCGAAGCATCGTCCGCAGCAAGTCCGTCGGCAATCGCCGCACCGGCTCACGCGCGAACAGCCGTTCCGTCTCGGGGTCAGCGAAGCTCTTGATCACCGTGAATAGTAACGCAGCGCGTTCATACCGTCAAGCGTTACTAGGTCGCAAGCTAACGCTGGCTTCTGCTGCGGGCGATCAAACCAAATGCGAGCGCAGCGAGCTACCACATCGCCCGTTTGTAGCAAGCTTCGTTATGGTCCGGCGCGCCGCATCCACGTACTTGGGTGACGACTACCGTGAATGACACCGACGACACTGATGCCCGTCGAATAGAGCTTGTAGTACACCGCGTAAGGAAAGCGACGGAGCAACACGCGACGGAGTCGGCCGCGGACCACGGGGAACTGCTCGGGCGCTTCAACAATCTGATTCATGGCGGCGTCGAGCTCGGCAAGAAACGCAGCCGACGCATCGCTAGATCGGGCGAGATACCAGTCAAGGCTCTTCAGGGTTTCGAGTGGGTTGGCGTCAGCTGATTCGGGGCTCCAGGTCGAGACCGCCGCAGTGGAAGTAGATGGCCATCTTGAAGGCCTCGCGATTGCGGTAGCCGCGGGCGCTGTACTTGATCCATTGAATCTTGCTGTTGAGGCCTTCCGTGACGGCGTTGGTGATGCGATGCGTCAGAGACGTGAGAATATTCTCGAGGTGCGCTTTGAGCATGCGCGCGACCTTCTGCATCGGTGCGAGCCGTGAGCGCATCGCCCAGCCGTACCATCCGCGAAAGAAGGTTCTGGCGGCGCCGACATAGGTGTACTCCCACAGCCGACGGAGACTCTCTTTGAGGGCCCACGCCCGTGCGGACTTGAGCGTGCTGTCCCGCAGCGCCGCAAACTCGCGCCACGCCTTGGCGGAGAAGTTGGCAGGATTCCTGCGCCACGCGTATTTGGTGCGCGTCAAGCGCGTATCGCCTGCAGCCAGCAACGCCGTGTGCTCCTGCTTGCGCACGTGATCGACGGCCGTCCCGACATGCTGCATGATATGGAACTTGTCGAACACGATCTTGGCCTCGGCGTCCGGCACGTGCTCCCGCACCGTCTTCCGATACGGCTCCCACATGTCCATGGCGATCGCCGTTATTCCGCCCAGTTGCTCGGATGTGAGCGCGGCGAAGTAGCTCGTCAAGCTGGACGCCTTGCGGTCGTCGGCCACATGCAGAATGCGGGGCTGATCGAGGTCGACGACCACGCTCACGTATTGATGCCGCCGGAGAAAGCTCTTCTCGTCGAGGCCCATGTGCGCGACCGGCGTGGCGGTCCGCCGCGCCAAGCCGCGCCGGACCGCACGGGCCATGATGCCCCGGCCTTCGTCCCACGACAGCCCGAGCCGCCGCCCGACGGCCGTCGGTGTCGCCTCCTTCAACCACGCAATCGCGAGGCGTTCGAACAGCAGGGTGAAGCGCGAGCCGGCTTCCGCCCACGGAACGGGGATCGTGATCACGCCGTGCGTCGCGCACTCCACACGCGGGACGCGTGCGCACAACATCGTACGAAACTGGCACGTGTCCAGATGGCGCCACCGCCGCTCCACGTGATCATAGATCGGTGCGGGCATGTCGCAGCGCGGACACACGAATGTCGTTCCGGCGACCGCACCGACCCAGACGTCGACTTCCGCCTCCGCTTCACGCAGCGCGACTCGCTCGACGGTCCACGGCTGCTGCAAGCCCAAAATCGTCTGGTACAACCCCCGATCGTCCATCCCGTTGCCTCCAGGCATCGATGTCCAGCCGGAAGCTATTCACCCACTCTATTTCCCGAAGAGCCGCTGATACTTGGGCCATCGAACAGCTGACATCACGCGGCGTACCGCACGCGAGGATGATGGAAGCACTTCTTGACGCGAGCGGGGCGTCGTTGCAGGGAGATAGAACAGCGCGATCGCCTCGGCGTGCGCAGCCACCCAGGCCCGGACGTCCCGCGCCGTCTCGTACAACGACCCAGGGCGCATCGCCGCAGCGCTGCGCGAGTTCGCCGCGAGCGCCGACGGGACGGCACTACCCGCTGATAGCACCGCTCTGGGAGCGCCAGTGGGTGTTCATGGTGCCCGCCTTCGCGTATCCCCCGGCGCTCCGCCGGAGTATCATGACGACAGGCCATCGAGAGCGTGCACATGCAACTCCGGAAGATCATCAAGACGCGCGGGCACTTGCCGACGGACGAGGCAGCGCTCAAGCTGCGCTACCTTGCATTCCGGAACATCAGGAAACGCTGGCACCCGCCGCCCGAGTGGCGCGCGGCGCTGCCCCACCTCGCGATCCTCTTCGGCGATCGCTTCACACCGGACGCCCGCGGATGATTCCTGCCCCGCACACAGAAAAACGTACAGTCCCAGTATCTGCGTTAGGCCCAGAATCCAATCAACAAGTACGCTTGGCTTTCAACGACCTTCTTGGAGTGAATCAATGAATCGAGCAAACGGAGCGTGCCGACTCTTCGCAATCCTTGTAGGCGCATTTCTGCTCATTGAGGGTGTCTGGGGATTGTCCAGCCCTGTCGTGTTTGGCGTACTCACCACAAACACGCTCCATGCGGTCATTCATATTTCTCTGGGTGTCATCGGCGTCTGGGTTGGGCTGAGAACCGGTGCGAGGACATTTTGCCTGTTCCTCGGTGTGCTACTGGTTGCGGTCGGAGCCCTGTGGTTCATTCCAGTGGCCGGATCAATCATTACTTCGCTACTCAACGTCAATGCAGCCGTCGCATATCTGAATCTTGGGGTTGGCGCAGCGGCGCTTGTGCTGGCCTTTCTTGCGCGGCCGCAAACAGC
>JBDSVW010000182.1:0-9786 GCA_039927015.1 Gemmatimonadaceae bacterium | reverse complement strand
GTGAGCATGCGTCTGAGGATTATACGACCGGAGATGAGGAAAGGGTTCATCGAACGAAACGGCGGACACCCGAGAGTGTCCGCCGTTTCTCAGTCGTGCAGGACGCGTTTACGGCGTTGGTGGCGTTGGCGCCGCGCCGGGATCCTTCGGCGTCACACCAATGACCTTGACGCCGGCCCCGCGCGCTTGGTCCATGGCGAAGATGACGCTCTGGTACTTCACCTTCGGATCGCCCTTCACGAACATGATCTTGTCCGGACGGGGCTCGTAGATCTGCTTCAATCGTGTCAACAATCCGTCCTTGGAGACCGGCTCCTTGTTGATGGAGAACTGGTCGCCCGGCAGGACCTCGAGAACGATCTGGTTCGATACCGAGTTGGCCGCCGCCACGCTTGGTGTCGGGTCGGGCAACTGCAGGTCGATCGCCTTTCGCGCCATCGGCTGCATGACCATGAAGATGATCAGCAGCACGAGCAGCACGTCAATCATCGGCACGACGTTCGGCTCGTTGTTCAGCGCTCCAACTTTTCCAATGGTAGCACCCATGTCGTCGTTGCTCCTTACTTTTTCTGGGGCGGTGTATCGCCCTCGACCGTGGACTCCGTGCCCGGCACCTGATCCGACACGGCACCGATCACGCGCACGCCATTACGCGATGCGATATCCATGGCGTCGAGCACCTTTTCGTACTCCAGCTCCTTGTCCGCCTTGATGTACAGGATCTTGTCGACGGTACGTGCGTCGAAGATCGACTTGAGCGTCTCGGCGAGCTTGTCGTTCTGGAGCGGGCGCTTGTTCAGGAAATACTGGCCCGACTTGTCGATACCGAGGACCTGATCGGTGTCCTCTTCCGGATGGGTTTTCAGGTTGATGCCCGCGGGGGGAATCGCCTGGAAACCCGCTGCCAGTGCCGGTGTCACGACCATGAAGATGATCAGGAACACCAGCATGACGTCGATCATCGGTACGACGTTCGGTTCGGACTTGACGCTTGCGGCGCCACTTCCTACGGACAGACCCATTGCGAAATCCTCCTAAACGGGGAAAACGATTGGAGGAAGATCAGGCCAACGGGCCGCCGCTCGGAACCTGCGTGTTGAACTCACGGGTGAAGCGCGAACGGCCGAACTCGCCCGACACGCCCTTGATGAGGTAGTCGATCATTTCCTTCGACGTGTACGTCATCTCGGCGGACAGGTTGTCGATCTTGGTCGTGAAGTAGTTGTAGAACCACACGGCCGGGATGGCGACGATGAGACCGAATCCGGTTGCGATGAGCGCCTCGGCGATACCGGCCGCGATGGCGCTAATGCCGCCCGAGCCGGACTTGGCCATGCCTTCGAAGGCGTTGATGATGCCGAACACCGTTCCGAGCAGTCCGACGAACGGTGCCGTGGAGCCCACCGTGGCGAGCACGGCCAGGCCGCGCTTCAGGGACACCATTTCCATCAGCATTTCGCGCTCGACCGCACGCTCAGCCGTGTTGATGTCGGACACCGTGACGGAGCCGTCCATGATCAGCGGCTTGACTTCGGCCAGGGCGCCGCCGAGCACGCGGGCGACGTGGGACTTCTTGTAGCCTTCGGCCAGCTTGATGGCTTCGCCGAGGTTGTCCTCTTCGAGGAACTGCGAGAACTCAGGCGCGAACTTTACGGTCTCGGACTGGGCGGCGCGGAGGCCCCACAGCTTGGAAATCGACACAGAGAGCGACCACACAGACATGAAGGCGAGGATCGCCCACAACAGCTTTCCGAAAAACGGTGTCTGACTCCAGATGTCAGCAAGATCGATATTCATACAGCGGGTTCTCCCAGAGATGGAGTGAGGTAAAGAGGAGGCTTACTTGCCGATCGCAAACGTGAATGGCTGCTGCACCAGCTGTCGCACCTTCCGACCGCCGACCTCAGCCGGGATGAATCGCATGCCCGGGAGGGCATTCTTCACAGCACTTCCGAACAACTCGTGTGTGGTCTTGAGCACCTTGTAGGAACCCATTTCCGCGCGTCCGCTGGTGTCGACCACGAACTGCGCCAGTACCTCTCCCTCAACGCCCGCCTGTCGGAGGATGTCGGGGTAGCGCGGCTGCGATCCGCCGGGCAAGGCCTGCACCGGCTTCTCCACCTGAAACTCGAAGAACGGCTGGTCTTGGGCGACCAACTGGGGCTTCCCTCCCTCCACTCCCTTGGAGGTACCACCGGCAACACCCTTACCCGAGAAGTCAGCCTCGTTGGTGACTTTCTTGGTAAGATCGATGTCGGGCAGCACATCAGGGATCTCAACCGGCGCCGTAAGGATCTGGAAGCCCTTGGGCGGCGGCGGGGCCGCCACGACATCGGGCGGCGGCGGCGGCGGCGGTTCGTTCTTGGGCGGAGGAGGCTCCTCCTTCTTCACCTCGACGAACTCGACCTTCTCCTGTTTCGGCTTCTCGAACTCCTGCGCCGCATGAGTCGTCGCATACACTGCGAGAAAGATCAGCGAACCATGCAACACGAAGGAGGCAAAGATGCCGCCAGGAGTCCGCTCCTTCTTGCGTTTTGACTCGACCAGGTTGTTGAACATAACCCTCGACCGTCAGGACTCGTTGGCAGAACAGCGTCTGTAGTGAACGAGTCGATAGTACGCCCAAGACTTTAGCGCGGAATAGCAAGTTGATTAAGAAACGATGAAGCGAAAATTAGTTTTTCTATAAATCGACATTGTGGCCACTCCGTATTGTCTAATGCTACACTTGAAGCGCGCGACGTAAGTGGCTGACGATGCGCTTCTTAGCAGATGAGTTTCCTACTCATTCGAACCGCACGCCCCCTCCATTCGGGTAGGAAGCGCCGAAATTTCCCACGCCCTTTCTGCACATTGGGTGTAGAAAGGGCGTCATTTTTCGCATAAAGATGCCGAGCCGGAGCTAGCCGCGTGCGGTGCTCGCCTCGACGACTGCGGGAGCGGGCGGCTCCGGAACAACCTCGTGCACGGGCAAGATCACCGTGAACGTGCTGCCCCGATTGAGCCGGGATTGCAGCGTGAGCTGACCGCCGTGTGCCTGCGCAATCCACTGCGAGATGGCCAGCCCGAGGCCGAAGCCGCCTCCGTCAGCGGAGCGCGACCGCACCCGGTCGGCCCGCCAGAAACGCTCGAAGATGTACGGCAGGTCGGCCGCGGCGATGCCGATCCCGGTGTCCTTCACGCTCACGCTCACGGTCCGGTCGTGACGCACGAGGTTGAGCTCCACCTTCCCCCCCTTGGGCGTGTACTTGACCGCGTTCGTCACCAGGTTCAGAAAGAGCTGCCACAGTCGGGTGCGGTCTCCCATCACCGAGACTTCGTCGGTCGCTGGCATGCTGACGTCGATACCGGCGTCCTCCCCCAAAATCAGCGCGGTTTCCAGCACCTCCCGCAGCAGCGGGGCGAGGGGAATGGGTTCGCGGTGCAGGTCGAAGCGCCCTTCGTCGGCGCGCGCCAGCGTCAGCAGCGAATCGACCAGGTTGGCCATGCGCGTCGTCTGCTGCAGCGCCTCTTCCAAGGCCTCCATCTGCTCGGTACCGTGCGCGGGAGCGCTCATCGCGCGCTCCACGTCCGCACGCAGCACGGCCAGTGGCGTCTTGAGCTCGTGGGAGGCGTCGGCGGTGAAGCGGCGCAGTGCGCCGAACGACGCCTCCAGGCGGCCGATCATGGCGTTGAGCGTGAACGTGAGGCGCGCCAGCTCGTCGCCGCTCGTCTCCACCCCAAGACGCCGGTGCAGCGACCGACCGTCGGTCACGGCCTCCACTTCGCTCGTGATCCGGTCGATGGGACGGATGGCGCGTCCGGCGATGACATAGGCGCCGCCGACCGAGAGGAGCAGGATGACCGGCAGGATGAGCAGGATGCTGCCGAGGATCTCCCGCTGCGAGGAATCGAACTGCCTGAGGCTCACTCCCACCACCACGCGCCGCCGCCCGAAGACGGGGTCGGCATCGCGCCGCTCCACCATGATCAGCTCGTCGTTGCGCAGCGGCGCGCGGATGGCGCGCGTGGATCCAGTGACCTCGGCCAGGTAGCGTCGGAACGACTCGATGTCGCGCTGCTTGAGCTCACGCTGGGCGAGACCCGTGGGCAATATCGAGAGATCGGTGACCGCCTTGGAGGCGTACAGGCGGCGGCCGGTCTCGTCATCGAACACGATCACGTAGCCGGGAATCTCGACCAGGATGCGCGCGACTTCCTGGTTGAGAATGGGGCCCGCGAGCGAGTCGGACACGATGATCTGCTCGGAGCCGGCGCGCTGGGAGCGCCGGAGGATGGAGACCGCGAGGTCGCCATAGGTGATCGCCTCCCGGGCGGCCTCCTGCATGACCCCCGAGCGCCGCGCGAAGTACACGGCGAAAGCGAAGGTGACCATGGACGCCAGCATCACCACTGCGTACTGGATGGTGAGCTTGGCGCGAAGCGACGACACGGTTACTCAGCCCTTGATGACATAACCCACCCCGCGCACGGTGGTGATCAGCTTCTTGTCGTGCTTGGCGTCCAGCTTCTTGCGCAGGTGGTTGATGACCACATCCACGATGTTGGTGCCGGGATCGAAGTGATATCCCCACGCATATTCGGTGATGAGCGTGCGGCTCATGACCCGCCCGGCGTGCCGGATGAGGTACTCCAGCACGGCGAATTCCTTGGGGGTAAGCTCGACGACCTCCCCGTCGCGGTGCACCTCGCGGGTGTCGCGATTGAGTTCGAGGTCGCCGACGCGAAGGAGGGGGGAGATGAGCGCCCGCGGGCGCCGGGCGAGGGCCTCAACGCGGGCGAGCAGCTCCTCGAAGGCGAACGGCTTGGTGACGTAGTCGTCGGCGCCGGCGCGAAGGGTGCGCACCTTGGCATCCACGGCGTCCTGCGCGGTGAGCACGAGCACGGGCTTCTCGAAGCCGCGCGAACGCAGGCTGTGCAGCACATCCAGCCCTGACTTGCCCGGCAGCCGCATGTCGAGGATGATCACGTCCCACGCCTCTGATACGGCGACCTGCTCCCCTTCCTCTCCGTCGGTCACGAGTTGTACCCCCCAGCGCTGGTCCTCGAGTCCGCGCTTGATGAATGCGCCGACGGTGGGGTCGTCCTCAATGACCAGGATCTTCATGACGTATTCTGGAGTTCGTTGCTGCGGTCGAAGCCGTATTCCCGGATTTTCCGGTACAGCGTCTTGGACGATATGCCGAGAATCGTCGCCGCGCGACCCTGATGCCACCCGACGCGCTCCAGCACGAAGCGGATATGATCCCGCTCGAGATCGGCCAGGGGGCGCAGGACACCAGTACCATTGCTGGCCGAGCGTCGTTCCACGCGGAAGGCGGGAATGGGCAGGTCGCGGGCGGAGATCTCTTCGCCCTGGGCCAGGAGGACGGCGCGCTCGATGACGTTGCGCAGCTCGCGCACGTTGCCCGGCCAGTCGTAGTTCTCGAGGGCCTCCCGCGCGTCGTCGCCCAGCTCCCGCACGCGGGCGCCGCCGAACTGGGTCAGGAAGGTGCGGGCGAGGAGCGCGATGTCGCACCTGCGCTCGCGCAGGGGGGGCAGCTCCAGGCGCACCGTGTTGATGCGATAGAGCAGGTCATCGCGGAAGTCGCCGCTGGCGACGAGTGCGTTGAGGTCCTTGTTGGTGGCGGTGATGAGCCGCGCGTTGAGCGCAACTTTCTGCGTGCCGCCGCCGCGGAGGAAGCTGCCGTTCTCCAGCACGCGGAGCAGCGCGCCCTGCAGGCGCGGCTCCAGCGCGGCCACTTCGTCCATGAACAGGGTACCGCCAGACGCAAGCTCCAGCAGCCCCGCCTTGGTTTGCGCGGCGCCGGGGAAGGCGCCGTTCTCGTAGCCGAACAGTTCCATCTCCACCGAGTGCCCGCCAATGGCGGCGCAGGCGATGTCCACCAGCGGCCCCTTGCCCCGCTCCGACTGGCGGTGGATGGCCCGCGCGACGAGTTCCTTGCCGGTGCCCGACTCGCCGGTGATGAGCACGGGCGTGGTGCTGCGGGCGATGCGCGCCACGGTGTCCATCACCTCGCGCAACGCCGGGTGCTGCGTGAGCAATTCCGGGAATGGATCGACGGCCTGCAACCGCTTCTCGAGCCGTGCGTTCTCCCGCGCGAGTTCGCGCTTCTCCCACGCTCGGCGCACCAGCACGTCGATTTCGGCCATGCGGTAGGGCTTCGACAGGTAGTCGTACGCCCCGAGCCGCATGGCGCCAATGGCCGTCTCCACCGTGCCGTTGCCGGTGATGATGATGACCTCGGGCGGCACCGGCTCGTCGCGCACGCAACGCAGCACCTCGAGGCCGTCCATCTCCGGCATCACGATGTCGAGCAGCGCGACGTCAAACGATTCGGATCGCAGCAAGGCGAGCGCGCTGACGCCGTCGCGCACGACGCGCACCTCGTGTCCGCGACTCGTCAGGAATTGCTCGAGCAGGGTGCCGAGGTGCTGCTCGTCTTCGGCGACGAGCACCTTGATGCGCGGTGCCTCGCTCACGTGGATGCGGTGCCTGGCAGGAGGACGCGGAAGGTGCTGCCCGCCCCCTCTGCGCTGTCCACTTCAATGCGTCCGCCGTGCTCGGCGATGATGCCGTAGCAGATGGAGAGTCCGAGCCCGGTGCCGCGGCCCGGCGCCTTGGTGGTGAAAAACGGCTCGAAGATCTTGGGCAGGTCGGCGCGCGCGATGCCTGCGCCCTCGTCAATCACTTCGGTGATGACGGCCTCATGGTGCGAGATGCCCCGCCGCGTTCGCACGGTGATGGTCCCCTCATGATTCATCGCATCGGCGGCGTTGATCATGAGCGCCATGATGACCTGCACGAGCTGCTCGGCGTTGGCGTTCACGCCCTCCACGTCCGGGTCGAGGAGTGTCTGCAGCTGCAACTTCTTGAACCGGGCGTGGTGCTTCACGAGGAACACCGACTGATCCACCACCTCATTGATGCTGGTGAGCGACTTCTCGGCCGACTTCGGCCGCGAGAAGTCCAGCAGCCCGTCCACAATGCGCTTGCAGCGCATCACCTCGTTGTCGATGATGCGCAGCAGCTCGGGGCCCTGCGGCGGCACCGTCACGCCCTGCTCGACCATGTCCTCGAGCCGGAGGCTCAGGCTCTCGGCGCAGGCCGAGATCGTGGCCAGGGGATTATTCACCTCGTGCATCACGCCGGCGGCGAGCTGTCCGATGGCGGCCAGCTTCTCCGACTGCGCGAAGCGTTCGTGCGCCACGGTCCAGTCGGTGATGTCCTCGCCAATCGTGATGACATGCGTGACGGCGGCGTCGGTGAGCCGCATGGGAATCTTGGTGATGCGATAGGCGCGCTTCTCGCCGGTGGCGCCGGAATCGATGTTGAACTGCTGGATGCGCCCGGAGCGGAACACTTCGTCGAATTCCTGTCGCAGTGTCTCGGCGCTGGCGCGGTGCAGGATCTCGAAGATCGTGCGGCCCAGCGCCTGGTCGCGTGACACGCCCTGCATGCCCGTTTCGCGCTTGCGGTTCCAGGCCTGCACGCGGTACTCGCGGTCAATGACGTAGATGCCAAGGGGCAGCGAGTCGACGATCTGTTCCGTGAAGCGCTTCTCCTCGTCGAGCTGCCGCGTGCGCCGTTCGACTTCCGCTTCCAGCAGGCGGAGCTGCTCGGCGCGCGCGAGTTCTGGCGCGAGCATGTTGGCGGCGGTCGCGATCGCGAGGACGACGTCGGCGCCTAACGGCGCGTCCGACCGCACCACCAGCGCGCCAAGGCGCCGGCTGCCGGCCACCAGGCGGCGCACGACGAGCGCGTCCGACGAACCGCCTCCGGCCTCCAGCAACGGCAGCACCTCGTCCACTGTCGTGTCGCCCGCGCCCGCGCGCAGCGAGCAGACCAGCACCTGCGAGCCGTAGAGCCAGAGCCCCACTTCGGTCGCGCCCAGCGCGACCTGCAGGCGCTGGAGCACGTCGTGTGTCTTGACGACGATATCGTCGCCAGATGCAAGTCGGGCGGCGACATCTGCAACAATCGCGAGCGGGTGCACTGTCGCGCTCACATCCGAGGGTGACATGGACGATCCGTGGCTGGGGCGCATCCGTGAATCCCACCGATTCGGTCAGAGCGGGCGCGCCTTCGGACAGAATGACCGACGAAGGGCGGCGATGGTAACGGAGTTCGAAGAATCCGCGAGCCGCGCTATCGAATGCCCGTGAGCTGGATGCCCCGCGTGAAGTACTTCTGTGCGGCGAGGAAGGCGATCAGCACGGGGATGAGCGCGGTGACCGCGGTGGCCATCTGGTACGGCCAGTTGGCGTAATAGAGCCCGTGGAACGATGCGATACCCACCTCCACGGTGCGCATCTCCATCGACTGCGTGATGATGAGCGGCCAGAGGAAGGACTTCCAGGCGTCCACGAACGAGAACAGGGCCAGCGTGGCGAGGGCGGGCTTGGCGAGCGGCATCGCGATGCGCCAGAAAATGGTCCACTCCCCCGCCCCGTCGATGCGCGCCGCGTCTTCGGTGTCGCGCGGCAGCGTGGAGAAGAACTGCCGCATGAGGAAGACACCCCACACCGACACCACCTCCGTCGAGACGAGTCCCGCGATGGTGTCCACGCCGCCCAACGCGTCGATGAGCAGGAAACGCGGGATGAGCAACACGATGCCGGGAATCATGAGCGCCCCGAGATAGGCGGCGAAGAGCGGTCCGCGACCCCGGAAGCGAAAGCGGGCGAACGCGTAGCCGCCTAACGCGCCGGTGAGCGTCTGTCCCACCACCATGAAGAGGGCGAGGATGCCGCTGTTGAGGAAGAAGCGCCCGAACGGGAGCGCGGTGAGCGCGTCGGGGAAGTTGTGCCACTGGGGCGACGCCGGCAGGAGCGGCGGCGGGAACTGGAAGACCTCGAACTCGTCCATGAGGGCGGTGGACACCATCCAGAGGAACGGCACGAGCATCACCGCCGCGAGCAGGATGGCCGCCGCGTAGCCTGCGATCATGCGGCGTCGCTGCGAGGCGTTACGCCGCATAGTCCACCCTGCGGTTGAGGGCGCGCCACTGGAGCAGCGTGACCGCGAAGAGGATGGCGAACAGCACCCAGCTCATGGCGGAGGCGTAGCCCATGCGCCGGAACTCCCACGCGTTCTGGTAGATGCGATAGACGAGGACGTCGGTGGAATGCACCGGTCCTCCCTCTGTCATCACGTATACGAGCGTGAAGACCTGGAATGACCAGATGATCCCCGTGACAAAGAGATAGAGTGAGATGGGCCGCAGCAGGGGGAGCGTGATGTGCCGGAAGCGTTGCCATGCCCCCGCTCCATCGAGGCGCGCGGCCTCGTGCAGCGTGCCCGGAATGCCCTGCAGGCCGGCGAGATAGATCACCATCTGGTAGCCGAGTTGCACCCACGCGGACACGACCATCACCGCGAGCAGCGCGGTCTTCGGATTGCCGAGCCAGTCCACCGCCGGCAGGTGCACGAGGCGCAGCAGGTAGTTGATGAGCCCGTAGTCCAGGGTGAACATCCATTGCCAGACGACGGCGATCGCGACGTACGAGACGACGGTAGGGAGGAAGACCAGCGCCCGCAGTGCCTTCATGCCTCGCAGGGGCTGGTCGAGGACCAGGGCGGCGCCGAGTGCGAGCGCCATGCTCACGGGCACGTAGAGCGAGTAGATGAACGTGTTGCCCAGCGCCCGCCAGAAGAGCGGGTCGCGCGCCAGCTCGGCGTAATTCCCGAATCCCACGAAGGGACGGTTGAGCTGCAGCAAATCCCAGTCGTGCAGCGAGACGTAGAGGGTGAACAGCAGTGGACCGGCGGTGAACAGGAGCAGG
>JBDSVW010000181.1:0-34403 GCA_039927015.1 Gemmatimonadaceae bacterium | reverse complement strand
ACATCGGCTGCGTGGCGAAGCTGAAGAACACGCACACCAATGACACGCTCTCCACGCGCGAGGATCAGGTACGCCTGCCGCAGATCACCTTTCCCGACCCCGTCGTGGAGTTCGCGGTGCACGCGGCGTCGCGCAACGACGAGGAGAAGCTGCAGCAGGGCCTCCATCGGCTGCACGACGAGGATCCGACGTTCGAGACGCACTACGACGCCGAGACGCACGAGACGATCATCGCCGGCCTTGGCGAGCGGCACCTGGACGTCTCGATGGCGAAACTCAAGCGGAAGTACAACGTGGGCGCGGAGCTCACGCGCCCCAAAATCGCTTACCGCGAAACGATCACCGCGAAAGCCGATGGCCAGGGACGGCACAAGAAACAGTCGGGAGGGCGCGGCCAGTTCGGCGACTGCTGGATCAGGATGTCGCCGCTGCCTCGCGGATCGGGCTACAAGTTCGTGGACAAGATCGTGGGCGGGGTGATTCCCTCGAACTTCCGGCCCGCCGTGGACAAGGGTATCCAGGAGGCCTCCCAGCGCGGGGTGCTGGCCTGGCATCCGCTGGTGGACTTCTAGGTCGAGTTGTTCGACGGCTCGTATCACTCTGTCGACTCGAACGAGATGTCGTTCAAGATGTCGGGCATCCTGGCCTTCAAGGGCGTGGCGGCGCGTTGCAAGCCGATTCTACTCGAGCCCCTGGATCACGTGGAGATTATCACGCCGGATCACTATCTCGGCGACGTGATGGGGAACCTCTCCGGGCGGCGCGGCCAGATTTTGGGATCGGACACGTCGCAGGGAGGGATGACCACCGTGAAGGCGCATGTGCCGCAGGGCGAGCTGCATCTGTACGCCACCGATCTCAGCTCGCTCACGCATGGTCACGCCACATACCGGCGGCGTTTTCACGGATACGAACAGATGCCGCAAGAGGCTGCACAGAAGGTGATCGCCGAGAGCGCGCGGAGCCGCGGCAGCGACGCAGAAGAGGCATAGCTCGCCCCGATGAGGGCGAGGCCCGGGCGCGCCGCCCGGGCACGCCTCAGCTCGTCGTCACCTAGTTGCGCTCGCCCCGCAGAATGGTCGTCGTCACGCCCACGGCGTACACGCGCCCCTGGCCCGGTTCTCCCCAGAGCTGGATCATCAGGCGCGTGGTGGGTGAGTTGAGCGCCGTCCACGCCACGCCGTTGAACCTGAGGATGATGCCGTCCTCCCCCAGCGCGTAGACATCGGTGGGGCCGGTGCCCCAGACGTTGCGAAGGGTTTTGGTGGCGGGATTCGGCATGGCGTACCATCGCACGCCGTCGTAGCGGAGGATCGTTCCCTTCTCGCCCACGGCGAAAATGTCCGCGGGGCCGGTGCCCCAGACGCCCCGCAACAGTTCGCGCGTCGGCGTGGGCATGGAGTTCCAGCGACTGCCGTCGAAGCGCAGCACGAGACCGGAGTCGCCCACCGCGTACACGTCGTTAGGCGTCAGGCCCCAGACGTGCCGCAGGAAAGCCGTGGTGCCGCTGGCGATGGGCGTCCACGTCCCGTTGCCGCTGGATTGGAGGATCGTGCCCCGTTCGCCCACGATGAGGATGTTCGTCGGGCTCAGCGCCAACACGGAGCGCATGAGCGCCGCGGTGTTGCTTGGCTCGGGTTTCCAGCTCGTGCCGTCGTAGCGCAGGATCGTGCCCGTATCGCCGACCGCGTAGATCTGCGACGGTGATGCGCCGTGCACGCCATAGAGCGGCTGCGAGGGAGGAGCGGACATCTGCGTCCAGCCCGGCGTCGTACGCTTGAAAATCGTGCCGCCCGCTCCGACGGCAAACAGCGTCCCATCGCCGGGGCCCCAGACCGCCAGCAGTGCCGGGGCGCTGATCTCCGTTTGCCAGCTTCCGGCGGCGACGCCGCGAGTCACGGTGCCGTCCCATCCCGCCGCCACCACCCCGCCGGCGTGATCTCCCCAGACGCCGCGCAGGTTCTGCCCGGTGCCCGGGGCGGACACCTCAGACCAGGACGCACCGTCATAGTGCACGACCGCCCCGGTGTTGCCGACGGCATACACGTCGTTCGCCGATCGCGCCCACACACCGAAGAGATTACGCCGAGTCGGTGGGGGCAACACGGTCCAGGCGGTCCCGTCGAAGTGGAGCAGCAGTCCATTGGTGCCCACCGCCCAGATGTCGCGCGCCGAGCTGCCCGAGATGCCGAACATGGCGCTCGTGGTGGGCGAGGAGAGCTCCTGCCATGTCGCACCGTCGTAATGCACGATGGCGCCGTTCTGGCCCACCCCCCAGAGATTGCCGGGTGCGTCGCCCCAGATGCCCCATAGTTCCCAACCGCGCCCGGTGGTCATCACGCTCCACGTGGCGCCGTTGAAACGGAGGACGGTGCCGTTGACCCCGGACGCGTACACCTCCGTGGGGGAGAGACCGAAGATGTCGAGCAGCGTTTCGCCCGTCGGGCTCGCCATCGGCATCCAGCGCGTGCCGTCGTAGTGGTAAATCACTCCTCCGGTGCCGACGGCGTACACGTTGCGAGGCGACGTGCCCCAGACGCCCACGAACGTCTCTTCGGTGCCGGTTTGGTCCACGCGCCAGACGCCATTCACGCCGTGCAGCACCACGCCGCCCTGTCCCACGCCGAACGTCTCGTTCGACAGCGGATCCGCCCACACGCCCAGCAGCGAGACGTCCGTGACGCCCTGGAGTTCAACACCGAAGCTGGGGATGCGTTGACCCGCCGTCACGACGTGCACATCGCTGCCGCCGCGCACGCTGCCGGCCGACGCGCTGATGCGGGCCGTTCCCGCGGACACGCCCTGCACCACTCCCGTGGCACTCACGCTCGCGACTGTGGGAGCGGAGCTTTCCCAGCGCACCGAGGGAATGGCTAGCGCGGCGCCCGTGGCGTCCCGGCCGGTGGAGGCAAGGGTGAGCGACGCGCCCACCGGAATCCACGCCGAGCCGGGAATCACGTCGATGGAGACCAGCCCCTTCGGGGCGGGTGGCGTGCCCTGCGTGGGAGAATCGCTGCACGCGGCACTCGCGACGAGAACGAGGGCGAAAAGCGTGCGAATGGCTGGACGTGGTGACATCGGCTCCACTGGTCGGTGCAAGAGTCGCGACGTTTCACACACGCCGGCTGCACTGAAGTTCCGGTGGAGCGCTTTGCGCCGGGGAGAGAGGACTATGCGCCTGGCGGTGAGCGCTTGGACAGACCCGTGATGATCTGGATGGCTCCGGCGGGGTGGTCCATCCCCCACCGCGTCTGCGCCTGCGTGGCGCTGAAGTAGCGGATCTCAAAGACGTGGTCCACCGGGATATTTCGCAGCGACGCCACGTCTCCGTATCGGTTGTCGTCGAGGTACACGACCGGTGCGTTGGTGGTGCTGCTGGTCCGCAGGAGCGTGGAGGGTCCGCGGGAGGAGAGGAAGACGGGGCGCAGTGTCCGAATCACGTCGTAGGCATTCTGGGCGTTGGAACGGGCGATCTCACTCCGGTCGATCACGTCGGTCCTGCTACCGCGGCCAGCGGCGTTGCGCCCGCCGGGGCCGCTGGCGCACGCCGCAAGCAGTGCCAGCATTGCCGCGGTGATCGCACGCCGACATCTCGAGACCCGTCTGCTCCCGTATGCGTGGCGCACGATTCCTCCGAAGTGGCGGCCAACTGTCCCACACGGAAAAGCTCGGGGCTCCGGCATCCGCTGTCCAGCGTACATGGCGATGCTTCGGGCCCGCGTCAGCGGATTCGCATGCCGCCCGGTGGCGTACGACGGTGCACCGGGGCGAACGACGGCATGCCCGGCAGACTCAGGTCGCTGCGTTCGGCGGCCAGCAGGAGGCAGCGCTGGATCAGCTCGCCGTTCTCGATGCCGGCGGCGTGGGCCGCGCTGTGCACCAGGCCTCCCTCCTCGCCCGGCGCGAAGGAGGGTAGGGGGTCCACGGCGCACACGTTGGGGACTCCCACGTGGTCGAGGCGAATGTCGATGCGGGCGAGATCGCGACAGTGGAGCGCGCGGTAGGTCCGTACCGCGATGCTCTCGATGTCCTCGGCGAGGCCATGCGAGATGCGGGCGGGACATTCGTCGGTGCGAGAGGAGGCGGGGGCGAATTCGTCTGCCCCGACGCTAACGATTGGCAGCATCGCCGAGTCGGCGCCGTTGCCCAGCACCGCGCAGGCAAATGAGTCCCCGGGCAGGAAGTGTTCGACGACGATCGGTTCGCTGGACGCGGCGAAGAGTTCGGACGCAATCGATTCCAGCTCGTCGAAATCGTGCGCCAGCATGAGGGCGAAACACGACGATATGCCCCGCGCGCGGCGGATGGCAACGGGAAAGGAGCGGCGCGCAAAGGTGGCGAGGTCGGGGAGCGTGGAGGCCACCGTGTAGCCGGCGCTCGGGATGCCGTGATACGCCAGCACCTGCTTCATGCGGGTGCGATCGACGCACGAGGCGTTGGCCAACGCGTCGCTGCCGCTGTACGGAATGGAGAAGAACTCGAGGAAGGCCGGCACCTGGAAGCGGCGGGCGTACACGCCGCGACCGCGGGCGAGATTGAACACGATGTCGGGCCGGTGCTGTTGCAGCGCTCCAGGCAGCGAATCGTCGGCCGCCATCGGCACGATCTCACCAAGGCCCTCGAGCGAGTTGGTGACATGGAGCCGCTCGTCCTCCGATCCCGCGTCAAACGTCACGCCAATTCGCGTCATCAGGCGCCATTACCCCGGGTGATGCCCGCGCGTTGCGGCAGGCGGCGGCAATTCTATAGTCGGGGTCGCTGTAACGCAACGCCGCGGGACGCCGCCTAACGGCGTCCCGTGAGAGGTCACACCTTGTGGTATCCGGGCCGCGCCGCCTCGCGACGATCCTCCGCGTCGTAGATCTCGAAATCGGCGAAAAAAGCGGGCGCTTCATCCTGCAGTGTGCGCAGCACCAGCAGCGACACGCGACGGATCTCCAGTTCGGCGCCCTCTCCGCACCGCAGCTCGAGCATCGTGCGCCACGCGCGCACATTCCCGGTCACCACGATCTTCGTCTCCGTGGAGTTGGGTAGCACGCCGCGCGCTGCCTCACGCGCCATCTTGCGGCGGTGCACCTTGTCGCCCACCCACGAATAGCGCTGCATCAACTCGTCGACCAGGGCGACATAGCTGCGCTGGGCGCCCTCCACCTGCTGGCGCCACGCGGCTTCCAGCGCCTCGTCACCGATGATGGCCGGCGGGACGACGAACGATGCCTCCGATTCGTCCACGTAGCGCTGGCTGAGCTGGGAGTACGCGAATCCGGCGCGGTGGCGCACCAACTCGTGCGTCAGCGAACGCGAGACCCCCTCGAGCAGGAGCGAGAAGTTTGCGTGCTCCAGCACACTGCCGTGCCCCTGTCGCAGGATGTTGACGAGATACTCGCGCGTCGAGCGCTGCGCCGGATTGCGCTGGCTCATGTAACAGAGCCGGCCCGCGAATTCGGCCAGCCGTTCTCCGCCCGTCGACTCCCCCATCCAATTCACCGGCAGGTGCTCCGGCTCGACAAACACGGGACGCGCGAGCACGGTGACGCGGGGTTCGAAATACAGCATCGATACGGGGATGAGGGGAGTAGGGAGCGCGAGGGACTTGGGCCCGGCGCTGCAGGCGCCGCAGGAAAACCTATCCACCCTCGCCCAGCAACTCTAGGCGCGAGGCGTCGTACGCACGTTCCCGCTCCACAAGCGCCAGCACGGCGCGCGCCTTGTGGGGCAGCGGTGGGAGCGATGGGTCGTACTTGTTGTGGCGCAGCACATCCAACGCATGTGCGGGCACCTTCACCCCGGGATTCAGGATGCCGCGGGGGTCGAAGGCCTGCTTGATTGTGGCGAAGAGGGCCGTCGCCTCGGGGCTCCAGGTTCGGGAGAGATACGGGGTGCGCAACCTGCCATCGCCGTGCTCCCCGGCAAGTGTCCCGCCCAGCGCGGCGGTGAGCGAGACCACCGCGTCCACCAGCGCCCGCGTTCGCTCGCGCCAGTCGTCCTCTCGCACGTCCACCAGCGCGTTCACGTGCACGTGTGCGTCGCCCGCATGCCCGAAGATCACGCCGCGGAGCTGGTTAACGTCCAGCGCGCGCCGCACGCCCTCCACGTACTCCGCCAGCCTGGGCGCGGGCACGCAGCCATCCTCCACCAGCTGCATCGACTTGAGATGCGGATCGAGTCGCGCCAGAATCGGGCTGGCGGCGTGCCGCAGCGCCCAGAGCGATTCCTCCGACGCCGGGTCCAGCCCCACGGCCACGCTTCCCGCGCCGGCGCGCTCGAGGGCGCGCGCGAGTGACTCGGCGCGGGCACGCACGCCTGAGTTCCCCTCCAATCCGATCAGGAGCACCGCCTCCGAATCGTCAGGGACCGCGAGGGGCGCCCCCTGGCGGGCCACGTCCAGGAAGGTTCTATCGAGAAGTTCGCACGCCGCTGCCCCTGCCTCACGCGCCAGCGCGGCCCCGCGGGTCGCACCGTGCAGCGAGTTCCACGACGCCAGCACGCTCGCCGTTTCCCGCGGGATGGGATCCAGGGCCAACTCCACGCCAGTGAAGACCGCCAGCGTGCCTTCGCTGCCCACGAGCAGATCCACCAGGTCGCCCGTGGCGGCAAAATCGTGCACTCCGTAGCCCGAGGACTGCTTGGCCACCTGTGAACCCGGCCACTCGGCGGCCGCGTGTCGCACGGCGCTTTCCACGCGACGCCAGCGCTCGATCGCACCCACGCCCGGTGGCAGCGCGGCCCCCCTCCGGATGAGCGCTCGCTCGCCGCCATCGAAGACGCACTCCAGTGCCGTGACCCACTGCCGCATGGCGCCTTTGAGCATGCTGCGCGGGCCCGCCGCATTCGTGGCGGCCATCCCGCCCACCGTCGCAAAGGCGCCACTCGAGGGATCCACGGGAAAGCAGAGTCCGGCGACGCGTGCGGCCTGGTCCACGTCTCGCCTGCGCACGCCTGGTTGGCAACGCACTCTCTCCCATGCCGCGTCGATCGGCTCCAAGGCGCGCAGGCGGCTGAGGTCGACGATCACGCCCTCGCCGACCGCTGCGCCGGACATGCTGCTGCCACTGCCACGCGGGATCAACGGAATGTCCCCCGCGCTCGCCCAACGCACCAACTCCTCTACATCTTGCACATCGGCGGGCACGGCCACGGCGCGGGGGAGAAGTTGCGCGATGCCCGCGCTCTCCGCGTACACGGCGCGGGCGTCGGGATCGGTGCGAAAGCTGCCGCGAAGAGGAGGTATCTCGTGCGAGAAGTCGTTGAGCATAGATGGAGAATGTCAGCGCGCGTGGCTGGCCACAATCGCGCGCTCGCGTTCTGGGCATTGCTGCTGCTGTCGCCGGCCGTGGTGGGGTGCCAGTCCCGCGCGCCGGAACGGGTGGCCCCACCGGTCGACACGTCGTTCTCGCAAACGGTGGCGCGGCTCTCGGAGCCAGCCGGCTACTTCGATACGGACAATCTCATCTCCAACGAGTCCTCGTACCTGCATGTGCTGCCGAGGCTCGCGGCACTGGGCACGCGTGGCGGCGCGTACATCGGCGTGGGGCCCGACCAGAACTATTCGTACATCGCCGCGATCCGCCCGGAAATTGCCTACGTGGTCGACGTGCGACGCGACAACCTGCTCCAGCACTTGATGTTCAAGGCACTGTTCGAGCGTTCGAACAGCCGGCTCGAATTTCTCTGCCGATGGTTAGGGCGCCGTCCCCCGGCCGATCTCGCCCAGTGGAGGGAGCGTCCCATCGACGCGATCGTCGGCTACCTCGACCGCACGCCGGCCGACACCGCGTTCGCGCGGGCCGAAGGGGAAGCGCTCGTCGCGTCGGCCATGCGCACGGGACTTCCGCTCTCGCAGGCCGACACGTCGACGATCACGCGGTTTCATTCGATCTTCGTGGGCGGCGGGCTGGGCCTGCAGTTCACGTCGTTCGGCCGCCCACCGCGTCCGTACTATCCCACACTGCGGCAGCTGGTCCTGGAGCGCGACGACGACGGGCGCCAGGCGAGCTATCTCGTGCGCGACGAGGATTGGCGATTCATCAAGTCGCTGCACGGGGCCAATCGTATCGTACCCGTGGTGGGTAACCTGGCGGGAACGGCGGCCGTTCCGGCCATCGCGCGCGACGTGCGCGGGCGCGGACTGGTGCTCTCGGCGCTGTATACGTCGAACGTGGAGTTCTACGTGTGGAACGAGGGGCAGTTCGCGCAATTCGCCCGCAATGTGGCGGCCCTGCCTCGCGACGGGCGATCGGCGATCATACGCAGTTATTTCGGTCGGCAGCTGGGTGAGGGGCCGCTCCTTTCGGCGCGGCGCGGCTATGCCAGCGTGCAGCTGCTCCAACCGGTCGAAGACTTCGTCAGGCGTTCCGAGTCGGGGGCATGGCGATCGTATCGCGACGTGGTGACGCTGGGCGCGCGGTAGGGCGCGCGGTAGGGCGCGCGCCTTCGGTCGTCACGGCTTGGCCAGCTCCGGCTTGGGCGAAAGCGTCGTGTCGATCCGGAACGAGAACATCTGTTGCACGAGCTGCCGCACCTTTCGCGCATTCATGACGGCCGGACGGAATCGCATGAGCGGAAGCGTCTTGCGCACCGAGCTTGCGAAGTCTGGATGCGAGGCGGCGAGCACCACGATGCTCGTGGTATCGGCGAACCCTGTGGTATCCACGATGTACTGAATCGCGACGGTGCCCTCGATGTGTTTCTCCAGCATCGCCCGCGGATAGGGGGGCGCGGCGCTGTCGTCATAACGCGCGACAGCCGTGTCCACCTGCAGGACCGTCATCACCGAGTCGCCCGGCGTTTCGGAGGGCGCATTGTCTTGCGACAGCTGACTGCTCATCTCTTCCAATCCAACACCCGTCTCGCTGGGCTGCGGCTGCTGCACCGGAACCTTGGGTTCCGGTGCCGCGCTACCCCCGCCCCCCTGCGCTTCCACGGACATGTAGGAGATCCGCTCCTGCTTGGGGCGCATGCCCTTGAGCTGGTCCTTGGGATAGAAGAAGGCGACGGGCGAGAACGAATCCGCAATTTCGCGGCTCGCTACCCCACGCGCGGCGTAGAGCGTTCCAACGATGATGAGCACGTGCGCCACCAGGCTGATCGCGTAGCCTTCCGCCACAATCAGGATGCTCGCTCGCGAGTTGTTCTCCATGAGGCGTCTGAACAGCATACGGCCTCTCTCGCAGGGGTGTCATAACACCGACCCGACGGCCGGTGGCGTTCGTCACACCTTTCATTATGGGACGCGACGGGACGAGGAACAAGCCGCTTGGGGTGGACGGCGGGCGAAACGACGCAGGGGTGTGCTATCGGCCGGTGAAGCGCGGAGGGCGCTTTTCGAGAAAAGCGCTCACGCCCTCCCCCTTGTCCTCGCTGGAGAAGGCGAGCAGATAGAGGCCGGTTTCGATGCGGAGCCCTTCGGCGAGCGGCGTGGCCCACGCCGCTCGCGTGGCCTCCTTCGCGGCGGCCAACGCGACCGGGCTCTTGCCCGCCATTTTGTGCGCCAACTCCATGGCGCGCGGCATGAGTTGTTCGGAGGGCACGACCTCCTCCACCAGTCCCATGCGCAGCGCTTCCGCGGCGTCCACGGGCTCGCCGGTGAGGATCATCTTGAGCGCCGCGCCCATGCCCACGAGGCGGGGCAGGCGCTGCGTGCCGCCGCCGCCGGGAATGATTCCGAGGTTGATTTCCGGCTGTCCGAATCGGGCCAGCGCTGATGCGACGCGGAAGTCGCACGCCATGGCCAGTTCGAGTCCGCCTCCCAGGCAGTAGCCATTCACGGCCGCGATCACCGGCTTCGCGGCGCGTTCGAGCGTCTCGAGCAGCGACGGTCCCCGCATGACGCGGAATTGCTCCACCGGCGTGCGCTGCGCGAACTCGGCGATGTCCGCACCTGCAACGAATGATTTGTTGCCAGCGCCCGTGACCACCACAACCCTGATATCCTGGTCGCCAAGCAACTCGTTGAATCGAGCGAGGAACTCGGCGCGCACGCCCGCGCTCAGCGCGTTGCGCTTGTCCGGACGATTGATGGTGAGCACGCCCACCGCGCCCGCGCGATCCACCAGCACCAGCGGCGACTCACTCATGCTCCCTCACCGGGGGAAGTGGAGACGTGCTCCCCGGGCGTTCACCCGTCAGCCGACCAGAACCGACGCCTGCTGGCGCCGGGGCTCGAGCACCGCCCATCGGGACATGCGGAAGCCGCGCCATCCAAAGAAGCCGAGGGCGATCACGAATGTCAGATGCTTCAAAGCCGCCTTGAGGGAGGCCGAAGCGAACGCTTCCTGCGCTTCCTCCTGCACGGCGCTGTTGAGCTGCAGCACGTCGAGGATGAAGGCCAGCAGCAGCAGGAAGAAGCTCACGGCCAGGGCCAGATTCACGATCGCCATGACCCGCTGAAAGCGCTGGTGGCCGGCGAAATGGGCGACGCCCATGGCCAATGCGATACCCAGCAGAGGCGTAAGGAGAAATCCTGACAGCAACCCCACCGAGGCGAATCGCCATTCGATGTCGGCCAGCCGCATCGGAACCACGCTGCTCACGAAGTCCATCACCGGTGTCGCCGTGAGGAGAAGCGCGAGGAAATAGAGAGGGGCGGCGAGCGCTTCAGGTCCGTCGGGTCGCTTGTGGCTCATGATGAGATCGAGAAGATGCAGGTGAAGGATGCTGCTGGATGCGACGATCACCCACTCGAGGCGTCACTCGGGGCATAACATAACGAAAAGTGGGTGAGGGACCGGGCCCCCACCCACTTTTCGCCACTCCGCGCGAGGGGGTCGCGCGGTCAGATCAGCCGGCCACGAGTAGCGGCCATGCCCAGCACGAGCAGCATGCCGGTGCCGAGCAGGATCCAGGTCTCGGGCTCCGGCGTGGCCGTCGTGTCGGTAAGGAACTCCTGCACGCCGCCACCCTGCACCATACCGGCCGCGTTGTAGTCGGTCACGATCGACCAACGCGTGAAGTCGAAGTTGGATGCGCCGCCGCCGTTGTACCAGGTGTCGGCCTGCGCCAGCCAGTACGCCTCGGAGCTGTTGAGGGTGACACTGGTGCCGCCATTCGGATTGCCCGGATTGAGCAGGTTCCAGATAGCCGTCTGGATACCGCCCCACTGGGTCGTCTTGATGCCGGCCGCCTTGTACTGCGTGGCCAGGTAGGCCGCCTTCTCGTAGCTCGATTTCGCGCTCAGGCCGTGGCGGGTGGCGTCGTAATTGTTGGAGGACATGCGGGTGAACACGCCCGTCCATTTCTGTCCAAACTTGATCTGATTCAGCACATCAACGCAGAAGAGGTTGATGGTGGGGCGCGTCGGGTCGGAGAGCACCGTGCCCGTGAAGGGTCCTACGTAATAGCCGTAGGCAGTCACGGCCGGCGTCGGCTTCGTCGTCTGAAACTGCAGGTTCTTGACGCGCCATGCCGGCACCGTGGGCAGTCGCAACGCGTGCGCCGACGTCGCGGAGACGGAAAGGGCAAGCGGGATCAGGAGAACGCGAGCAAGTCGCATAGAGGGAGTCCGTCTCGAAGTAATAGACCCACTCGCGGTATGCATCAGGCGAGTGGCGCACATCGGCGGGGAGCGTCGTCGATCGAATCTGAACGGACGGCGGCCACTCCCTCGCCTCTGTGCTGCAGATCACCTTTTGCACACAGCGTGCCGCGACGACCTGAAGCATGGAACGGTGGGGGCGACGCTCGCCGGAGTCCGTAACTCTCTCTGTGACAACTTTTTATGTGTGGTTGTGTCTTTCGGGAATTTTGACCGCCACGTCGGTGCGGGGGGCGGCGAGTCCTTCCCGTGGGTGTTCCCGCATCACCCCCACTGTCGGTGAGCTCCCACAGCATCGCCGGAATCCCCCCACGTGGGACAGACATCCGGATACAAGAAGGACGGCCGCCGTGAAGGCAGCCGTCCTTTTGAATGCGTCGCAGGTTGGAGGCTTAAGCCGCGGCCTCGTAATTCCCGATGCGCAGCGATTCCATGATGCCCTCGTTGGCGGTCTGTGCCACCTTGAGCGCTGCAGTGAACATGCGCTTCGCGACCATCATTTCGACGGTGCCGTCCACCAGCGCCGACTCCTGAGCACCGATCGTCTCGGCCTGCTCCTGCGTTTCTGGCGCCTTCGTGACGTCGGTGAGGGAGGCGCGTGCCACCTTCTCAGCCGCCCGATCCATGGCCTGCGACTGGCGTTGCATGCCGGCCAGGCCGCTGGATATCGCGTTGATTGTCATGCCGCTCTCCAAAGTCGCAGGGTGTCGTGCATCCCGTCTTCCCACATCGAGGGACGCGTGAGCGCAAGCGTTGGTCACGCGGCAGGGAGACACGTCCAAGGAGGAGTGTCGGCCGCGAACCGCGAAACTTGAGGGTGGGCCAAAAATCGGGTGGCGGGAACCGTGCGCGGGAACTTGAGCTCTCCGGCGTTCCGATCGGCGTCGCGAGCAGTCAGCGTGGATCGAGTGCGTGGGCGTCGTGCGGGGCGAGGGTATCAAGCGGCTCGGTATCCTCCGGCTCCGGCAGCGCCGTCTCTCCTTCGATGAACCGCGCGATGCGCGCGTGATTCCGGGCGCCGTCCGCCTCTCCCAGCGCCACCAGGCGGCGGAGGTAGTCCTCCTGGAACATGATGAGGGAGAGGATGGCGGCGCTGGCGGACTTCTTCGTTCCCAATCCTCGCGTGAGGAAGCGGAACACGGAGGGCAGCTGCGGTTCGTACTCGCGGGCGAGGGACGCGAGATCGACCGATGGACGGATGACGAGGATCTCCACCAGTCGCATGCCTTCACGCTGATTGGGCGGGATCTTGCTGATGAGCTGATTGATGACGTTGAGCCGGACGATGTCCTGATCGATCAGGTCGAGGAACACGGCGTTGTAGAGCGTACCAAGCACCTGTGCCGGGGGAGGATACGCGGCCTTCTGCTCATCCGAGGCGTCCGACTGTTGTCCGGAACTGCGCGTCGCGATGGTGAGAATGCGCGATGCGCCGAGGTGCAGGGCGGGGGAGAGGGGGGCGGTGAGACGGATGCCGCCGTCGCCGTACCATTCATCGCCGACGCGTTCGGCCGGAAAGAGCAGGGGGAGCGCCGCCGACGCCATGACGTGATCGACGCCGAGCAGGGCCTGCTCGCTGCGTCGCTGCGGGCGCTCCCATAGCACCGGCGAGCGCCCCTGCACCCACGTGACCGATTGACCCGTGGTGTAGCTCGTCGCGGTGAGGGCGACGGCGTTGAGGGAACCGCGGGCCAGGTTGCCGGCAATGCCGGGCAGGGTGCCGTCGGTGGAGCGTTCGAGCGCGTTCTCGAGGAATCGTCGCAGCGGCGCGGTGTCGACCATGCCGCGCACCCGGTCCGGCCTTCCCGGCTCCCCCGACACGAGTCCCACGCCCGAGCGCACCACGTTCGAGAGGAGGGTGCGGGCATCGACGCGATAGACGCGCTCCGGCGTGAGCGAGAACCAGAGCCTAACGAGATGCTCCACCGACTCCTGGAACGTGCCACGATGCGAGGCGAGGTGGATGGTATTCACGGCACCCGCCGAGATCCCGACCAAAATGGGAATGCGCAGGTGCGGATACTGGCGGGCGATGTAGCGCAGCACGCCGGCCTGGTACGCACCACGAGCGCCCCCCCCGCCCAGCACGAGGGCGAGATCTTCGGTGACCGGTGTCGGGCGCAGGCTTGACGACATGGGAGGCGGCAGTGGGGCCGGGGTGCTCCAAGATGCCACGCGTGACCTGCCAGCGCCATTTCAGCGCGGGAGATGTCTGGCGTCGTGCGGATCCCCGCGTCCCGGGCCGGTGCCTGCCGTCAGGCGCAACTTACGGCGTGCCGGCGTGCCCGTGGACGCGTGCGTGCCACGTGACCGGCGGTCTCCCTCAGCCGCTGAGGCGCGAGCATCGAATCACACGCGGCGCGTCTTCCAGTGCCCGCGACGAAAGATTACCGCGCTGATGACGGCCAGCGATGTATAGGCGATGGCGATGGAGAGAAACACGCCGTGCGGCCCCACGCCAAGCTGCAGCGCCAGGAACCACGCAAGCGGGATCTCCAGCATCCAGAAGCAGACGAGGTTGATGAGGGTGGGGGTCCACGTGTCGCCCGCACCGTTGAACGACTGCGTGATCACCATTCCATACGCATAGAATACGAAACCCGCCGCTACAATGCGCAGGCAGTCGATCGCATACGACGAGACGACGGGTTCCCCGGTGAAGATCCCGACGATCCTCGGCGCGAACACGAGAAACACCAAACCGATGGCCCCGAGGAACGCCAGGTTGTACCGGCCGGCGATCCACACCGCACGCTCCGCCCGGTCGGGGTCGCGGGCACCTAACGCCTGCCCCACCATTGTGGCCGCCGCGTTGCTCATGCCCCACGAGGGCAGGAGGGCGAACATGATCACGCGCATGGCGATGGTGTAGCCCGCCACCGCATTGCTGCCGAAGCTCGCCAGCACGCGCGTGAGCAGGATCCAGCTCGCCATGCCAACGAAGATCTGGAAGGTGCCGGAGGCCGACAGGCGCACGAGCCGCCACATGACGGCCGGCTCCAGCCGCAGGTAGCGCCGCTCCAGATGCACCCGCGCACCGGGGCGCAGGAGGCGCGACAGGGCGTACAGCGCCCCCGTGCTGCGGCCGATGGTGGTGGCCACCGCAGCCCCGGTGACACCGAGCTCGGGGAATGGCCCGAGTCCGAAGATGAAGCAGGGACAGAGCACGATGTTGATGGCGTTGGCCAGCCACAGCGTGCGCATCGCGATGGCGGCGTCCCCGGCACCGCGAAAGATGGCGTTGAGGAGAAACAGCATCAGCACGCTGATGTTGCCGCCGAGCATCACGCGCGCGAAGGTGCTGCCCTCGCTAACGACATCTGCCTCGGCGCCCATGAGCGCCAGCAGCTGCGGCGCCAGCACGGCACCGGTGATGCCTAACGCCGCGGCGACCAGCACCCCGAGCCACACCGCCTGCGTGGCCGCACAGGAAGCGCCGTCGATGTCCTGCTCGCCGATGCGCCGGGCGACCATGGCCGTGGCCCCGATGCCGAGCCCCATCGCGATGGTATACACGATGGTGAGCATCGATTCGGTGAGCCCGACGGTCGCGATGGCCTGCGGGCCGAGGCGCGACACGAAGAAGACGTCCACTACGGCGAAGATGCTCTCCATGGACATTTCGAGCACCATCGGTATGGCCAGGATCAGGATGGCACGGCCGATGGGACCTTTCGTATAGTCGCGGCGCGAGCCTCGCAACGCCTCGCGCACCGCGTTCGCGAATCCCTCGTCCGCGTCGGCGGGACGAACGTCGCCCGCCGACGCGTGGGTCATGGGTTCTGACATTGGATCGCGTGTTGGAAGTGGAGTCGGTGCCGCGCGGGCGGCACCCGATGTGTACGAGCCCTGCGAACTACCGCGCCGCTAGCGGGCGCGGGTCGCGACACACGCTGGCGCGCTGCTCGACATCTCCGTGCAACGGAAATGGAACGGTGCGCACTACGCGCGGGGGTTGGGAGGCAGGTATCCGCATCAGAGTTCTCCACCGGCAAGGACCCGGCGCGCCGCGCGCTCGTCACACGGCGAGGCGCGCCGGACGATCGGACGACGCTACGAGGCCGACGCGTTGGCCTGCATCATGCCAAAATTATTGCCCTCGGTATCCTTGCAGTAGCCCAGCCAGCCGACGCCGGGAATCGCCATCTTCTCGAGCGCGATGGTGCCACTGCTTCCCACCGCTGTCGCGATGGAAGCATCCACGTTGTCCACCGCGATGGTGCACACGTAGGCGTTCACCGCTGCACGCGCCACTGGCGCGTCACCCCGCCGCGGCACGAGTCCGCCATTGATGCCCGGTTCGCTGTCGGGACCTGTACCCACCAGCCAGTACTGGCCCGGCGGCCCCCACGCGGTGAACGACCAACCGAACACCTGCTTGTAGAACGTGATCGCGCGCTCGGGGCTCGAGCGCATGGATCTCGAAGTGCGTGACGCGAGACATGGCGGCGTGGGAACGGGAGGCGGACACGAACGCGATACTCGCAAAACTGCGTCGCCAAGGCGCGCCGCGAAAGCGTGGCGTGGCGGCCTCCCTCACGCAGGAATGACGGCGGTTGCCTCGATCTCCACCTTCGCGCGCGGCTCGACCAGGCCAGCCACGATCACGACCGCCATCGCTGGAAAATTGCGGCCGAGGATCTCGCGGTAGGCCGTCCCGACTTCGTGCAGCGCCGACACATACTCGTCGCGGTTCGTCACATACCACGTGAGCCGCACGAGATGCTCCGGCGCGGCGCCGGCGGCGTGAAGAATCGCCAGGACATTCCGCAACGCCTGCGCACACTGGCCAACGAAGTCATCCGTTTCGAAAGCGAGCGTTTGCGCATTCCAGCCGATCATACCCGCCGTGACGAGCACACGACCGTGTGCCACGACGCCGCTGGAGTAGCCCGAGGGTCGGGGCCACCCGGGCACGGCGACGACGGATGGCAGGGAGTGGTCGGTTGCTGACATGCGGATTCCGGTGGCGGGGGCGATGAAGTGTAGAGGCTCAGGCGATGCTGCTGTCATCGCGTTCGCGCAAGGCGAATCGTTGCAGCTTTCCCGTGGCGGTGCGGGGCAGCGCGTCGGTGAACTCGACGGAGCGCGGATACTTGTATGGTGCGAGCTGCTGCTTGACCCAATCCTGCAGTGTCTTCACCAGGCTGTCCGACGGCTCCATGCCCGGTCGCAGCACGATGTACGCCTTCACAATCTGGCCCCGCTCCGGATCGGGCACGCCCACCACTCCACACTCCTGCACAGCGGTGTGCTCGAGCAGCACGCTCTCCACTTCCGGCCCTGCGATGTTGTAGCCTGACGAAATGATCATGTCGTCGGTGCGCGCCTGGTACCAGAAATATCCATCGATATCCTGCACGTACGAATCGCCCGTGAGATTCCAACCGTCGCGCACGTAGACGCGCTGCCGCTCTTCGTTGTCGAGATACCGGCAGCCGGTCGGCCCCCGTACCGCGAGCTTGCCGATGGTGCCGGCGGGCACGTCGCGCATCTCGTCATCCACCACGCGCGCCTGGTAGCCGGGCACGACGCGTCCGGTGGAGCCGGGCCGGATCTCCTCCTCCGGCGAGCTGATGAAGATGTGCAGGAGCTCGGTGGCGCCGATGCCGTCAATGATGCGCACGCCCGTCGCGTCCTTCCACGCCTCGAACGTCCCCAGGGGCAACGTCTCACCAGCCGACACACATTTTCGCAGCGACGAGGTGTCGAAATCCGCGCGCAGCGCCAGCATGGCGCGATACGCCGTGGGAGCCGTGAAGAGCACGGTCGCGCGGTAGTCCTGAATGGCCTGGATGAGAAAGGGAGGCGTCGCCTTCTCCAGCAACACCGTGCTGGCCCCAAAGCGCATCGGGAAGAGCACAATGCCGCCTAACCCGAACGTGAAGGCGAGCGGCGGCGATCCCAGGAAGACATCGTCGGACGACGGGTGCAGCACGTAGCGAGGGAAGCAATCGCAGATGGCCATCACATCGCGATGCGCGTGCATGGTGCCCTTGCCCTCTCCTGTAGTGCCGGAGGTGAACGCAATGAGGGCGACATCGTCGGCGGAGGTCGCCACGTTGTCGAACGTGACGGGCTTCTGCGCCATCAACTGTTCGAGCGAGGGCCCGCGACTTCCGCCGTCGGGGGCGTGATACTCCAGTACGCGCGTACCCGTCCGTGGAGAATCGTCAGCGTGCCGGTTCATCGCCTCCAGGCAATCGGCGGCGAGCGCCCGCTCGGTGAGGGCGATGGTGATACGCGCTTTGTCGGCGGTGAAGACGAGTTCGCGGGTCCGCAGCAGCGGCATGGTGCAGACGACGATGCCCCCCGCCTTGAGCACGGCGAACCAGATGGCGGCGAGCATCGGCGAGTTGGCGCCGCGCAGGAGCACGCGATTGCCGGGCTGCAGGCCCAGGTCGTCCACGAGCACGTGCGCGATCTGGTTCGCGCGTGTCAGCAACTGCTGGTAGGTCCACGCGTCCGTCGCATTGCGCAGGCAGGGTCGGTCACCCCAGCCGCGCTCGATGGCGTGGTCGAGCAGTTCGGTGGCGCAGTTCAGCCGGTCGGGATAGGCCAACTCGGGAACGCCACCGTAGTCCATCACGGGCCAGAGTTCGGCGGGCGGCAGCGCGTTGCTGGCGAACGTATCGGTGTGCGCGCTCGGCACGCCCCCGGGTGGGTGGTGCGGCTTGGAGTCAGCCATTGGTGGTCTCCTCGTTCTCCTCAGCGGAAGCGAGCACCAGGCCGGCGATGACGAGCTTCTGGATTTCGCTCGTGCCTTCGTAAATGCGCAGCGCGCGGATGTCGCGGTAGAGCGCTTCCACCGGATGTCCGGACTGGACGCCGCGCGCGCCGAGCAGCTGCACGGCGCTGTCGACCACCTGCTGCGCCGACTCGGTCGCGTACAGCTTGGCCATCGCGGCCTCCCGCGTGACCCGTCCCTGCGTGCTGTCCTTGGTCCAGGCGGCCCGGTACACCAGGAGCGCGCTGGCGTCGATGGCGGTGGCCATGTCTGCCAGCCGCGCCTGCGTGAGCTGGAACTCCGAAAGCGTGCGGCCGAACGCGCGCCGGGCGCGCACATGCGTCACCGCCTCGTCCAGCGCCCGCCGCGCGAAGCCGAGCGCTGCGGCGCCCACCGTGGACCGGAACACGTCGAGTGTGCCTAACGCCACACGCAGGCCCTTGCCTGCCGCGCCCACCAGCGCGTCGGGGGGCACCCGGCACCCGGTAAACGTCAAGCGCGCCAGGGGGTGCGGCGCCATGATATGCAGGCGCTCGGCGACGGTCAGCCCCGGCGTGCCCGCATCGACGACAAAGGCGGCGAAGCTGCGCTCGCCGCCCCCCGCCAGCCGGGCAAATACCGTGTAGAAGTCGGCGATGCCCCCATTCGAGATCCACGTCTTCTCGCCGTCCAGTCGCCACCACCCATCGTCTTCACGCGTCGCGGTCGTCGTCATCGACACCACGTCGCTGCCCGCCTCGGGCTCCGACAGCGCGAAGGCGGCAATCGCTTCGCCCTTCGCCACAGGCGGCAGGTACTTCTCCTTCAGCGCCTCGCTCCCGTACAGCGAGATGGGTCCGCTGCCCAGCCCCTGCATGGCAAAGGAGAAGTCGGCGAGGCCGTCGTGCCGGGCAAGGATCTCGCGCGCGAGGCACAGTGTGCGCACGTCGAGGCGCTCGGCCGTTCCGCCGTACGCGGCGGGCACCGTGTGGCGAAGCCATCCCCTTGCACCTGCGTGCCGCACCAAGGCGGTGCACGCGGCGTCCACATCGTGATGCGAGGCCGGATGCCAGCTGGCAGCGTCGCGCGCAACGTCGCGCCCGAACGACCGTGCGAACTCGCGATGCGACTCGTCGAAGAACGGCCACTGCAGGTACGTCGTGTCGGTCACGTCAGTTTCCTTCGAAGCGGGGCACGTCCCGCGCGACGAACGCGCGATAGGCACGCTCGAAGTCGTTGGTCGTCATGCACAACGCCTGCGCCTGCGCTTCATGCTCGATGGCATCGTCGATGGACATCGCCCACTCCTGGTGCAGGCACGCCTTGGTGATGCCATGGGCAACCGTGGGCCCATGCGCCAGGTCCTGCGCCATGCGCTCGGCGTCGGACATGAGGGAATCGGCCTCGGAGAGCCTGTTGAAGAAACCCCACCGCTCTCCCTCCTCGGCCGACATGAAGCGACCCGTATAGAGCAGCTCTGCCGCCCGACCCTGCCCGATGAGGCGGGGGAGCAGGGCACACGCCCCCATGTCGGCGCCGCTGAGTCCCACCCGGACAAAGAGAAAGCCCACGCGGCACGCAGGAGTGCCCAGCCGCAGGTCGCTCGCCATGGCGAGAATGGCCCCCGCGCCGGCGCAGACGCCGTCCACAGCTGCAATGATCGGCTGGGGACAGGCGCGCATCGCCTTCACCAGTCCTCCGGTCATGCGGGTAAACGCCAGCAGGTCGTGCACGCGACCTTCGTTTTTCGCTTCCACCAGCGGGCCGATGATCTCGTGCACGTCGCCGCCGCTGCAGAAATTCCCACCGGCACCCGTGAGCACGATCGCCTTCACGTCGCGTACGTGTGTCAGCGTCCGGAAGAGCGCGGTCAGCTCGGCGTACGATTCGAAGGTCAGCGGATTCTTGCGCTCGGGACGATCGAGCGTGATGATCCCCACGGCCCCCCGCGTCGTCCACCGGAAGTGCTGGGGCGAGAATTCGTCGAGCGCGAGGCGTGGCGAGGTGGGCATGAAGGAGGGTAGGGTGAGAGCGGAGAGAGCGTAGCACGCCGGCCCCCCGCCGTCCAGCGCACCGGCGGCGGGACGCTCCGCCGGGTCAGCGCAGCTTCTCGAACAGCCGCTCGAGCTGCTGCTTGCCGCTGCGGTACTGCCACGGCCAGTGTTGCGCGTCGTACCCTAACGAGGCTGCGGCGCGCAGCGTCCAGTGCGGGTCACTCAGGTGCGGCCGGGCCAGGGCGCAGAGGTCGGCGCGTCCCGAGGCAATAATCGAGTTCACCTGGTCTGCCTCGGTAATGTTGCCCACCGCGATCGTGCGCACGCCGAGCTCATTGCGAATGCGGTCGCTGAATGGCGTCTGCCACATGCGGCCATAGACGGGCTGCTGATCCGGAGAGGTCTGACCGGTGGAGATGTGCATGATGTCGGCGCCGGCGTCGCAGAACGCGCGTGCGATCTGGACCGAATCCTCCCCCGACACGCCCCCCTCCACCCAGTCGGTGGCGGATATACGCACGGACATGGGGCGTTCCGCCGGCCAGGCGTCACGCATGGCGCGAAATACTTCCAGCGGAAAGCGCAGGCGGTTCTCGAGGGAGCCACCGTACACATCCTCGCGCTGGTTGGAGAGCGGCGTGAGAAAGCTCGACAGCAGGTAGCCGTGCGCGCCGTGCAGCTCGAGCATGTCGAAGTTGGCCGCGACGGCCTGCCGGGCGGCCTCGGCGAAGTCGCGCACCACCTTGTCCATGTCGGCGCGATCCATCGCGCGCGGCGTCTGCATGGACGGACGATGCGGAAGTGGCGAAGGGCCGAGCACCTCCCAATTGCCCTCGGCGAGCGGAATGTCGGTGCCCTCGAGTCCGATGGAGGTGGAGCCCTTCCGGCCCGAGTGTCCGAGCTGCAGGCAGATTTTCGTGGCGGAGCGTTCGTGCACGAAGTCCACGATGTGCCGCCAGGCGTGCACCTGCTCGGGAGCGTAGATGCCCGTACACCCCAGGGAGATGCGCCCCTCCGGCGAGACGCAGGTCATCTCGGTCATCAGCAGCCCTGCGCCGCCTAACGCCCGGGACCCATAGTGCACGAGGTGGAAGTCGTTCGGCACGCCGTCCACCGCGGAGTACATGTCCATGGGCGAGACGACGACCCGGTTGGCGACCGTCATGTCGCGCAGCGAGAACGGCGTGAACATCGGCGGAGGCGCCGTCTCCTCCGCAGCCGGCGCGGCACCCGCGCGCGACGCGAACCACCGCTCCACCCCGCTCAGGTATCGATCGTCGCGCAGGCGCAGGTTTTCGTGGCTCACGCGCTGGCTGCGGGTGAGCATCGAGTAGGCGAACTGCTCCGGGGCGAGGCGAATGTAGCGCCGTACGTTCTCGAACCATTCCATGGAGTTCCGCGCCGCATTCTGCAGTCGCAGCACCTCGGTGGTGCGCTGCGCCTGATATCGATCGATGGCGTCTTTCGCGGCCGGCGATAGCGCATCCGCGGATGCCGGTGTGTCGGAATTCCCGGAGGCGTCGGATGGCTGCACGGACGCATGGGATTCCCCGGCGTGGGGCGCTGAAGCCGCCGAGAGCTCGCGCGCCAAAGCGATGGCATCCTCCATGGCGAGCTTGGTGCCACTGCCGATGGAGAAATGCGCGGTGTGGGCCGCGTCGCCGAGCAGGACGATGTTCTGGTGCCGCCATCGCTCGCAGCTCACGCGCACGAAGGTGCCCCACGGTTCACGCGCGAGATTTGCGGAGCCGTTGAACTCGAGGGAATGGCCGGCCAGCCACGGGGCGAACATCCGCTCGCACGCGGCAATCGACTGCGCCGCATCCATGCGGTCAAAGCCCGCGCCGTGCCACGACGGTTCGTCGCACTCCACGATGAACGCCGACTGCCGGTCGTTGAAGCGGTAGGCGTGCACCTGGTACACCCCCATCTCCGTCTGCACGAAGATGAAGGTGAAGGCATCGAAGAGACGCGTGGTGCCGAGCCAGATGAAGCGGGCCGAGCGCACGTCGGTGGAGGCGCCGAACTCGTCGGCGAAGGTGCGGCGCACGAGGCTGTTCACGCCGTCGGCTGCCACGACAAGGTCTGGCGCGCCCGAGCTCCCGTGCCCCGCGGCGAGCCGCGCGACGTCCTCGATATCTGTGCGGAAACACAACCGCACGCCTAACGACTCGGCGCGACGCTGCAGGATCTGGAGCAGCATCTTGCGCGCGATGCCGCTGAAGCCGTGGCCCCCCGACGTGATGGTACGTCCCCCGACGTGGACGTCGATGTCGTCCCAGTGCGCGAAGTTGTCGGTGATCTCGCGATAGGTGGTCTCGTCGGCCAGGCGAAAGTTCTCCAGCGTCTGGTCGGAAAACACCACCCCCCAGCCGAAGGTGTCGTTCGGGGCGTTGCGCTCGTAGACGGTGACATCGTGACCGGCGTCGGACTGCTTCAGCAGCAGGGCGAAGTACAATCCGGCGGGCCCGCCACCGAGTACGGCGACCTTCATTCCCTGTCCTCGTCGGCGCCCTCGTCCTCCTCCTCCTCCTCCTCCTCCTCCTCCTCCTCCTCGTCGTCGTCCACGAGCAATCCCCAGGCGTCGAGCTCCGCCTCGAACTCCTCGTTCAGGTCGGAGGGATGCCGGTAGTACCACCAGTGGCGCGAGGCGTCCAGCGTGTCGTCCTTCTCCACATCCTCGCCCCACAGGCACGTGGTGGCCACGCTCGCCGCGCGCATGCGCGCATCCACCTCGGCCAACCGTGTCCGCTGCTCGGTGTCAGCCGCGGCCGGGGCGGCGCGCAGCGCGTCGGCGAGCACGTTCCGCAGGTCCATGTCGTTGAGGTAGTCGTCGAGCGCCAGCGGATATACTTCCTCCACCTCATCGACAATGTCGCTCCACCGGTCAATCAGGCCCTCGATTCCACCCTCAACCAGCTCGGGCGGAACTCCGCGCTCCTCGAGAAACGCGCGTACAGCATCCTGCTCCGTCATCGATTGCTTCTCCGGTGCGCCTGGCGCCTGAAATACGCCTCACCATCGTTAGGCCTGAAGTACGTCAGGATGACGCCATCGGCCTCGAACGCGACGAAATCACCCCGGTCGCGGCCAAAGCGCGAGACGCTGCCGTCCTGGCGTCCGAGCTCGAGCACGCGCGTGCCCAGCGGCGCGTCGCGCAGCGCCTGGGCCAGCCGAAGATACTCGTCAGGGGAAATCTGGCCGAATTCCCGGCCGTGCTTGCGGAAGTGGTCCATCTGCCGCTCGCGTGAGCGGAAGCCGGTGCCGTCCCCAAAGGCACGCGTGGCCCCGGCAGGCTGGGGGGTCGCGGCAGACTCGCTGGCGGACTCGCTGGCGGACTCGCTGGCGGACTCGCCGACGGGCGCGCTGGCTCCGGCGACGATGGCCGGCACCTGGACCGCTGAGGAGTCGAGAACGTTGCCCGCGCTGCCATCGTCACCCGCGCTCCCGCCACTGCCGCACCCGCTCGGCGCGACGCCGACGCTCAGCGCGAGCACGACGCCTAGCGCGAGCCGACGCGACATCCCACGGAAGGTCACGGGCTCACCGGCCAAGCCAGGCGCTTCGGAACGCCGTAATCGTATCCGTCACCGGCTCGCCGGCCGCCTCGAACGGGACGATCTCAATGCGAGGATTCCGGCTGAACGTGACGCGGGAGTCGATCTGTTTACCGCGCGATTCGTAGACGAGCGGCACGCTCGCCTCCGGCTTGTGGGCCGCGAGCATGGCGTTCCATTCGTCCGCGGAACCGATCGGCCGGCCGTCAATGGAGACGATGCGGTCGTTGCGGTCGAGCCCCGCCTGATAGAGCGGTGTTCCGAACAGGGCGGGCGCGGAAACGACAGCCTGGCCGGCATCGAAACGCAACGAGGCATCTCCCAGCCACGCCCGGTCGGCGTCGGCGGGGCGCAGGATGAATCCGCCGCGCCGGAGCAGCTCCGCGTACGCCGGCGCCTCCTGCCCCTCGATGTACCGGCCGAAGAAGGCACGCGCGAACGCGCTGTCTCCCGTCACCCTGCCTAACGCGGCACGGGCATCCGCCACTGTGTACGGCCGCACGGGGGCGAAGTCCTTCTGCGCCCCATGCGTCTTCCACATCTCCCGCATGAAGCCGTCGAGCGTCCTGCCGCGCCCGCGAAGCTCGAGGTCCAGGGCGAGCGCGATGGCCTCGCCGAAGGGGTAGTACGAGATGAATGTGTTGGCCTTGTTCTGCGGATCGATCGAAACGGCCGCATCGGTGAACGGGGCCTGTTGGCTCATGCCCACGGCCGAGAAGAACTGGCGCCCGGGGGCGGTCAAGGCGGCGTTCACGGCTCCCGCCATGCTGCGGCCGAATTCTGCGTCCGTCAGCAGCCCTGCGCGACGCATGACGAGCGGGCCGTAGTAGCTGGTGAAGCCCTCCGCGAGCCACAGCTCGCCGGACATGTTCGCCTCTTCGAAGTTGAAGGGCTCGAGCGAGCGCGGCCGGATGCGCTCCACGTTCCAGGCGTGGAAAAATTCGTGGCTCACGGTGCCTAACAGTCCCGACATCGACTTCTCGATCGAGCCGGTGCTGGTCAGCGAGGTGGAGTTGCGATGCTCCATGCCGTCGCCTGCCGCCCACGGCAGGTAGACCGAGAGGAAGGTGTACGTGCCGGCGTCGAATCGCGGATATTCGCCGAATACTTCGCCGGCCTTCTGCACGATGCGCTTGGTGGCGTCCACATAGCGCGCCTCGTCATCCGTCGAGCCCTGATGATGCAGCGCGATGCGGAAGGTGTAGGTGCGACCCCCGTCCGTGACGGGCCACGTAAACCAGGACTGCTGGCCGAGGTGCGTGGGAGAGTCGAGGAAGTACTGCAGGTGCGGGGCGGTGAAGGTGCTGGAATCGCTCGTCGGCATGAGCTGCGTCGCAATACTCCACGCCGGGTCGGGCGACTTGAACGTCACACGCACCGGTCGCGTCTCGAGCCCGCGCGCCCAGGCAAAGGTCGCCGGCATGTTGAGGTGCGCCATCGATCGGTCGATGCCGGCGTATGTGCCATCGCCGCGATCACCGTACAGCGTGTAGCTCACACGGACGGTGCCGTCGTGGCCAGCGACGTTCCATTGATGCGGGTTGGGTCGAGTCACACGCAGCGCCCGGCCCCGGGAATCGACTGCTTTGAAGTTGTAGACGTTCTTCGCGAACTCGTGCAGTGCGTAGCGGCCGGGTGAACTGCGGCTCATGCGCACCTCTAGCGGGCGTGCTGCGAGTCCGGGGAAGGACACGGTCACCTCGGCTTCGTGGTGCGCCGCGTTCGGGAACGCTATCTCGTACGTCACGGGAGCCGTCGAGCGCGGACTGGTAGAGGCTTGCGCGGAGAGCCCGGTGGGAAGGCTCGCGAGGACCATGACGAGGGCGGCGGCGCGGCCGTAGCCGGCGCGTCCGAAAGAGCCAATGAGGTGCATTGTGCGGGAGGGCGAGAGTCACGGAGCCAATCGAAGCGCGACGGCTCCCTCTGAATCTACGCACACCCCCCGAAGGGGCTACCGACCGCCTCGCCGCGCGCCGCTCCAAATGACGATGGCGCCGCAGCCGTTCATCGTCTGATATTCGGCGGGAATGCTCGAAGCATGCGAATACACCTCCAGGGCGCGGACATCACTGGCATTGATGAACTGGTCGAGGTCGCCCTCGATGTTCATCACACGCATGCCGTCCAGGAAGACCTCGGGCGCGCAGTATGTGCCGCCGAAGCCGAATCCTCGCATGAGTATCCGGTCCCCGAAGCCCGCTCCTCGCGCGATCGTCACCCCGGGTGCCATGCGAAAGAAGTCACGCATGAAGAAGGCATTCTTTTGTTCGACATCATCCTCATCGAGGATGTAACCGAACCCCATGCGCTTGCGCCGTTCAAAGGCTGCACGCTCGGGAGAGACGTATAGCCGTGTGGCTTTTACACGAACGGTGTCCAGCGAGGTGCCGACAGCTGCCAGCGCGATCGGGCTCACCGCCTCGTCGCCTTCCAGGATGTCGACGGCTCGGCGCTGCGGCAGGTATCCGAGAGCTCGCGCCTCGAGCGTGTAGGTGCCGAGTGGCAACTGTGCCAATCGGTAGGCACCGCTGGCATTCGACACGACCTCGCGGCCGCTGCCCCAGACCACGACGCGGGCGCCCGCGATCGGCTCACCCGATATCTTCCGCACGATGCCACTCATGACGCCATCGCGCCCGGACGTATCCGCCGCCGTCGCGGTCACCGGATTCGCCTGAATGGTCGAGTCGGTCGGCGAGGGCAAGTTCGCCGGCCGTCCGATGAAGATGTCGCGCTGCAGCAAACCGTCGGGCGGCAGTGCCAGCTCCACGAGGCCACTGGAGTCCTGACCGGCCCAGGCGCGCACCAGCACCGTTCCCGTGGCGGGTACGCCGCACAGGGCAAACGCGCCGTCCGCGCCGGTGGTCGCGCTGCGCGATGGCCGGTAGTGGGTGATGCCGCGGGCATCGATAACAATCTCCATCCACTCCACACGTACGTCCGCGACACGGCTTTCCCCGCCTGCCGCATGGCGTACGCGGCCAAGGAAGAGGCCCGTGGAATCTCGTGCCTCGGTGCTGCCGCACGCGCGCTGCAGCAAAGTTGTGGCTGACGGAATGGCAAGGGGCACGCGCATTTCACCCGGCCGCTGCACCAGCACGTGAAGCACAGGAGCGGACATACCGAGCGAGTCGAGCGTGTGGTGGAAGAATCCGAGGAGATAGCGGCCCGCGCTCACTGAATCGAAGGCATAGGATCCGAGCGGACCTGATATCGTGGAGCGGGACGTGTTCACGCGCTCGGCGTCCACCAGCTGCACCACGGCGCCCGCCAGCGGACGCATGGTGAGGAGGCTGTCGAACACCACACCCGACACCCGCGTGAGGGCAACGCCTGCATCGCCCTGAGCAGCGGCCACCGAGGCGCCCAGCAGGCCGCCGAGCGCGCAGGCTCCCGAGATCAGCGATCGCGCGACGCGCTTCGCTTCTGTTTCGCGAGCCATCCCGTTCCTCCCGTCCAAACGATGATCGTTCCGCACGTAAGCGACTGATACTGCGGGGGTGCCTGAATTCTCCGCGGATATACCTCCAGTGCCCGTATCACCGCCACCGACACGAGGTCGTCAATGTTCATTTCCTGTCGCGGGACGTTCATGCCGTCGATGATCAGTTCCGGCTCGCACTTTCCCATGCCCGTCGCGCTGTGCATCACAACCGCCCGGCTGCCACGGATCGAGACGACGTCGACACCGGTGATGCCCCGCAGGAGATCCGTGAATGACAGTGGACGGCGACGTTCCACCGCGTCCGGATCGAGGAAGACGCCGTGACTCAGGGCGCGCCGGCGCTCGAACTCGGCGAGCCCGTTGCGCGCACCCGCCGACCTGCCGAACACGCGCACCGTGTCGATGGCGGTGGGAGTATCATCGAGGGGAAACTCGACTACACTCTCGCGCATCGACACCAGGTCGACCAGCGCGCGGCGTGGCGTGTAGCCCAGCGCCCGCAGTTCCACCATGCGCGTGCCGGCGGGTACCTGCGTGAGGGCGAATTCGCCGCGCAGGTTGGTGCGCACCTCACTCGAGTCGCCCCACAGTCGAACGCGCGCATCGGCCAGGGGCTCGCCATACGGGTCCCGCACCGTGCCGCGCAGCGAAGTCAGCGAGCGGGTCGCGAGGTGCGCGTGCTCGTCCACGAACACGTCACGCACCAGGAGGCCGCTGGGCGGCATCTCCAGTTCGAGCGTTGCACCTGAGTCGCTGCCGGTCGTGGCATTCACCAGCACCAGTCCGCCGGGGGGAACGCCGCACAGCGCGAACCATCCCATGTCGCTGGTGTGGGTGCGCGCGCTGCGAATGCGAAGCTGCGCTCCGGCACGGCCGATGCTGATCTCGCTCCAGCGCGCGCGCACGGCCGCGCCGGCAATCACGCCCACCGCGGTGGCTCGCCGTACGAAGCCGATCATGACGCCGGTGGAATCGCGCGCCGCGTCGGGACCGCACGCCACCGCGAGCACGGTGGCGACCGAGGGCACGGCGAGGTCCACGGCATGAATGGAAGACGAGCCGTCCACCTCAACGCGCGACAGCGGGGCATCGATGCCCAGCGAATCCAGCTTGGCGTGGTAGAATCCCACCGCGAAGGCACCGGAGCGCACCAGGGAAAACTCGTAGCGCCCCGTGGAATCGCTTTCCGCGGTTTGGCGATCCATGGTGGTGCGCGAGGCGTCCAGCGACACCAGCTGCACGGACGCGCCGCGCAACGGAGCGTGCGACACGCTGTCGTACACGATGCCCGTCACGCGCGCCACGTCCCGCGGCGCGTCGCGATGCTGCGCCGCGGCCGCGGTGCTCAGCAGGCCGAGCACGCAGAGGGTCCGCAGGGTGCTGATCATCGCCACCTCCGGTCGCGGGTGGCCCCGATGGTACGTCACTCGCGCGACGCGCGCGCTCGGCGCGCTGGCGCTCCCCTGTTCCTAGCCGGCCAACGCGCTGGGAACAGGCGCTTCGCCCGCGTAGTCGTAGAAACCGTGACCACTCTTCTTGCCCAGCATGCCCGCCGCCACCAGGCGTGAAAGCAGCGGAGGCGGAGCATACCGTTCTTCACGGTACGACTTCCACATGATCTGCGCCACCCGATGCAAGGTGTCCAAACCCACATAATCGCACAGCGCCAGCGGTCCCATGGGGTGTCCTGCGCCAAGCTGCATGCCCACATCGATGTCGGGAATCGACGCCACCCCGCCCTCAAGCGCACGGATGGCATCCAGCATGTACGGGACGAGCAGCAGATTGACGACAAAGCCTGGCGTGTCACGCGCAACGATCGGCTCCTTGCCCAGGCCGCGCACAAATTCCGTGACCGCCTTCAGCGTGGCATCGGTCGCTCGCTCGGTCCGCACGACCTCCACCAGCTTCATGGTGGGCACGGGATTGAAGAAGTGCAGGCCCACAAACCGCTCTCCCCGGGTCGTAACGGTGGCCTGCTCCGTGATGGAGAGACTGGACGTGTTCGAGGCGAAGATGGTGAGCGGCGGCGCGATGGGGTCGAGTGCCCGCCACAGCGACCGCTTGGTCTCCAACTCCTCCGTGACTGCCTCGATGATGAGGTCGCACGGCGCCAACTCCGGGAGCGACGTGACGAAACACAGTCTCGACAGGGCCGAGTCGCGTTCGGCGGGAGTCGACTTCCCCCGCTCGATGGATCGGGCGAGTGATTTGTCGATGTTCGCCCGGGCGCGCTGCACCAGCGCATCGTTCAGTTCGCAGAGGATGGTGTCGTAGCCGCCCTGCGCCGCGACCTGCGCGATGCCTGCGCCCATCAGTCCTCCGCCCACCACGCCCACCACGCGAATCGAAGTCATGGGCAATTATGCGCGGGGGGAGGTGGGAAGGGGATAGGTGCGATCGTCCTAGCGCAGACCGTCGACCGTCTTCGCCACGACATCCAGGAAGCCGGAGAGCGGACTCGCGGGCTTGGGCATCTGGTTGTGCTCGAGCTGGTCGAGGATCTGGTCGAGGGAGAGCTGTGCACGCGCGACGCGTTTGCGCTGCCCTGCGGCGATCGCGGCGGCGATACCAGCGCCCGAGGCGGCCCACGCGCTGCCCACAATGCCTCCAACAATCGCCGAGGACCCCGGCACGACGATGGTGATCGCCACGAGTGCCGCCGCACTGAGGAACATGCCACCGCCCACCACGGCGCTCCACCGCACCTTCCGCCGCCGCGATTCGCCGAAGTCGGCGTCCAGCCGCACCATCGATCGTTCGGCGTCGATGGATATCACCGTGGCGCCCACCTCGTTGGACTGCGCGAGGGCATACGCACGACCGCGGAGGTTGAGCCCCACCTGGATCGTTCCGGCAATGTCGCGTCGCGCTTCCCAGGTGAGCCGATCGGTCATGCGACGCTTCGGGCGCAACGACTCTTCGCGCTGCATCCACTGGTCGATGCTGCTGAGCAGTTGCGCCGGCTGGCCCCGCACGATGCGCGAAGCCGACGCGATACTCGATCCGAAGTACTCCCCCACCACGCCCGTCGCCTCGGGCACGGTGACGCGCGTGCGCTCCTCCGCCAGCGCCTGTCGCACCAGGTCAGCCGGAATGCCCACCTGGTTGCCGACGTCAATCAGCTCGGCCTCGCTCATGGCGTCGGAGCGTTCCGAATGACCGGCCTGCAGTTCGGCCGCGCGCGCGAGCACGCGCTCGAGGGCGCCACGGTCGAACGTGGCGGGCGTCGATGCGGGCTGGCGGGCGAGTTGTTTGTCCTTGTCAGTCATAAGACCATCGAACGCTTAAATGCCTCCCAGTGCCCCGTCGATCTGCCGCTCCAGCGCGCCAGCGATGGTCGCGGGAAGGGGAAAGGTCGCGAGGAAGGCGGCGCGCGCGTCGTTGCCGGGATCCGCGCGCGCCACCCTGAGATAATAGCGATGGTATCCGTCGAGCAGTTCGGGCGCTACACGCTCGAGCAGGATGGCGCCCCCGCGCACGGCGGCCAGCGTGATCCATTTCGCCGTCTCGCCACTGCGTTCATCCGCCGCGGACGCGTTGTCGCGCACGGCCGCCGCTGAGGTGGAGCCGACGATCTCGTGCGCGACGACGTACATCGCCTCTCGTCCGTCGCCACCCGGCGGCGGCAGATTCACGGTGATGAAGTTGTCACCCTGACCCACCGACAGCGTGCGCCCCTCGCCGCCAAGTGGAAGGGAGAGGAGCACCAGGCCCTGGCGCGGCATGGTGTGCCGCATGAAGCGCCCGAAGGCCTCGCGATACGTGCCGGTCCAGAGGGCCATCACCTGCGACCGCATGCCCGCGTGCAGCTGCTGTTGCTGCAGCCAGTAGGACCGGTAGAAACGCGACCGCTCGTCCTCCAGCGCGCTCATGAAGAGGCGCAGCCAGTCGCGGTCGGCCGCGGAGGGGAAGTACGTACGCAACGTCGCGTACATGCGCACCTCCTCGTTGTTCCTGGCGGCACGAATCTCCCCGCCGTCGCCGAGGAAGCGCGCCACCCCCTGCCGCATGTCATCCCAGCTGGCGAAGTACAGCGCCAAAAACTGCGCGGAGACGAGGTTCAGGTTCTCGGTCACGCGTTGTTGCAGCTGCTGGCGGTTCGCGTCCAGCTGGCTGGCCCCCGTGGCACGCACCGACGCCAGCGAGGCGCGGTAGCCGAGCCGGAAATAGGGCACAAGGGAAGCGTCGTTCTGCAGCATGGCAAAGCCGTGCAGCCAGAGGTCCACGTGCTCGCGGGTGTCCACGCGCCAGTTGGTCGCGGCCTGGTTCTGCGAGCCCCTGTCTTCCACGCCCACACCGCGAGATGTGGTGTCGGGCACGGCGACGACGGTCACGGTCTTGCGCTGAGCGCAGCCGCTGAGGAGCACGAGCAGGGCGGCGACCGCGCCGTGGCGCCGGTGCGTGTGGCGGTGCTTGGCGTAAGGCACGAGGAAGGGCATGTGGGAGACATACGCGGCAACCCCAGTCGTTGGTGTCAGCCGTCTCCCATTCTACCCGTCGCGTGTGGCTCCGTTCGCTTGCCGACGGTCAGCTCACGCCGCGCCCGCAGGTGATGCAGAACTTCCATTCCAGTTCGAGTTCGCTCGAACAGGCCGGGCAGTGCTGCACGGTGAGATTGTGCCCGCATCCCGGACAGAAGGTCACGTGTCGCCCGTCGGGCAATGCGCCGCTGCAGTAGCGACAACAGTGGCCCGCGTTGGCGCGCTCCTGGGAAGGACGGGAAGGCAACATCGGGAATTCGTCGGGACTCGTGGAGCGAGCGGGCCGGGGAACCGGGGCGGTGGACACGAGTGACGTGGTGACGTCCACCGTCGGCGCCACCTCCACGACCTCCGTTACGCGCGCTGCCATCACCGCCTGCTCCGCCTCACGTGCGTGCGGCCCCGCCAACTCGAACACCCTGGCTGCCACGGGCGCGTTCCCTGAGGAGCGCTCATCAGCGGCGGGCAGGGCGCTGGGCGCGAGCGACACGATAGACGTGGCGAAGAGCCGGTACGACGACAGGTCGGGGCTGGGGGATGCCAACTCGTTGCGCATGGCGCTCTGCAACTCGGCGTCGCCCGTGAGGTAGCCTCGCAGCCCCGCCAGCAGCTGCATGAGCGCCAGCTCGTATTCGTCGTTCGTGTCGAAGCCCAGCTCGCGCCGGTTGGTGCGATACGGGATGATCTGCTGGTAGAGCTGCGAGACCTCGAACGGGCGCGCGAGAAACTCCGGGGCGCTCGAGCGGATTGTCTCCACGAGCCGGCGATGCAGCCGGTCCAGGTCGTCGAGGGGAGGCGCAGTGCGGAAGCGAAGATCGGACGTGAGCAGGGCGCTGCCGCCGAGAGCGCTCATCTCAGCGCTTCTCCAGCCGGTCCATCGTGCCGTCGAGGTCCTGGTTGTACTTGCCGCGAGTCGAACCGCCCGCGCGTTCCAGCGTGCGAGTCACGATCGGCTCGGTGTGCTCCTGGGCGTCCTGGAAGCCGAAGCTATAGCCGGCCGCGAAGCCGATGCAGAGAATCAGGACGATCTTGAACATGACGCGGGCCTCTGAGAGTTCGGACTAGCTCAGGGACGCCCCGCGGGGATAAGGGGTAACCGCGGCGCGGCCTTGAACCGGTTGGGATCGGGGAACGGCTCCAACCGAATTCGGCTCGCCACCCCGCTCAGGGCCGATGCCCACCGGTCGTAGCCCGAGTCCACCAGCCCCCCGGACTGGGTCTGGTTGGCCGCCGCCGACGTGGCGAGATGATTGGCATACTCGTTCTGGGCATGGCCGGCGTGCCCCTTCACCCACCGCCATTCCACGTCGTGGTCACGCACGGCCCGCACCGCATCTTGCCAGAGCGCGAGGTTTTCGATCACGCCGGCCTTTCGCCTCCATCCCCGCCGTGCCCAGTCGTGGACCCAGGTCGACATGCCATCGACGATATACCGGGAATCGGTGGTGAACACGACACGTAGTCGCTTCCCCTTCTGTCCCAGCGCGTTGAACGCCTCGATGACTGAGCGGAGGGCCATCCGGTTGTTGGTCGTGGCCGGCTCGGAGATCCAGATGTCTCGGCGCACGATCTCCCCCCTCTGGCGCGCGTACTCCACGAGCACGCCGGCGCCTCCGGGATTCTCTCCCTCCCGGCCGTTGCCAAGGCACGACTCGTCGGCGTAGACCGCCACGAGCGAGAGTTGAGGGGCGAGTTCCGTCATCAGCGCATCACGTCGATGGAGTCGAGCTCGTCGATCACGAGCACCATCCGATCGCCCGTGGTGGGATGCCGCGCCTCGATTGCCTCGCGCCCTCCCTGCATGAAGAGACGGGAGGGTGTCAGCAGGTACTCCGTTCCGCGCCGCACGACGGCGAGTCGCTGACGATGGGTGATGGCCGCTTCGAGGGCGTTGTATTCGTCGGGTGACAGTCGGGCCACTATGAGGTGCCGCCTCGCATCCAGTTGGTGGCGAGCCGTTGCAGCACGCGGGTTGCGCGCTCCACCTCGTCCAGTGGGATCCATTCCTCCGCGGAATGGGCGAGCAAGATATCGCCCGGTCCGTAGCAGATGGCAGGGATTCCCGCCTCATTCAGCAGCGCGGCGTCGGTCCAGGCGCTCATGCCCTCGTGCCGCACCTCCTCGCCTTCCGAGCGCATGGCTGTTTCGAGCGCCAGTACGATCGGCGCATCGGCGGACACTTCGCTCGGACCCTGGGTGAGCACGTGCTTGCGCTGGACACGCAGCGCGCCGTCGCGTTCCCGCGCGCGTGCGCACGCCTGCTCAAACTCCTGCATCACGCTCGCGGTGCTCTCGCCGGGTAGCGTGCGCCGTTCGACGCGCAACACGCAGGCATCGGGATAGGTGGACCATCCGGTGCCGCCGCTGATGGTCGAGGCATGCAGGGAGGCGTGGCCAAGCAACGGATGCGTGCGGGCGTCGAGCACGTCGCGCTGTAGCCGCTCCAGTTCCTCGAGAATGAAGCTGGCGTGGCGAATGGCGTCCACGCCGAGGTCGTACCGGCTGCCATGCGCCGCGTGCCCTTCGCACGCGAACTCGGCCCACACGAATCCGCGGTGCGCGGGGTTCACCGCCATGCGCGAGGGCTCCGTGACGATGGCGGCGTCGGCCACCACGCCGCTCGCCACCAGCGCGCGCGTGCCGAGGCTCTCGAACTCCTCGTCCACCACGGCCGCCACGATAAT
>JBDSVW010000180.1:0-33138 GCA_039927015.1 Gemmatimonadaceae bacterium | reverse complement strand
AGACGAGAAGACGAGAAGACGAGAAGACGAGAAGACGAGAAGACGAGAAGACCAGCCCTCCGCCCCCCTCGTCTTCCCGTCTTCTCTTACCCTCGTCTTCTCAGCAGCTACTCAACAGTCACCGACTTCGCCAGGTTGCGGGGTTGGTCCACGTTGGCGCCGCGCTTGACGGCCACGTAGTACGACAGCAGCTGCAAGGGCACCGACGCAAGGATCGGCATCAACAGGTCGATCGTTTCCGGGATACGGAACTCGTAGTCAATCTGGCCTTCCAGCGCTGGTTCATCGCGCGACGTCACGGCGATCACGCGGCCCTTGCGTGCCTTCACCTCGTGCACGTTGGACGTGATCTTCTCGAACACCGAGTCGTGCGTGGCGATGAACACCACGGGCATCATCTCGTCGATGAGCGCGATGGGACCATGCTTCATTTCCGCAGCGGGATATCCCTCCGCATGGATGTAGCTGATCTCCTTCAGCTTGAGCGCCCCTTCGAGGGCCACCGGGAAATTGTAGCCGCGGCCGAGGTACAGGAAATTGCTCGCCCGCTTGAACTCCTCGGCGAGGTTCTCGATCTCCTCCGCCCGGTCGAGCACTTGTTGCAGCTGCGCAGGCAGCGCACGCATGCCGTCGATGATCTCGCGCCCGCGCAGGAGCGACAGGTCGCGCAGGCGTCCCAGCTTGAGCGTGAACAGGAGCAGCGCCACCACCTGGCTCGTAAACGCCTTGGTGGAGGCCACGCCGATCTCGGGGCCCGCGTGGATGTAGATGCCGCCGTCCGCTTCGCGCGCGATGGTCGAACCCACCACATTCACGATGCCTAACGTGCGCGCGCCGCGGCGCTTGGCCTCGCGCATGGCGGCCAGCGTGTCGGCGGTCTCCCCCGACTGCGAGATCACGATGCACAGCGTGCGCTCGTCCACCACCGGGTTGCGATAGCGGAATTCCGACGCGTACTCCACCTCGACCGGGATGCGGGCGAGTTCCTCCAGCATGTGTTCGCCGATGAGGGCGGAGTGCCAGCTGGTGCCGCACGCCGTAATCACGATGTTCGTGAAGCCCAGTAGCTCCTCGTCCGTCAGGTTCAGGCCGCCCAGCTTCGCGGTGCCCTCCTCGTCCAGCAGGCGCCCGCGCATCGTGTTCTCGATAGTGGCCGGCTGCTCGAAGATTTCCTTCAGCATGAAGTGCGGGTAGCCACCGCGCTCGATCTGGGCCAGGTCCCAGTCGATGCGCGACACGGTCTTGTTCACCGCGACCTCATTGATGTCGACGATGCGGTAGCCGTTCAGGTCCAGCACCGCCATCTCGCCGTCATCCAGGTAGATCACCTGACGGGTGTGGGCAAGGATGGCCGAGACGTCGCTGGCAATGAAGTATTCATCCTCGCCAAGCCCCACGAGCAGCGGGCTGCCCTTGCGTGCCGCAACGATCTTGTGCGAGTCGACGCTGGAGATCACGGCGATGCCGTACGTCCCCTCCACCTGTCGCAACGCCTGCGTCACCGCCGCCTCCAGATTGCCCTCGAAGAACTCCTCGATCAGGTGCGCCAGCACCTCCGAGTCCGTCTCCGACCGGAACACGTATCCGCGTTCCTGCAGCATCTTCTTGAGGACGTTGGCGTTCTCGATGATCCCGTTATGCACGACCGCGATCGAGCCATTCTGGCTCATATGCGGATGGGCGTTCTGCTGGTTGGGCGGCCCGTGCGTGGCCCAGCGCGTGTGCGCAATGCCAGTCGTCCCCGCCACCGGGGCCGACGCGAGCAGTGTCTCGAGCCGGGCGATCTTGCCCGCTTCCTTCACCGTCTCGACGCCCTTGCCATTCATCACGGCGACGCCCGCGGAATCGTATCCGCGGTACTCGAGCCGTTTCAGCCCCTCCAGCAGGAGGGGAGTGGCCACCTTAGATCCTACGTAACCGACGATTCCGCACATATTGATTTCGAGAGAATTACACTGACAAGACGTCGAGTGGAGCACGACAACGACGAACGAGATCCCACGCCCCCGCTTCGGTGGGCGCTTCGGCGATGACCCGGACGATGGGCTCCGTGCCGGAGGGACGAATGTGCACCCAGCGGTCTGGCCAGGTCAGCCGAAGACCATCCTGCGTATCCGCAACCGCATCGGGAAACGTCGCACGCAATGAAGCATACACGGCGTCGAGCGGCGCATCGGGCCGATCGAGCTTGTCCTTCACGATCCGATAGCGCGGATACCGCGCCACCACTGCAGACAGCGTGCCGTTGGTCTCATGCAACAATTGAAGCATGAGGGCTACCGCTAACGGGGCGTCGCGTCCCAGGTGAAGGTCAGGCAGGATGACCCCGCCGTTGCCTTCGCCGCCCACCACGGCACCCACGGAGCGCATCTTCATCGCCACATTCACTTCGCCCACTGGCGCGAGCACCACCTCGCCACCAAACTCGCTCGCAATATCGGCCACAATGCGTGATGTGGACAGATTCGTCACCACCGTGCCCGGCCGCTTCGAGAGCACAACGCGTGTGGCGAGCGCGAGCGTATAATCCTCTCCGATCGCCCGGCCTTCATCAGATACGAGAGCGAGACGATCCACGTCGGGATCCGTGGCAAAGCCGATCACCGCGCCCGACGAGCGTACAAGTGCTTCCAGCTCACCAAGATTCTCGGCGACCGGCTCGGGAGGACGATGAAAGCGTCCGTGTGGTTCGAGGTTGATCGCTGATACGCGGCAGCCCAACTGCTCCAGCAGCTGCGGCATGATCGTCACGCCGGCGCCATGGCAGGTGTCCAGCGCCACGTGAAAGTTCCGTTTCCGGATACCGGCGACGTCGATGTAGGGGAGCGCGAGGATCGCCGCGATGTGTCGCTCGATCGCGCCGCTGTCCTCGGACACCTTGCCGAGCTGGTCCCATGCGGCGCGTGGACTGCCCCGCTCGAGCACCGCGCGCATCTCGGCGCCTTCAGCGGCGTCCAGAAAGAGTCCGCTGGGGCCGATGAACTTGAGCGCATTCCACTCGACCGGATTATGACTCGCGGTAATCGCGAGCCCCCCGGCGGCGTGATGGTGTTCGACGGTCATCTGGACGGTCGGCGTGGGGGCCATGCCAATGTCCAGGATGTCAGCTCCCACGGATTGCAGCGCCGCCACAATGGCCCGATGGAACATCGGGCCCGAAACGCGGCTGTCGCGGCCGACGACGATACGCCGCGAGGTTGAACGCGCGATGGAAAACGCCCCGAACGCCGCGGCGAACTGGCCGGCGATCTCCGGAGTCAGCCCTGCACCCACCCGTCCCCGGACCCCGGAAACGCTCACCATCAGCCCCTCAAACGACATGCCTTTCTCCGTGCGCGAGCGCCCTAAGCTATGGTCGAACTGCTTGATATCAAGTGAGTTACAACGTGACATACATCACATTGCGAACCGGCAATCCTAACGAGCGCGCCGCGTCGCGTTTCGCGCGCACGACCTGATAGCTTTCGCCCGAACCCGACGACTGCCTTGAGTATCGGTGCCTCGCCACCACTACATGACTGGATCGAGGCTCCTCCGTGCCGACACTGCCGCACGTGTACTCCTCGACCCCCCGCGAATGACGCGCATGCTTGTACATGAGTGACCCGCTTTCGTTCGTTCCGCTCGCTTTGGCGGCGGCGGGAGGACGCGTGGACGGCTTCGATGTCCGACAGCTGGTGGCCGCTGGCGTCACCCTCCTGCAGCGAACCGCCCCCCTCGTGCGCGCCCTACAGGGGCGACGCGCGGCGGTGCTTCTTCCCGCGTCGGCGCACGTCGTCACGGCCCTGTCGGCGAGCGCGGGACGCGGCGCTGTGCTCCTGCCGCTCTGGTTCCAGGGGGCCGACATCGCCTCGCAATTGCGCGATGCCGACGTGGGCGCCGTCTTCACCCTGCGCCAATACGAGCCGCTCGTGCCCGCAGAGTTCGCTCGCGTGCTGCTCGACGATGCACCGGCCTGGGCGCGCTGGTCGCTGGCCGACCGCTTCCGCGACGTGGACCTGACCTCCCATGATGCGCTGGCGATCGAAGGCGAGAAGGACGTGGCGGGGGCGCAGGAGGAAGCGGCGCTCGTCTTCGCCCCCTCGTCTCTGTCCGCCGTGAGTGCGAGGTCCCTCTCGCATCGCGAACTGATGCACTCAGCGCGTCACCTGGCGCAGGGCGCGCAGCTCACGAGCCATGACGCGGTGCTCAACACCCTGCCGCTCACCACCGGGATCGGACTGCAGGTGGGGCTGCTGGCCCCGCTGCTCGCCGGTGCCGCGGTGTCCTGTGCGGAATTGGCGTCTGCCGACGAAGTCCTGCGACAGCTCGAGGAGGGCGAGACGAGCGTACTCGTCGGCCCCCTGTCGCTCTTTACCGAGCTCGTCGCGCTGCTCGAACGCCGCATCACCCCGCTACGCCCGCCCGCACTCCGGCTGGCGCTGTCGGGACCCGTGCGACGGGCCGGGGACCTCGCGGAGCGCTGGCACCGGCTCACCGGTGTCGCGCTGCGCTCCGCGACCGGCGCCTAACGCGCTCCTACCGTGCTCCTACCGCGCTCCTACCGTGCTCCCCTGGGGGCGGGCCCCTGCGTACCCGACGTGTCGCTGATGGACCACGTGTCGATGGCGCCCGAGTCGATGGCGCCGAGGAACGCGTCCACAACGGTGGGATCGAACTGCGCGCCCGCGCAGCGTCGCAGCTCGTTGAGCGTGGCCTTTAGCGGCACGCCCGGACGGTAAGGGCGCACACTCGTCATGGCGTCGAAGGTGTCTGCCACCGCCGTGATGCGCGCGCCCAGCGGGATATCGTGCGCCGCGAGTCCGTCGGGAATGCCGCGGCCGTCGAAGCGCTCGTGATGCGAGCGCACGAGGCTGAGGGACATCGGCATCTCCGACAGCAGGGGCGACAGGATGCGCCAGCCGACCACGGGATGCGTCATGATGTGCTGGTACTCCTCGTCGCTCAGCGGGCCCGCCTTGTTGAGCACCGCTTCCCGCACCCCGATCTTTCCGATGTCATGCACCTTTCCGCCGATCTCGATCTGCCGGACGGCGTCGGCGTCGAGGCCCAGCGTGCGCGCGATGACGGTGGAGTACATCGAGACGCGGAGCGAGTGCCCATGCGTGTACGGATCCTTCACTTCGAGTGCTTCGGCGAGCGATTGCACGGAGGCGAGGAAGAGTTCCTCCAGCCGGCGCGCCTGCACCGCGACCTTTTCCTCCAGCAGCTCCTGGTAGTCGCGGTTCTCCACAATCAGGCGGCGCTTGTCGAGCGCCTGCCGCACGCGGGCCCGTACCTCCTCGAGATGAAAGGGCTTCGTGAGGTAGTCCATCGCCCCTTCTGCCAGGCAGTTCACCGCCGTGCTGACGTCGGCCACGGCCGTGATCAGCATGACCGCCGTGTCGGGATGCCGGACGCGAACCTCCTTCAGCAACCCGATGCCATCCAGCTCTGGCATATGCAGGTCGGTCAGCACCAGCGTCACCGGCCGGCGCGCCAGCACCGCGAGCGCTTCCACGCCTGAACCCGCTTCCTCACAGGTGAAGCCGTCCCCCTGCATAAGGCGCACGAGCACCCGGCGCAGGTGCGGTTCGTCGTCCACCACCAGACAACGCAGCGATTCCCCCATCGGCAACACAGATCTCATGAATTCCGGACCTCATGGGCACACCAGATCGCCGTGGAACCCGGCGCTCGCATCATGTACTGGCCATTCGCATGATGTATCTTGCCCACCCTTCCTCCCTCTCTCAATCGCATGTCCCGCATCCTCGACGAAGATTCGAACTACGCGTTCGGCACCAAGGCCGTCCATGCCGGACAGCGCCCCGATCCGACCTCAGGCGCCATCATGACGCCCATCTTCCAGACGTCAACTTATGCCCAGCCCGCGCTGGGGGTGAACAAGGGCTACGAATACGCCCGTGGAAAAAACCCCACCCGCGAAGCGCTCGAGCGCAACATTGCCTCCCTTGAAGGGGCCACGCACGGCTTTGCCTTCGCCAGCGGGATGGCGACGGTCGACAGCATCATGAAGTTGTTCAAGTCGGGTGACCGCATCGTGTGTGCCGACAACATGTACGGCGGCACGCCGCGGCTCTTCGATCGCATTTTGGTCCACCTCGGGCTGAGTTTTACCTACGTCGACACGCGCGATCCGCAGGTCGTGGCCGACGCGATGACGCCTGACGTGCGCGCCATCATCGTCGAGACGCCGACTAATCCGCTGATGTGGATCACGGACCTGGCGGCCATCGGCGAGATCGCCCGGCGTCATGATGCACTCTTCATCGTGGACAATACGTTCGCTACGCCTGTGTTCCAGCGTCCGTTGGAGCACGGGGCCGACATCGTCTACCACTCCACCACCAAGTACCTCAATGGCCATAGCGACATGGTCGGGGGATGCGCGGTGGTGCGTGACGACGACCTCGCGACCCGCCTCCAGTTCATTCTTAACGCCGCCGGCGCCGTTCCGGGTCCATTCGACGCGTGGCTCGTCCTGCGCGGGACGAAAACGCTGCACCTGCGCATGGCGGCGCACGACGCCGGCGGCCGGAAGGTCGCGCACTGGCTGGCCGAGCGTCTCGGCGAAGAGCGCGTGTTCTACGCGGGACTCAAGTCGCATCCGCAGCACGAACTGGCCGCGCGCCAGATGTCCGGCTTCGGCGGCATGATCTCGGTGGAACTCGGATCGAAGCAGGCCGCGGAAACAGTAGTGAATCGCCTGAAGGTGTTCACGCTGGCGGAGTCGCTCGGAGGCGTCGAGAGTCTCGTCTGCCATCCGGCGTCCATGACGCACGCGTCGGTGCCGGTCGAACGTCGCGCGCGCCTTGGCATCAGCGATGGCCTCGTGCGATTCAGCGTCGGCATCGAAGACGTCAGCGATCTTGTGGCGGACATCGACTGCGCCTTCCAGGGACTCAGCATCTGACCATCCCCCGGTGGAACGCCGGGGCCAGCGTGCGCCGGCGGTGCGACACCTTTCGGAGAATGATCGCGTAGAGTACCCGGGTGAGTGCACCCGAATCTTTCGTCCCGCAGGCCTCCGTTTCCACAGCGAGCCAGATCCCATGACCGACCGCGTGAAGCTGACAAACATCTCTTCCACCTCGTGGGAGCATCCGGCAGATCGCGCCGCGCTCAACACGCTGCGTGCCATTCCCGGGTTCGATCAGGTGGTGCGCAAAGTGGCCGCTTACTTCGGCGAGCGCGGGGTACGGCAGCTCTTCCTGGCCAATGCCGTCCACGTCGGGCCCACGCAGCGCCCGAAGCTGTGGGCCCAGTATCTCGAGGTGATCGAGACACTCGACTGGCCGGAAACCCCGGAGCTCTATGTCACCCAGACGCCGCTGGTCAACGCGGCAGCGGTTGGGTTCGACAAGCCCTTCATTGTCCTCAATTCCGGCCTGCTGGAACTGTTGGATCCGGAAGAGCAGCGCGATATCCTGGGCCACGAGCTGGGCCACATCATGAGTGGCCACACCACGTACACCACGATCGCGATCATCATCCTTACCCTCGGCATCAACAACCTGCCGTTCCTCGCCGGCATCGCCCTCCTGCCCTTCCAGCTCGCGCTCATGGAGTGGTATCGCAAGGCGGAACTCTCGGCGGATCGCGCGGGGCTGCTGGTCACGCAAAACATGCGGATCTCGGCAGGCACCTTCCTCAAGATGGCGGGGGGCGCCGCGGGCGAGGACGAGATCAATGTGGACGCCTTCCTGGAGCAGGCGGCGACGTACGAGACGCAGGGCGACTTCGCCGACAAGGTCTGGCAGGTGATCAACACCGCCTTCCGCACCCACCCCTTCGGCACCGTGCGGGCGGCCGAGCTCCAACGCTGGGTGGCGACGGGCGACTATGACAAGATCCTGCGGGGCGAGTACCGGCGCCGCGACGACGCCGACACGCCCCCGCTGACGACCGATTTCGAGGACGCGGTGGGCTACTACGGCGAGCAGGCGCGCGGCGCCATGGATTCCATAGGAACAGTGCTCGACCGGGCGAAGGACGCGTTCAACAGCGCCTTCAAGGGGTCGTCCGGCGCGTGAAGATCCTCCTGCTGGGCAATGGCGGTCGAGAGCACGCCATTGCGTGGAAGCTGCGCCACGACGACGCGACGGTCGAGATCGTGGCGGCACCCGGCAATCCCGGCATTGAGGAGTTGGGCCGCTGCTTCCCGGTGAGTCCCACCGACGAGGCGGCGGTCGTGTCACTGGCATTGACGGAGCGCCCCGATCTCGTCGTCATCGGTCCGGAGGCACCCCTCGCAGCCGGAATCAGCGATGCGTTGCGCGACGCTGGCTTCCGGGTCTTCGGCCCATCGAAGGCCGCGGCGCAGCTGGAGTCGTCCAAGCGCTTCGCCAAGGAAGTCATGTCCGCCGCTGGAGTGCCCACCGCGGGAGCATCGTGGCACAGCGACGCTCAGTCGGCCAAGGCGGCCATACGGAAACTCTCTGCTCCCGTCGTCATCAAGGCGAGCGGTCTGGCGGCTGGAAAGGGGGTCGTCGTGGCCGGGAGCATCGAGGAGGCCGAGGAAGCGGTAGACAGCATGCTACAGGGTGCGTTCGGCACCGCGGGAGAGGAGATCCTCGTGGAGGAGTTCATGGAGGGGGAGGAACTCTCCCTCTTTGCCGTCACAGATGGCGAGCATTTCGTGACACTTCTGGCTGCCCAGGATCACAAGCGGCTGCTGGAGGGAGATCTGGGACCCAACACCGGCGGTATGGGAGCATATGCGCCGGTCGCCGTCGCCACGCCGGAGCTGCTGTCCCAGGTCTCGCGTGACATTATCACGCCAACGCTGCTGGAGATGCGCAACCGGGGAATCCCGTTCACCGGACTGCTCTATACCGGACTGATGCTAACCGAAGAGGGGCCGAAAGTGGTGGAGTTCAATTGCCGTTTCGGTGATCCGGAAACCCAAGCTGTGCTCCCGATGCTCCAGGGCAATCTCCTCGGTCTCTTGATGTCTGCGTCGGTGCCAGAGGGGATGCGGCGATCGGCCCAGCCGGAGGTGCGCGAAGGAGCGGTGGTGACCACTGTGGTAGCCTCACCCGGCTATCCCGCGTCCCCAAATACGGGAGCACCTATCCGACTCCCCGAGGTGCCCGATGGTGTCACGATCTTTCACGCCGGAACGCGACGGGGCCCCGACGGCGCCCTGATGACGGCCGGCGGTCGGGTATTCGCCGTCACCGGTGTGGCCGGGAGCATCGAGGAAGCGCAGCGCCTGAGCGTGGCGACTGCCTCTGCCATCGAATTTCCCGGGAAGGTGCTCCGGCGAGACGTAGGCTGGAGGGAGCTGGCTCGCCGTGCCGGAGCTACCTGAGGTCGAGACGATCGCGCGCGAGCTCGACTCGCGCCTCGCCGGTCGCACGATTTCTGAGACCCACGTCCTGCGGCCCGACGTGCTGCGGGAGACGACGGCCGGAGCCCTCGTGAATGCCTGCAGTGGCGTCAGCATCCGGTCCGTGCACCGCCGCGCCAAGTCGGTCGTCATCGAACTCGCGACCGACCACTTCGTTCTCATTCAACCACGCTTCACGGGCGCCGTGATCGTGGACGCCCCCGGCCTCCCCGCCGCCGACAGCGCGTACACCGTCGTACACTGGCAGTTGAGCGAGGGCGGTGCCTTCCGCTACCGCGACGTCCGTCGTCTGGGCACCGTGACGCTGCTCGATGCGTCGGGCATGGCGAGGTACCACGCGCGCATCGGCGACGAACCACTTGACCCCGCCTTTACCCCGGACCGATTATCGGTACTTCTTCGGGGGTCAAGATCCGCAGTCAAGAAGGTGCTCATGGATCAGCGGGTGCTGGCGGGAGTGGGCAACATCTACGCGAACGAGGCGCTCTTCGAGGCCGGCATAGATCCGTCGCGCGAGGCGCGCGGTCTGATGCCGGAGGAGACGAGCGCACTGCACGAGGCGCTCGTGTCCATCCTGCATGCGTCCATCCAGGCGAGGGGGACAACGTTCCGCGATTACCGCGATCCCTCGAACCAGGCGGGGGGATACGCCGCGCAATTGCGCGCCTATGGCCGCGGAGGCGAGCCGTGCGTCCGTTGCGGAACTCCGCTAGCCGAGACACACGCCATTGACGGACGCACCACCGTGTTTTGTTTTCGATGCCAGCACTGAGCCCGACGGCCCGGAAGGCCGAAGCCCGGCAGGCCGAGGAGGCGAGGCTTTCCGCGCTGCGCGACCACGTTCGCGGCGAGGCATGCGACCGCCCTGGTGTCTATCGCATGGTGAGCGACGCGGGGGAGGTGGTGTACGTGGGCAAGAGCAAGAAGGTGCGTTCGCGCCTGCTGAGCTACTTCCGCGCCGCCTATCCCAAGGAGAAGGGATCGCGCATCGTGCGCGAAGCCACCACCATCGAGTGGAGCTACGTACCCAGCGAATTCGCGGCGCTGCTCGAGGAGTTGCGGCTCATCAAGCGGCTCCGTCCCCGCTTCAACGTCGCGATGAAACGCGATGCCCGACATTACGCCTTCGTGCGGGTCACGGGGGGCGTGGCGCCTCGGCTCACCGTGGTGCGCGGGTCGGGCGCGGGGGATCGGGGGGGCGTCTACTATGGACCATTTGCCGGCGCCGAACGCCTGGGCGATGCACTGCGTGAACTGGGGGACGCGCTGGGACTGCGCGATTGCACCTTCGACTCCCGCATGCGTTTCGCCGACCAGCCCGACCTGCTGCCGCTGCCACCCCGCACGCCGGGATGCATCCGGCATGAGATCGGGAAGTGCCTGGGGCCGTGCGTGGCCGCCGTCCAGGCGAACGTGTACACCGACCGCGTGCGCCAGGCGCGCGCCTTCCTCGACGGGCACGAGGACGAACCGATGGATCGCCTGCGCGGCGCGATGCAGGAGGCGAGCGACCAGATGGCCTACGAGCGCGCGGCCATCCTGCGCGACAAGCTGCAGCGGCTGGAGACGTTGCGCGAGCAGTTCGGGCGCCTGCGCTTCGCCGTGGAATCCCTCTCGTTCGCCTACATCGTGCCCGGGCACGGCGGAGACGACCGCTTCTACCTCGTCCGCCGCGGGGTGATTCGCGGCGAGTATCCGTCCCCACGCTCCCCCGACGACTGGGCGCGCATGCAGGCCGAGTGCGCGCGCGTGTACGGGAGCGCGGATGCGCACGGGCCGTCGACCGTACCCGCACACGAGGTGGACGAGCTGCTGCTCATGACGTCGTGGTTCAGCAACAAGCCGGAGCAGCTGCAAAGCACCGTGTCGACCGACGCGCTCGAGACGCTCTGGGTGCGTTAGGCAGCGTGCGCCGGGCGGGCGGCGGGCGGGCGGCGGCCGGCGGCCGGCGCGGCGCTACGCCCGCAGCTCCACCAGCGCCACGTCCGCCACGCCATCGATGATCGTGAGCCGCGCCACGCTGGGCATGATGTCGAAGCGGCGCGCGCCCGCGGCACCGGGATTGATGACGAGCCGGTCACCCGCCCGGGCAACGAGCGGGCGATGCGTGTGCCCGTAGACGATCACGTCGGCATCGTACGCCGCGAGCAGCCGCGACGGCGTCGGCGCCCCCACTTCGTGGCCGTGGCTCACGTGGATGCGCACGCCATCGGCCGTGCGCTCGATGAACGGCGTCAGGCGCGGGTCGGACGGGTCATCGCAATTGCCCGCCACCGCGTACGTGGGCGCAATGAGGTCGAGCTCCATCAGCACCTCGTCCCCGCAGACATCGCCCGCGTGCAGGATGAAGTCGACCCCGGCCAGGGCGAGGTGGACGTCGGCGCGCAGCAGGCCGTGCGTATCGGCGATGAGCCCTATGGTGGTGACCTTGGCGCTCACGACGCCTGCGGATCGCCGTCCTCGGCCCAGCGCGGCGCCAGGGCGTTGTCGACGTCGAGGTGATCGAGCACCCGTGCGACCACGAAGTTGACGAGGTCGTCGATGGCAGCCGGCTTGTGGTAGAAGCCCGGGGAGGCCGGCATCACGACCGCCCCGGCCCTCGTCAGCCGCAACATGTTCTCGAGGTGTACGACGCTGTACGGCGTCTCGCGCGGCACGACAATGAGCGGCCGCCGTTCCTTGAGGACCACGTCGGCGGCGCGTTCCACCAGCGAGCGCGACGTGCCCTGTGCAATCGACGCGATCGTCCCCATCGAGCACGGGCAGATCACCATGCCCGCGGTGCGCGTGCTGCCCGAGGCCGGCGCGGCGCCCCGATCGCCGTCGTCGAACGGCGTGACCCATTCGTCCCACCCGTCGGCGCCCACCTGTGCGCGCAGTGCCGCAGCATCGTCGATGCCCATCTCGGTGCTCAGCAGCCGGTAGCCGTGACCCGAGACCACCAGCCACACGCGCCGGCGCACCCGCACCAGGGACTCCAGCAGGCGCACGGCATACGGCGCACCCGAGGCTCCCGTGATGGCGACCACGATCGGCAGCGAGGCGAGATGGCTCACGCGGAGAGCGGGTACAGGATGCGTTCGGCGAGCACGAAGAGGAAGAAGAGGATGCTGATGACGCCGTTCAAGGTGAAGAACGCCGCGTCCAGCCTGGAAAGATCCCCCACCTTTACCAGCGAGTGCTCGTAGAACAGCAGCACGGCGGCCACGGCGACACCCGTAGCGTAGAGGGCGCCCCCGCCGGTGGCGACGCCGACCACCGCCAGCGCGGCGACCGTCGTCAGGTGCAGGCCGCGGGAGAGGGCGATCGCGCGCCGCTGTCCCATGGCCACCGGAATCGAGTGCAGCCCGTGGGCGCGGTCGAATGGCTCGTCCTGCAGCGCGTAGAGGATGTCGAAACCCCCGCCCCACGCCGTGACTGCCAGCGAGAGCACGAGCGGCATCCACCAGGGATCGGGCCACACACCCGTGACGGCGAGGTAGCCCCCCACGGGCGCAATGGACATCCCGAGCCCCAGCACCAGGTGCGACCAGCGCGTGAAGCGCTTGGTATAGCTGTAGAAGCACACCAAGCCTAACGCGACGGGCGACAGCGAGGCGCAGAGCGGGTTCAGCCGGTACGCCGCGTACACAAACAGCAGCGACGCGACGGTGACGGCGATCGATGCCTCGCGCAGGGTCATCGCGCCACTCGGCAGCTCGCGCGCCGAGGTGCGGGGATTCGCGAGGTCGATCTCCCGGTCCACGATGCGGTTGAACCCCATGCCCGTGAAGCGCGCACAGGTGAAGGCCAGCACCACCCAGCCCACCGTGGCCCAGCCCACCGGGGCATGGTGGCTGGCCAGCGTCACCCCCACCAGCGCGAACGGCAGGGCGAAGACCGTGTGCGGCAGCTTCACGAAGTTGGCGTACGTCACCATGCGGGAGGCCCCCGCGAAGGTCTGTCCTTCGCGCGGGGGCCTGAGCGGCACGCCAGAGGAGGGCGATCTCACGGAGCGGGGCGCTGGCCGCCGGGGGTCGCGCCTGCGATCCCCAGTTTGTCCCACATCGCGTCCACGCGGGTGCGCGTCGCGTCATCCATCTCGATCAGCTTCGGCCAGTTGCGGGTGAAGCCCTCTTCCGGCCACTTGCGGGTCGCATCGATGCCCATCTTGCTGCCGTACGTGAAGGCCCGCGACGCGTGGTCCAGCACGTCCACGGGTCCCATGGTGAAGCGCACGTCGCGTTCGGGATCGATGTTGTTGAGCGCGACCCACCACGCCTCCTGCGGGTTGCGCACGTTCACTTCCTTGTCCACCACCACAAGCACCTTGGCCAGGGACATGAGTCCCTGCCCCCACATCGCGTTCATCACCTTGTACGCCTGCCCCGGATACTGCTTGTCGATGGAGACGAACACGAGGTTGTGGAAGATCCCCTCGGCCGGCATGTGGTAGTCCACGATCTCGGGGATGGTCAGCTTGAGCAGCGGGAGGAAGATCCGTTCCGTCGCATGCCCGAGATAGAAGTCCTCCATTGGCGGACGCCCCACGATCGTGGTCGCGTACACCGGGCGCTGCTTCATCGTCACCGCCGTGACCTGCACGCGCGGATAAAGATCCGCCTCCGAGTAGAAGCCGGTGTGATCGCCGAATGGCCCCTCCGTCACCAGCGCTTCGCTCGGGTCGATCTCCCCCTCGATCACGATCTCCGCGTCCCACGGCACGTCGAGGTCGGAGGTGATCGCCTTCACGAGCTTCACCGGCTCCCTGCGCAGGAAGCCGGCGAACAGGAACTCGTCGATGTTCGGCGGCAGGGGTGCCGACGCGGAATACACCGAGGCGGGGTCCGCGCCCACGATGATGCACACCGGCATCTTCTCGCCGCGCTCCGCCATCTCGCGCCAGTGCGCCGCGCCCACCTTGTGGCGCTGCCAGTGCATCGCCACCGAGTCGCGTCCCAGCAGCTGCACGCGATACATGCCCACGTTGCGGATGCCGCGCTTCGGGTCCTTCGACGTCACCATCGTGAGCGTGATGTAGGGGCCGCCATCCTCCGGCCAGCAGGTGATGATCGGCAGCTTGTTCAGGTCGATCTGGTCACCGGTCCACACCACCTCCTGGCTCGGCGCGTTCCCGCTCTTCACGCGCGGCGGGAACTTGGCCACCTCCAGCAGCCGGGGCAGCATGGACAGCTTGCCGATGAGCCCATCGGGCACCTTGAGGTCCATCAGTGCCGTGATGCGGTCGCTGAATTCGTCGAGCGACTCCACGCCTAACGACATGGCCATCCGCCGGTGCGAACCGAAGAGGTTGATCGCCACGGGGTACTCCGACCGCGTGCCGTCGCGCAGCAGGGCATGCTCGAACAGGAGCGCCTTGCCCCCGCCCGGCATCTTGCTCACGCGATCGGCGATTTCGCACAACTCCAGGTGAATGGAAACCGGGTGTGCGATGCGGATGAGTTCCCCCGACGCGTCGAGCGCATCGATGAAGGCCTGGATGTCGTTGAAGGCCATTGGTTACTTGGTGCCCACGTGAAGAGCCGCGACGCCGAAGGTGAGGTCGCGGTAACGCACATCCCTGAAGCCGGCCGTGCGCATACGCGCGGCCAGCTCCTCCTGCACCGGGAAGTTTGCCACCGAGGCTGGAAGATAGCGGTACGCCGTCCGGTGACCGCTGATCATCCCGCCAATCCACGGCAGCACGTGATGGAAATAGGCGTGATAGCCCCCGCGCACCACCGCGCTGCGGGGGGTGGAAAACTCCAGGATCACGAAGCGCGCCCCGGGACGCAGCACCCGGCGCACCTCGCGAAGCCCGGCGTCGAGATCGGCCAGGTTTCTGATGCCGAAGGCCACAATCGCCCCATCCATGGACTCATCGCGCAGCGGGAGCGCGAGGGCATCGGCGTTGAGGGGGGCCAGGCGCTCCCGGGGAGCCTTGCCCAGTCCCGCCTGCAGCATGGGCAGCGCAAAATCCGTCCCGAGCACGAGACCGCCGAAGCCCCCCTCGCGCGTCAGCTGGGTGCCCACATCGAGGGTGCCCGCGCACACGTCCACGAAGGTGCCGGCGGGCGCGCGCGTCCAGTCGAGTTCACGGATGGCCTGCGAGCGCCATCGCTTGTCGATGTTGAAGCTGAGGAGATGGTTGAGGAGATCGTACCGAGGCGCGATCTCTGAAAAGATGCGACGGACGTATGCCCGTTTGACGGCGCCTCCCTGAGCAGCGGCGCGCGCCTCGTCCGCATCCACGTCGGTCGAGGTCATGTGCGGGAAAGTTGAACAGGTGCAGCACGTCGAGCAAGCGCGCGTCCTAGCCCGCCCCGCATGCATTCGATACCTTCCGTGACTTCGTGAGCCCAGGGGCCGTTCCCGCCGGCGCCGCTACCCTCCGGAATGGCCCCACTTCTCGACCTCAGAAATCTCCCCGACGCCGATCTCGTCGCTCTCGCCCAGGCGGGGCGCGAATCGGCGTATCGCGAATTGGTGCAGCGCTACGAGCGGCCCGTTTTCTCGCTCATCTTTCGCATGGTGCGCGACCGGGAGATGGCCGAGGACCTGTCGCAGGAGACCTTCATCAAGGTCCTGAACCACATCGACCGGTACCGGCCCGAGTTCAAGCTTTCGAGCTGGCTGTTCAAGATCGCCAACAACGTCGCAATCGATTTCCTGCGCAAGCGGCAGCTCAAGACGGTGAGCATCGATGGCTCGCCGCACGCGGCGTCGGCCGCGGAAATCGAGGCCACCTCCTTCGATGTGGCGGCGCGTCAGGAATCGGCGCTCGACGAGATGGAGGCCAAGGAGCTCGGTTCGTCCATCGAACGAGCCATTGAACAGCTGCGGCCCGAATATCGAGCTTGCATCATGCTCCGGCACGTCGAGGGCCGATCCTATGAGGAAATCGCCGCCACCCTCGACCTCCCGCTGGGGACCGTGAAAACCTACATCCACCGGGCCCGCCACCAGCTTCGGGAAGCCCTCGACCATGTCCGCGATTGATTCCCGAGGCGCGGAGCACCGCGTTCCCTTCAACGTCTCGTCCCACGTTCATGGGCGCTGAAACACTGCGCGCCCGCTTCGCGTAAGCGTCACCGGAGGCATTCCCTTGGATCACCGGCACCTACTTCCTGAAGAAATCGACCTCCTCCTCGACGGAGAGGAGGGTTTTGGCGTGAATCCGCTCATCGCGCACCTTTCTCGCTGCCTGGCCTGCCGCACGGAATTCGAGGCACAGCGTGAGATCGTGGTCGCGCTGGAGCGCATCCCCCACCTCACCCCCTCCCCCCGCTTCGCCGACCGGGTCATGACGCAGGTGGAGGTGTTCGAGCCGTGGCACGTAGCCGCGCTCGACACGGTACGCCGCTGGCTCCCGCAGACCCCCGTTGCCCGCCGCGTGGCGGCCACGGCGGGCGGGGTGACGGCGATCATCATGAGTGTGCTCACGGTGTGGCTGTCGCAGCGCGCCGACGCAGTGCTCTTCGTAGGTTCGCTGGTGGCCCAGCGTTCGCGGGAGGCCATTGTGGGTGGGCTGCACGGCGCCGTCGTGGCCTTCCTGGGCGAGGGAGCGGCCAACGCGGTGCTGGCCAGCGGCCCCCTCGGGCTGGCCGCCGCGCTGACTGCGATCGCCGCCGCCGTGCTTGGGACCGCCTTCGGGATCAAGCGTCTGGCCTCCGCGTCGCACAACCGGCGGGGCTGACATGCGTCCGGGATTCGTGAGCGCGCTCCTGCTGGGATTCATGGTTGGCGCGTTCGCCCCCACGCTCGCCCATGCCCAGCAGAAGGACTCGACCGCCGGTGGGTCGTTCTCCAGCCCCATGATGGGAACGACCTCGGCGCAGGGCGCCGATTCGGGGACTTCGGCCGCCGAGCGCGCCCCGCGCCCCGACACGCTGACCATTGGCGGGCGGGTCATTCCGGCGGGAACGGTCGTCCGGGGACCGGTGGTCGTCGCGGGTGGCGACCTCGACGTCCGGGGCACGATTTCGGGTGCTGCCATCTCCATCGCGGGGGATGTAATCGTGCGCGAGGGAGGTCAGGTCACAGGCGATGCCATCGCCGCCTTCGGCGAAGTGACCCTGGAGGGCGGCACCATCAACGGGGCGATGCGCTCCATGACCGGCCGCTGGGGGGAGAGCCTGCGGTCGGGCATGCGCGGAACAGCGAGCGCAGCGCCTCGACGGTCACCGCTGGAACTGGCCTTCGGCTGGTTCGGCATCATGCTCCTTATCGGGCTGGGTGTGCTGGTGTTTGCCAGCAACTATCTGGAAGGGGTGGTGGACGTGCTCCAGCAGTCGTTCTGGCGCTCGTTCTTCGTGGGTATCGCCGGCGAACTCGGCATGCTGCCCGCGATGCTCCTGCTCATTGTCGCGCTGGCTATCACCGTGATCGGGGTGCTGCTGATCCCCTTTGCCCTGGTGGCGTTCGTGCTCGCCGTGGCGGGCCTTGCCACGCTCGGCTTCATTGCGGTCGCCCGCCTCACGGGCGGAGGGCTTGGCTCCGAATCCGCCAAGCGCCTGACCTCCCGCGGCGGTGCCCTGCGCGCCGTGCTGGTGGGCGTGAGCGCATACATGGGCCTCTGGCTGCTGGCCGCTGCGTTAGGCAGCGTGCCGGGCGCCGGCACCGCGTTGCGGGCGGCAGCCATGCTTGTGACGTATGTCGCCCTCACGGCCGGATTCGGCGCCGCGCTCCTCTCGCGCGGCGGCACGAAGCGCGATGCCGCCGTTCCCGCGACGGCCCCCAAGGCGGTCGACGTGGCAGCCTGGCAGACGCCGACGCCCGTGACGGGGGTGAAGGCCGCCAAGCGGCCGGCGCCGCGGCCAGACGCCGCGACGGGGGGCGGTCGTTAGGCGCTGGCCGCCCGGCGCTGGCCGCCCGGCGGTTCCCGCCGCGCGCCGTATCGTGCCTCAGCCGCGGTACCAGACCACCGCCGAGCCGCGCACGAGCCCCAGTGAGGCGGCCGCATTACCTTCCCGCACCGCAATCTCCAGCAGGCCGGTGGAGCCGCTGAGCGCCACCGGCGCACCCACCGCCACGTCTGCATAGGTCGCCCGGATCGGGATGGGACGACCGCCCGCCGCCACCACGCCGCTTCGCGCGCCCAGCACGTTAGTGATTGCGTTTCCGAAATGGTCCACGGCAATCACTTCGCCCACCACGGCGCCGTCCTCCCGTCGCACGGCCTCGGGCGTGCGCCGCACCTTGGCGCCCCCCATCTCGCTGCCCAGCGCATCAATGCCGACGCCCATCGAGAGCGCCGCCGCCGCCGGCGCAAAGACGTCCCGTCCGTGGAAGGTGCGCGCGGCGCCTAACGGCACCACCAGCTCCACCGCGCGCGCGTCGGGCAGGAGCAGCGCGGGCGACAGCACACCGTTGTCCGGGCCCACCAGAAACTGGCCCTCGCTGGACACCGCAAGGCAGAGACGCGCCGTTCCCACGCCGGGGTCGACGAGCACGACATGCACCGTGCCGGGGGGATAGCGCCGCCAGTAGCGGGCGACCGTAAGTCGCGCCATCTCGACGTCCTGCGCGGGGATGTCGTGCGACAGGTCGACGACGAGCGCGTCAGGCGCCTGGGAGTAGAGCACTCCCTTGACCTCTGCCACGTACCCGTCGGCGGTGCCGAAATCCGTGAGGAGTGTGATCAGGGGTCGCATCACACTCATTTGCGCTGACGTCACCCCGGGCGCCAGAGGAGCGGGCGTCAATTCGCAGGAATTCGCCCGCCCCCCCTCAGGTTTGGCGCGCGGCTCCGGCGATCTCCACCAGGCGTCCCGCCAGCGCCGACAGCGCCCCGGCCGCGGCGGAATCTCCGTCCGACACCACGATCGGCCGGCCGGTGTCGCCTCCCTCCATGATGCGCGGGTACATCGGCACCTGCGCCAGCAGTGGAATCTCGCACTCGTCCGCCAGCGCCGACAGCGCCACGGCAGCGGCGGAATCTCCGTCCGACACCACGATCGGCCGGCCCGTGTCGCCTCCCTCCATAATGCGCGGGTACATCGGCACCTGCGCCAGCAGCGGAATCTCGCATTCGTCCGCCAGCCGCTGCCCACCCCCCGAGCCGAAGATCGCGGTCGGCTTGCCGCAATGCGGGCACTCGAGCCACGACATGTTCTCGACCACTCCCAGCACCGGCACCCCAGTGCGCTGGAACATCTTCACGCCGCGCAGCGCATCACCCACCGCCACTTCCTGCGGCGTGGTGACGATAATCGCGCCATCCACCCGCGTGGCCTGCACCAGCGAGAGCTGCGCATCGCCGGTGCCGGGTGGCATGTCGACGATGAAGTAGTCGAGCTGCCCCCAGCGCACGTCGCGCAGGAACTGCGTCGTGATCTTCATGACGATCGGACCGCGCCAGATGGCGGGTTGGTCGCGCTCGATGAGGAACCCGAGCGAAATGATCTTCACGCCGTGCGCCTCGAGCGGCACAATCTTCTCGTTCTCCACCATCGGTGCGGCCTGCACCCCCATCATGCGCGGGATGTTGGGACCGTAGATATCGGCGTCCATGAGACCGACGCGCAGACCGCGCTGGGCCAGCGCCACCGCAAGGTTCACCGCGATGGTGGACTTCCCCACCCCGCCCTTGCCCGACGAGATAGCGATCACCTTGCCGAGGTTGGGATAGCTCACCGGCTGCGGTGCCGCGGGACGCGGGGGCGCGGCGGGCCGCTCGTCCATCACCGGCAGCGAGCGGGCGGCGCCCGGGCGGGCGGGCGGAGGTGCGGCGGCCGTGGCCGCGGCGCCTGCCGCGCGAGGCCGGCCGATTTCCGAGGGATCCCTGACGTCCACCCGCACCTCCCGCACGCCGTCCACTGCCTCGACCGCCTGACGCACGTCGCGCACGAGCGTCGCGTCGTCAGCCGCCGAGAGCACGACCGTCAGGTGCACCTTGCCATCCAGCGTCGTGCCGATGTCACGCACCATCTCTCCCGCCAGCACATCCTCGCCGGTGCGGGGATTTCGGATGGCGGAGAGCGCCCTGCCAATGCGTTCCTGCAGTGTAGTAGCCATTATCGGAAAACCAGACAAGAGATCGAAAGCGGCACGCAGATCCTGCGGCACGCGGAGATGGTGGGGCGATGAACGATGTGACGAGCCTGGCGCTCAGCGCGCGGGCACAACGGGGTGCAACTCCCCCACGTACTGCCGGGCGGCACTCACCACCCGGTCGCGCACCGCCTCGAGTGTACCTGGAATCAGCGCCCCCGACGCCTTGGCGTGCCCGCCGCCACCGAACTCGCGCGCGAAGCGGTTCACGTCCACGTCGCCAGTGCTCCGGAACGAGACCTTCACCTTGCCATACCCGAGATCGCGGAAGAAGAGCGCGAGCCGCGTGCCGGAGATGGAACGCGGATGCTCCACGATGCCATCCAGGTCCTCGGGGCTCACCGCATACCGTTCCTGCGCATCGGCGGTCACGCAGATCCACGAGAGACCGTATGCCGCATCGTGCTCGAGCGAGTGCAGCGAATCGCGCAGCAGGAAGAGCCGTCCGGTGGAGACCGACGCATAGATACGACGGAACATCTCCTCCGGATCCACGCCCAGCGACAAGAGCGTGGCGGCAATGGCGTGACAGCGGGGCGTCGTGTTGGAGTAGCGGAAGCCACCGGTGTCCGTCAGGATGGCGGTGTAGAGCGCCTCCGCGATCTTGGGGGTGATCTCCAGTCCAAGCACGCTGGCAAAATCGAACAGCAGCTCTGCCGTGGCGCAGGCATCGGTGTCGTCCAGCACAATCTCGCCGGCCGGCTCGTCGGTGGGCACGTGATGATCGATCACGATGCGGGGCACCTTGAGTCCCCGCACAGCTTCGGCGAGCGATCCCAGCCGCTTCATGTCGCTCACATCCAGCGCGACGATGGCATCGACGCCCTTGAGCGCCGCCGCTCCCTTGGCCGTGCGGTCCACGATGTCGGGCCCCAGCAGGTAGCCGAAGATACTCGGCCACGGCGTGGGGTTCACCACGCGCGCTTCAATCCCCAACTGCGCCAGCAGCCTCGCCAGCGCGGAGACAGAGCCGGCCGCATCGCCGTCTGCGTTGATGTGCGTCGTGAGCGCGACGAGAGGCGTCGTCCTGAGCGTCGCGGCAATGCGCTCGATGGCCTCGACTCGCGAGGGGGGCACGGTGAGCAACCCGGTCAATAGCACGGCTGGGGGGAGAAAGCGAAAGCGGCGCCCCACCTGGAGCGCCGCCCGCAAGATAACAGCTTCCCGCCTCGCGCGGTTCGCTAGTACTTCGTTCCCAGCCGTTCCGCTTCCTGCACCTTGGAATGGTGCCGACCGTAGAAGAAGTAGATCGCCAGGCCCAGCGCCAGCCAGATCCCGAGCCGGAGCCAGGTATCCAGCGGCAAGCCGGTCATCATGTAGCCGCACACGAGGATGGACAGGATGGGCACGAGCGGGACGAACGGCGTCCGGAACGGACGGTGGAGATTGGGCTCGCGGTAACGCAACACGAGCACGCCAGCCGAGACGATCACGAACGCGAGGAGAGTCCCAATGGACACCAGCTCGCCGAGCAAGCCGATCGGGAAGAGTCCTGCCACGATGCCGGCGAACGTGCCGGTGATGATCGTCGCGACATACGGCGTGCGGAACTTCGGATGCACCTTGGCGAAGATCGGCGGCAGGAGGCCGTCCTTCGACATGGCGTAGAAGATGCGCGGCTGACCGAGCAACATCACGAGCACGACCGTGGCCAGACCCGCGATAGCACCGATCGAGATGAAGGGACGCAGCCACTCGAGTCCCGGGCCCGCCTTGGCAATCGCCACGTACACCGGATCGGGCACGTCGAGGTCCTTGTAGCTCGCCACGCCCGTCATCACACGCGCCATCAGGATGTACAGGATCGTACAGATCGTCAGCGATCCGAGGATGCCGATGGGAAGGTCACGCTTGGGATTCTTTGCTTCCTGCGCCGCAGTGGACACGGCATCGAAGCCGATGTAGGCGAAGAAGATCACCCCCGCGCCGCGCACCACGCCGCTCCAGCCGTACTGACCGAAGGTGCCGGTGTTGGGCGGAATGAACGGCTCCCAGTTGGTCGGCTGTACGTACATGAAGCCAAAGCCGATCACCATGAAGACGATCGCCACCTTCACGAACACGATGACGTTGTTGAAGCGCGTCGATTCCTGGATGCCGACTACCAGCAGCGTCGTCAGCGCCGCAACGAGGAACATAGCCGGCAGGTTGAGAATCGCTCCACTTCGCACCAGTGTATGGGTCCCTTCCACGCTGAAGGGCGCATTTACCAGTGCGGCTGGTAGATCTATGCCGGCGGTATCCCGCATGAACGCATTGAAGTAGCCCGACCATCCCACGGCCACGGCCGACGCCGCGAACAAGTACTCGAGGATCAGATCCCATCCGATGATCCACGCCACCAGCTCGCCCAGCGTTGCGTACCCATAGGTATACGCAGATCCCGCGATGGGAATCATGGACGCGAACTCGGCGTAGCACAGACCGGCGAAGAGACAGCCGGTGCCGGCCAGCATGAACGAGAGCACGATGGCGGGACCGGCGTAGCGCGCCGCAGCAGTTCCCGTCAGCGTGAAGATACCGGCGCCGATGATTGCGCCAATTCCAAGGAGCGTGAGGTTGAGTGCCCCGAGCGTACGCTTGAGCGTCGGCTCCCCGGGAATCCCCTCTGCCTCCCGCATCAGGAGTTCAAGACTTTTCTTTGAGCCAAGTCCCATACGGGATATCTCCGATGGACAGATGTGAAGAGGGCGATCGCCGACACGATCGCCCGAGTGCCAAAGTTCGGACTACTGCGGGCGCAAAGTGTGGCGCGGAGATCGCTATTGTCAAGGAAAAGTCGGGCGGCCGTTAGGCCACCCGTCCGCCGTGTGAAGCTTCCGCCACGCTACACGGAGTAGTTCGGCGCTTCCCGCGTGATGGTCACGTCGTGCGGATGCGATTCGCGCAGGCCGGCCGCCGTGATGCGAACGAACTGTGACTCGGTGCGCAGCTCCTGGATGTTGCCGCAGCCGACGTATCCCATGCCGCTGCGCAGGCCTCCCACCATCTGGAAAAGCACGTCGCCCACCGGCCCCTTGTACGGCACCCGGCCCTCGATCCCCTCGGGGACGAGCTTCTTCGGCGACATCTCACCCTCCTGGAAATACCGATCGGCGCTGCCGTCCTGCATGGCCGAGAGCGAGCCCATGCCGCGAATCATCTTGAAGCGCCGACCTTCGAGCAGGAACGACTCGCCCGGACTTTCTTCGGTGCCAGCGAGCATGGAGCCCATCATCACGCTCGAGGCGCCGGCGGCCAGCGCCTTCACGATGTCGCCCGAATACTTCACGCCTCCATCGGCGATGACGGGGATTCCGTTGGCGCCCTCCACGGCATCCATCACCGCGGTCAGTTGCGGCACGCCCACGCCCGTCACGACGCGCGTCGTGCAGATGGAGCCGGGCCCTACCCCGACCTTGATCGCGTCCACGCCCCGCTCGGCAAGCGCCGCGGCACCCTCGCGCGAGGCAATGTTGCCTGCCACGAGTTGCACCTGCGGAATAGCCTCGCGCACCGTCGCCGTTGCCTTCAGCACGTCCGCGCTGTGGCCGTGCGCCGTGTCGATGATGAGCACGTCCACACCAGCATCCACCAGCGCCCTGGCGCGGTCCAGCACATCGGCGCCGGCGCCTAACGCTGCAGCGCAGCGCAGCCGGCCGTGCTGGTCCTTGTTGGCGATCGGGAACTGGCGTCGCTTGTGAATGTCCTTGATGGTGATGAGGCCCCGCAGCGTGCCGCCGTCGTCAATCACCGGCAGCTTCTCGATGCGGTGCTTGGCCAGGATTCGCTCCGCGTCGTCGAGCGTGGTGCCCATGGGCGCGGTCACCAGCCCCGTGGCGGTCATCACCTCACGGATGGGCCGCCCCACATTGCGCTCGAACTGCAGGTCGCGGTTCGTGATAATGCCCACCAGCTTGCCATCGGCATCCACGATCGGCACGCCACTGATCTTGAACCGATTCATCAGCGCCACCGCTTCGCGCAGCAACGCGTCGGGAGTGAGCGTGATGGGATTCAGGATCATGCCGCTTTCGGAACGCTTCACCCGATCGACCTCGGCCGCCTGCCGGTCGATCGACATGTTCTTGTGGATCACTCCGATACCGCCCGCCCGGGCCATCGCGATAGCCATCTCCGATTCGGTCACCGTGTCCATCGCCGCGGACACAAGGGGGACATTGAGCGGGATGCCGCGCGTGAACCAGGAAGTCGTGTCGACGTTCTTGGGATGAACCGTCGAATGCCGGGGCGCGAGCAGAACATCGTCAAAGGTGAGCACGATGTCGGATCGAATGCGTACGGACGGCGCGCTGCCATTGGTACCGCTACGCGAAGGCCCGCTCTCCGAGATGGTCGGAGTCGCGGGCCGGTCGGAAGATCGAGTTATTGTCGCCATGGCGAAAGCTAGGCTCGTCGCGAGACGACTTCAAGGCAATCGGAAAGTCCGGCCGCTACGATCCGTCCCACGATGCCGAATCTCCCGCCGCGCGAGGCGAGGAGTCTGGCCCAGTGGGGGGCGCCGATCCGCTGCCTGCAGGCGGAGCGGCGGGCATCGGGATGGTGGGCGTCGGCGCGCCAGAAACCCCCGCGCCATCCGCCTGCGGGGCGGGCGGCGTTTTTGACGTTGTCGCGCCGCTTCCGCCCACGGACTTGGCCACGTCGCCCGCCGTTGTCACAATGTCGCTCGCCACCGACTTTCCCGCCGCGGCAACTCCGTTGAGCACTCCCACGGCCTGGTTGAGCAATCCCATCGTCTGCGAAATGGCACTCGCGGATACCTTGCCGGCGCGCATGGTGTCCTCCACGCCCTCGGCGAACCGCGTGAAGATGTTGAGCGCCGAGGCCTCCTTGGTGCCGTACTTCGTGGCGACGTATTCCAGGTAGTCCAGCACCACGTAGGCCTTCTCGTCGTTGAGCGTGTCGAGTTGGCGCAGGATGCGTTCGCGGAGATGCGGCGAGAGAGCCATGAGAGCAAACCGGCGAGAGGAATCGGGAGACGCAGCAGCGCCAACACATCCAACGCGCCGACAGGGGGGCTGAGTTTCAGCTCTCTCGCGCGTTTCTCAGACTACGTGGACCGCGTGGCAACCCCGACCATCTGTCACATCGATATGGATCGTCCCATCAAAAGGGCACGAGCCCGCAGTGGCGGGCTCGTGAACGCGGACGAGTTAACCACGCCAGCGAGCGCGGGTGCCGCGCGCATCGATGTGCGCGTAGGGCGAGCCATTCTGCGTATACACGCCAAGCCCACCGAGCAGGTCGGGATAGCGGCGCTCGACTATCTCCACGGCGAGTTCGATCAGGCGGATGTCCTTCGCGTCCACCCGGCCGTCGCGATTCGCGTCCACGGCGACGTCGGCGGCGTCACCAAATTGGTGGCGCGAGTCGCCTGCGGCACGCGGCACGCGCTGGTTGTAGAGCGGCGTCCGGAAGCCCGAGTGCACGTCGACCTCAACCGGCCCACGGTCCTTTCCGCCCTGCCAGCTGGAGATCTCGCGAAACACGAGTTCGAGCTTGTCGATCAACCGGCCGTCGAGCGCGACGTAGCGCGGCCACGCGGTCTGGGCGTCGTGCGTGATGAAGTCGGCCAGGATCATGTGCTCTGAGACTTCCAGACTCACATGCGGCTCACCGATCTCGAGGAAGCCCACCGGACGTTCCGAGGCGGCGCCCCGCTGCTCCCCGCGATAGTACCCCATCTTGTACCCGTTCAGCGTGGAGCCGCGCTTCTCGCTGAAGGGCACGATCACCGCCAGGGTCATCCCGTCAACAATCGTGCGACCGGCGGGATTCACCACCGCCAGCCGGTAGAAGCCGGGGCGCGTGGGAGCGTTGATCGTGCCGGCCACCGAGCGTGCCGAGTCGATGGCGGCAAACGCGCCTAACGGTATCCATTCGAACGCCACCGCGTTCGGGCGCTCCTGCAGCTCGATCGGGAACTGGATGCGCTCGCCGGGCAGCGCGAAGCGCATACGGATGCTGCCGCTGCGCCCGAGTGCGCTCACGGCCAGCCGGGCATTGGGCGCGCTGGGCGCCGCGCGGTTCGTCGCGACTTCCGGCCCGAACGCGGCATCGGCTCGGCGCAGTCCCAGCAGCGAGACGAACGCAACGACCGCCAGCAGCGCCATCGCGACGCCCTTGGTGGGCGACGTCGTCGTAGTCGGTGTCATGCGGGTTAGCCCGTGCCCCAACGCGCGCGCGATCCCCGAACGTCCACATGGACGAAGGGACCGTGGGCCCGCGTGGCCTTGTACAGACCGGCGCCGCCCACGATGTCCGGATGCTGCCGCTCCACGCGCTCCACCGATTCCATCAGGAAGCGCGCATCGCGGGTGTCGATCCGGCCGTCGCGGTTGAGGTCGTCCATGCGCCCGTCGCGGTCGTTATCCACGAACACGTCGGCGGCATCGCCGTACTGGTGACGGGAGTCCGTCGCGCGCCCGCCCTTGGCGCCAACGCCTAACGCGTTGTACTGCGGGGTGCGAAACCCCGACATGACGCGAAGATTGGTGACGGTAACGCCACGGGACTGCAGGTCGGTAATAATCAGCTCCAGCTTGTCCACCAGCGCCTCGCGCAGGACCAGATACTTCGGCCACACGCTCTGTTGGTCGTGAGTTAGAAAATCGCGCAACTGAAAGTGTTCGGACAAGGCCGTGCCCTGATTGAGTCGCGTGACTTCGATGAACCCGTCGGGGCGCTTGTCGTCGGGAAGTTCTCCCCTGCGCTCGCCGGGCCAGTATCCGATGCGGTATCCGCCCAGCACGCCGCGCGTCCTGGCCTGAAACGGCAGCAGCGTGATGAAGGAGAAATTCGTGCCGCTCGCGGAGTCCGATGCAGTGTACACCCCGGGGCGACGTTCCGCCGAATCTCCAAACATCCGCTGGAGCACCCGGATTGTTCCGGTGCGGTGCGGCGGGACGATACGCGCCTTGAGCTTGCCGCTCCGCCCGCCAAGCGAATCGACGAAATCGGCGAGGGGATCGGGCTTCGTCACTTCGGGAACCGCGACGACCACATCGGTAGGGGCGGACACGCGCGCTTCACCACTCGTGGCGGCCAGCGCGGAGGTTGCGATGATCACTACTCCGGCCTTGACGCCGCGTCGAATTCCCTTCGAAGTCACGATAGTCGAATCTCCTGCGTAGGTGATGAGCGGGTCCCACGAGCGACGCTCCCTCCTAGGAAGACGTCACGACTCCCTCGCGAGTACTATACGACACTCTGCCGCGCGAGGGAGTTGCATTAGGACCCAAGTTTTTTTGCGGACGGGGGGCGCGCGGGCGACCACGCGAAGTGCTCCTCGTAACTTGGGGCGGCCGGGCTCCCACGGAACCCTTGCCGCCCCAGAGATTCGCCGTTAGGACTGACTAGTAGGTCAGTAAATGTATACCGGAGTGCCGACCTGGACTATGCGATACAGCGTCTCGATATCCTCGTTCCGGAGGCGAACACAGCCATGGCTGGCGGCGCTTCCAATCGAGGAGGGCACGTCGGTGCCGTGAAGGGCGTAGCCATCTCCCAGGTTCAGGCGATGCGTGCCCACCACGCCCGGAAAGCGGCGCTGGTTGGTGCCGAAGGGCGGCACGATCACCTTGCCGTCGGCCACGAGGTCGCGGCCCTCCCCCGCTTCCAGCACCTGTTCCGTGCCATCGGGCAACCGCTTGATCACGTTGCTGCCGGACACCGCCAGCGAGGAGCCGTCCGAGAGCGGAAGCGCCTGATTGCGCGAGAGGTGCGCGAGGCCGAGCCCCTTCTTGTGAGAAACTTCCACGTAGTGCCAGTCGGGCGGCACCCACGATGGATCGCTCTCCTTGCTCAGGACAACGAGGCGTCCGCGCGGTGTCTCGAACTTCCACTGGTTGCCTCCTCCCTTCGCCAGCACCTTGCCCGTCCCTGTCGCAACACGGGTGGTGAAGAGCAGCGTGCTGCCGTCGCGATACCAGAGCCGGCGGTCCGCAATGCTCACCACGATGTACGCCTTGCCGGCCGACGAGTCGACGGGCGCGTTCACCACGGTGCGAAGGGAATCCGATTCCGCGCCAACCTTTCGCCGCACGTCGTCCAGCAGCTGGAGATTGTCGTTGAATACCATGCGTGCCACGTCGCGCCGGTAGCGGGCAGAGAGGGTGGCGGCGGTGAGCGCGCTGGTGGAGAGCAGAAGCAGCGCGAGCAGAATAATCAGTCGAGGGGCGGAGCTTCCGCGGCGCCCGGAGAAGTCACGAAGGGTTGTCATTCGTAGAAGTACACCGTGACGCCGGGAATGACGTTCGGTGCGATGGCGCGAAGATCCTCCCGCGAAATCCGAAGGGAGCCGGGGAGCACAAACGCGCGGTCGGCCAGGAGGCCCGAGTCGGGGAGAGCGTAGATGAAGGTGCCGCCGGAGAGCATCAGCGCGCTGCGCCCCAGGGCGCCGGACATCTCGCGCTTCTCGGGAACGGGAACGCCGCGCTCCGTGAACACCCATGCGGGTACATCCCAGATATCCTTGGCGCCGATGATGCGCTCGACCGTGCGCGCTCCACGCGGACGCACGAGGTGCATGGTGTCAGGCGGGACGCCCACCACCCGCTCCTCGCCCACCTCCACGCGCATTTCCCGCAGGAGCGCGCCGTCCCGCTCGAGGCGCATCGTACCGCTGTCCACCGAAACGGAGAGGTGCAGGAGCGGGTCGCCAAGGGCCTGGCGGCGGATCAGTTCGACCATGACGCTCAGCTTGTTTTCTTCCGATGCCATTTCCATGTCCGCCCGCTGCCGCTCGGAGTCGGACATGCCTCCGCGCAGGCGCTCCGTCTCCGAGCGATAGCGCAGGAGGCGGAGACCGAGTGCGACATCGGCCACCGTGAAGACGCCGATCAGGGTCAGCAGTATCAGGAAGGTGCGAGGATGCGCGCGGCGAAAGCTGCCGCCGTCCGTGTGCGACGAAGTTGGACTCATTCCCGGGTGGCGAGGGTGATACATTCCGGCGTTCGACCGGTGGTGTGCCGCCGGTGCCTGACGATACCACCTCGCCGCACTTCCAGCCAAGATGCCACCCCGACCGACCACACGTCCTGTCGTGCTCGTTGTCCTCGACGGTTTCGGGCACCGTGAGGCGCGCGAAGGCAACGCGATTGCCATGGCCCGCATGCCGACCTGGGACGCGCTGTGGTCGCGGGCGCCGCGCACGCTGCTCGACGCGTCTGGACTCGCGGTCGGCCTGCCCCCCGGCCAGATGGGCAACAGTGAAGTCGGGCACCTGAACCTCGGCGCGGGACGGGTCGTGAAGCAGGACCTCGTGCGCATCGAGGAGGCCATCGCCGACGGCTCGTTCTTCGACAAGCCCGCGTTCGTGGACGCCTGCCAGCACGTGCGGCGCACCGGCGGGGTATTGCACCTGGTGGGCCTGCTGGGCGACGGTGGCGTGCACGCGCAGAGTTCGCATCTCTTCGCCCTGCTCGACCTGGCGGAGCGGCAGCGGGTGGCGAAGGTCGCGATCCACCTGCTCATGGACGGCCGGGACACGCTGCCGACCTCCGGTTTCGATTACATGGCGCGCACGCTGGCCGCCGCCACGGGGCGCGCCCGGGTGGCATCGTTAGGCGGCCGCTACTTCGGCATGGACCGCGACCACCGCTGGGAGCGCGTAAAGAAGTGGTTCGACAGCGCGGTGCTGGGCGTGGGGCCCTCTACCGATGACCCACTGGGCGCGATCCGCGCCGCCTACGAGCGCAATGAGACGGACGAGTTCCTGACGCCGATGGTGGTCACCGAGGGCGGCCTGCCCGTGGCGCCGATGCGCGATGGCGACGCGGTGATCTGCTACAACTACCGCTCCGATCGCGTGCGACAGCTCGTGCGCACGCTCACGCAGCCCGACTTCGCGGGCTTCGACGTCAGCGGCCGGCCGCACGACTTGCGCCTGGCGACGATGACGTCCTACGACGAGACGTTCTCCTTCCCGGTGGGCTTCGCGCCCTTCTCCATGGCCCGCATCATGGCCGAGGTGGTCTCGGAACGCGGCATGTCGATGTTCCGGACGGCGGAAACGGAGAAGTACCCCCACGTGACCTACTTCTACAACGGGGGCATCGAGACGCCGTTCGCGGGCGAGGTGCGCAACCTCGTGCCCAGCCCGAAGGTGGCCACCTATGACATGCAGCCCGAGATGTCCGCGGCCGGCGTTACCGACGTGCTGTGCGCGGCCATCGGGGGTGGATCGTATGACTTCACGCTGTGTAACTACGCCAACGCCGATATGGTCGGACACACGGGCTCCATTCCGGCCGTGATTCGGGCGCTGGAATGCGTGGACGAGTGCCTGGGACGCGTGGTGCGCGCCGCCGAGGCGGCCGGGGCGCGGCTCCTCGTCACCGCCGACCACGGCAATTGCGAAGTGATGATCGACCCGACGACTGGGGGGCCGCACACGGCGCACACGACCAACCCCGTGCCGATGGTGATCGTCGAGCCCGACGGTGACCGTCCCCTGCGGAACAGCGGGGCGCTGTGCGATGTGGGACCGACGATTCTCTCGATGCTCGGCATCGAGCAACCAAACGAAATGACGGGGCGCAACCTGCGCGCCCGTTCCTGAACGACACCACCTGATGACGACTCGATTCCTCGTTGTTGCCGGCGCCCTCTGCCTGCTGACCCCTGCCGCCCACGCCCAGGTGGGTTACAAGCCCGATCGCTCCCCCTACCGGGACCTGGAGCATCGCCAGGAGATCACCTTCATCGGCGGTCAGTTCCGGGCGCAGCAGGAGCCCGCCAGCGTCGCGCCGCGCAGCGGTCCGCTCATGGGCGTGGGCTACGAGCTGCGCATGGCGGGGCCGGCGTACTTCACGGCCCGCCTGGCCACGGCGCTCTCGGAGCGCAACGTGATCGACCCCACCAAGCTGCTGGCGGAGCGTTCGCTCGGAACGAAGCAGGTGAACATGCTGCTGGCCGACGTGGGTTTCGCGCTGAACCTCACGGGCTACAAGTCGTGGCACGGGTTCGTGCCGTCGTTAGGCGGCGGCGTGGGCATGGGCTCGGCCTTCGACAAGCTGGACAAGGGCGGCTATCGCGTCGGCTCGCCCTTCCTCTTCACGCTCCGCCCTGCGCTCAAGATCGCCGCCGGCGGACGCTGGGGCGGACGCATCGAGGCCACCAACTACTTCTACCGCGTGCGCTACCCGGAGTCGTACTTCGTCAAGTCCACCGCCGATCCCACGGTGCTGCCGCCGGACAGGTCGCGCAATCTCTGGCGCCGCAACGTCGGCCTCGCCGCGGGACTCACGTACAACTTCGGGCGCTGACATGCCGCGGGCGCTGCTCACGCGCAGGGTGACCTTCGCCGCCGCGCACCGCTACCGGCGGCCCGAGTGGAGCGACGAACAGAACGCGCACACCTTCGGGTTGTGCGCGCGCCCCAGCTTTCACGGGCACTCGTACGCGTGCGAGGTGTCGGTCTCGGGAGAGATCGATGCGCTCACCGGCTTCGTGGTGGACCTGGGCCAGCTGGACGCGATCCTCGCGCGGGAGGTCCGGGAGCGTTTCGACCACCGGAACATCAATCTCGACGTGCCCGAATTCGCGGACGGCGCCCTGGTCCCCACGGGTGAGAACCTGGCGCGCTTCATCTTCGAGCGGGTGCAGCGCGCACTCGGCGCCGCAGCGCACGTGGAAGAAGTGCGGGTGGCCGAGGACGAGACGCTGAGCACCACCTACCGGGGGGCGTGAGCGCGATGACCCGGGATCCGCGGCGCGCACGGCGACGGGGTGGGGTCCCCTCATGACCGGGAACGTCGGCGTGCCAGATCCGGCCGGCGCAACGACGCCCACGCCGCTGGACGCGGTGGAGGAGTCCCCGGTGTGGCTCGAAATCAACGGCACGCCGGTGGTGACATGGATGTGCACCCCGACCGACCTCGACGACCTCGTGATCGGGTGGCTGTTCGGCGAAGGCTACATCGAGTCGCCGCGCGATATCACGCGCATGCGGCCCTGCACCAAGGAGTTTGGCTTCTGGGTGGATATCCCGCCCGAGCGGCTGGCGGCGGTGGACGGCATGGAGCGGCGCCGGATCCTGGCGTCGGGATGCGGTTCGGTCACGGCATTCCTCGGCACGCTGGCCGACGTGCCGCGCCGGCGCGGCCAGGTACCATCGGTCGACACGCCCACGCTGCGCAAGGTGTTCAAGGAGCTGTTCGCCCGCGGGGAGCGTTACAAGGAGACGGGTGGCGTGCATGCCGCGGCACTCACAGATGGCGCCTCGCTGTTCGAGCACGCGGAAGACATCGGCCGCCACAATGCGGTAGACAAGGTGCTCGGCGCGGCGCTGCAGGCGGGTCGCTCGCCGGCCGACCTGATCCTCCTCGTCACCGGGCGCATCTCGGGGGAGCTGGCGTTCAAGGCGGCGCGCGCCGGCGTGGCAGCGGTGGCCACGCCTTCGGTGCCCTCGACCATCGCCGTGGACATCGCGCGGGCGGCGGGCATCCTCCTCATCGGCCGGGCCGTGAGCGGCGCGCCACAGTTGCACCTGCCCGGCGGGGCTCGTTAGGTGCGGACGGCCTGCACGGGCGTCATCCTCGCCGGTGGCGGTGCGACCCGGTTCGGGGGCGAGGCGAAAGGGCTCCAGCGCGTGGGCGGCGTGCGCATCATCGACCGCGTGGCGGAGGCGCTGACCCGCAGCTGCGACGACCTGCTGCTCATCGCCAACGACGCCGGCGCCGCTGGCTGGCTGCCGGGCGTGCGCATCGCAGGCGACGTCCGGCCAGGCGAGGGCAGCCTGGGTGGCTTGC
>JBDSVW010000179.1:0-11383 GCA_039927015.1 Gemmatimonadaceae bacterium | reverse complement strand
GGGTGACGGCGGGGTCTACGCCGCTGGCGCGCGTGATTGTCTGGGCGGGGGAGATTCCGCGCGAAGTGGAGCTCGGGAATTTCCGCCCCCGCTTTCCGGATCGTCCGCTCGACCTGGTCATCGGCTCCGTGGATGAATACGCCACCTGGGTAAACGTGGGCGAGCAACGCCATCGCCTGGACGAGGCGGGCCTCACCACCCGCCTGCACATCTTCGACGGCGGCCATCGGCTGGACCGCGAGACGCTGCGTGCGCTGGCGGCCAACGCGCCCGGCGTGGACGCGCCTGGCGTGGACGCGCCCGGCGTGGACGCACCCGGCGTGGACGCGCCGTAGTCGCCGACGCCCTACTCATCGCGGCCGCGCCACTTGTCTATCTCGCGGCGCTCCTTCTTGCCTGGACGTCCTTTATCCCGGAACATGGGGGGGCCCTGCGCCTTGAGCTGCGCGGACAGCGTCTCACGCGCCTTGCTGGACTCCTCCGTTTCCTTGTACAGTTCGGCGGCCAACGCGGCCGACCCGCGCTGCTCGCGCGCCCCCGTCACCACGATCACCGTCTCGAAGGGTGGGCGCCGGACGCGGATGCGATCGCCGATCTGCACCTGCCGGGATCGCTTGGCGCGCTCGTCATTCACCTCGATACGGCCGGCGTCGATGGCCTCAGCCGCGAGGGCCCGCGTCTTGTAGAAGCGGGCCGCCCACAGCCACTTGTCGAGGCGCACCCTGGCGTGCGTGTTCGCGTCGTCGGTCACGGCCCCAAGGGCGAAAGTCGTGGAGTCGGGGGGGCGGCGCCAACGGCGCCTCGGTTTGCCCCCCGTCCCGGGAAGATACCCCGCTCGCAACGCGGCGGGCCACGGCGACGCAGCCGGCTCCCGCGCCGCTTCGTTACACCCCAGCGGGGCCTCCTGTCATCGCGTGCGTGGAACCCTTTCGACGCTGCCGTTCGTTGATCGGGACGTAACACCGCGAGTTGCGCCCGCTCCCGTCGAATCCCACCTTGGGAGGACGCGGCGCGGCCCTTCCCAGCGAACGACTTACATGAGCGGTACGGCATCATCCACTGCCCCGGCGGATCGCGAGGTGCTCTCCCGCCTCATGGCGGGCGACGAGCGCGCGTTAGGCACCCTGTTCGACCGCTTTGGCGGCATGGCGTACGCCCTGGCCAACGCAATGGTGGCCGACAGCGCCGACGCCGAGGAAGTCGTGGCCGATGCGTTCGCCCAGATCTGGCGGTCGTCCTCCACCTTCGACGCGGGGCGGGGAAGCGTGGTGGCGTGGGTCTCGACCATCGTACGCACGCGGGCGCTGGACCTGCTGCGCTCGCGACGGCGCCGCGCGCGGGTCGTCGACGAAGCCACCGCCATGTCCGTCGAGGGGGAGGCACCGGGGCTCTCGTCTGGTGTGCCCGCGCCCGATCGCGGCGTGGAATTGCAGGAGGCGCAAGTGCACGTGCGCCGCGCGCTGGACGACCTGCCGCCTGCGCAACGCGTGGTGCTCGAACTCGCCTATTTCGGCGGGTTGTCGCAAAGCGAGATCGCCGAACGACTCGCGGAGCCGCTCGGCACGGTGAAGACGCGGATGCGCGCGGGCATGGAGAAGCTGCGCGTCTCGCTGAAGCCGCTCATGGAGGCCTCACGATGAGCGACGAACGGGACGACCTGGTAGCGTACGCCCTGGGTGCGCTGGACGCCGAGGCACGCCGCACCGTGGAGGCGCGGCTGGGCGCGTCGCCCGAGGTGGCGCGTGACGTGCACGAGTTCGAGGAGGTGGCGGCCCTCCTGGCGTACGCTGCGCCGGCCGTCGCCGTGCCAGCGGGCCTCAGGGAACGCATTCTCGCCGACGCGCGAGCCGTACGCCCCATCGGTACTGCGCGGGCGGCTGTGGCGAAGGATACGGCGGCGGCGGGGCGCCCATGGCGCACCGTCGTGCCGTGGCTGGCCGCGGCCGCCTCGCTGTTGGGCATGCTGTACGTGAACAACCAGCTCGGTACGGAGCGCGAGGCCCGGCAGGTGGCCGACCAGACCGCGTCTTCCCTGCGCGGCGAGGTGGCGTCGCTCGACTCCGTCGTCTCCACGCTCCTGGCCCCGGACGTGTTGACCGTGGCGCTCAGCGCCACCGGCCAGCCTCCCACCGCGCGCCTCTTCTGGAACGCGCGTCAGCGACGCGTGGTCTTCGCCGCCTACCAGCTGCCGCCCGCCGCGCGCGGGCGGACCTACCAGCTGTGGGGCATCGCCGAGGGCACAGCGCCCGTGAGCCTGGGGACCTTCAACACGAAGGAGAACGGCGAGGTGCGCGCCACCTTCTCGGTGCCGGAAGGCGTCGACATCGCGGTGGGCGCGGTGACCGAGGAGCCCGAGGGAGGATCGCCGCAGCCCACCAGCACGCCCTTTTTGGTCGGACAGTTCAAGGTGGCGACCGACTAGAGCTCGCGCGCCAGCACGCGCTGCAGCGTCGCCTCGTCGATGTTGCCGCCGCTGATCACGATGCCCACCCGGCGGCCCGCCAGCTGCGGCGCGAGCTTCATCACGCCGGCCAGCCCGGCGGCGCCGGCGCCCTCCACCAGCGAGTGCGTGGTGCGCAGCAGCAGGCGCAACGCATCGGCGATCTCGGCGTCGGTGACGGTGACGAAGCCCGCCAGCCCCGCGCGGAGCGCCGGGAAGGTCATCTCGTACACGCCACGGGTGGCGAGACCGTCGGCGAAGGTGTCCGCCCGGTCGCGCGTGACTGGCGCACCCGCGTGCCAGGAGTCGTGGATCGCGCTCGCTCCCGCGGCCTGGACGGCATAGACCTGCGTGTTGGGGGAGAGTGCACGCGCAACCGTCAGCGCGCCCACCGCCTGCGACCCGCCGCCCACCACGATCACCAGTGCATCGAGCAGCGGCGCCTGCTCGAACAGCTCGAGTGAGAGCGTTGCGGCGCCTGCCAGCACGTTTGCATTGTTGGTGGAATGGGCGAGCGTGGCACCGTCCACCGCCTGCACGCGCGCCGCGACCGCCACCGATTCGTCGTAGTCGCGGCCCTCTTCGATGAGCCGGGCGCCTAACGCGCGCATGCCCTCGTTCTTGTCGGGATTGTTGCCGACGGGCACACAGATGGTGGCGCGGCACCCGAACGCCCGCGCCGCGAAGGCGATGCCCAGCCCATGGTTGCCGCGCGTGGCGGCCACGACGCCCTGCTCACGCTGCGTCGCGGACAACGCCGTCATGAACGAGAGCGCATTCCGCACCTTGAACGAATTGGTGGGATTGAAGTTCTCGTGCTTCACGAACACGCGCACGTCGTGGCCGACCGCCTGGTCCAGCAGGGGATAGGAATACAGCGGCGAGGGGGACATGTACGGCGCGATGCGCGCCCGCGCGGCGCGCACGTCTTCAATGGTGAGGGGCCACTCGGTGGACATGCAGGAGACCGTCGCTGAGGGGTGGGGGAACGTCAAGCCAGCGTGCGCCGCGGGCGGACCAGTTACTCGTCCAGCTGCTCGACCTCGGTATGCGCCTGCCCCTGCACGTCGAACGAAACGCGCACACTCCAGGGACGGCAGCAGACCTGGCAGTCTTCCACGTATTCCTGCTCCTCGCCGCCGCCAGGGTCGATGGCGATGGTGTTCTCCTCGCCACAGTGCGGGCAGAGCACGCTGGCTTCGGTGTCGGCGGTGCCGTCACCCAGCTCGAATTCCTCGGGATCGTCGTATTCCATGGCGTCAAAAGCTAGTGCCTCTCATCGACGGCGCGTCCCCACCCTGATAGATTCGCGCCGTGCAGATTCCCGGCGATGTGGCGACTCCGGCGGAGTCCCTGAGCTACATACTCATCCGATGGGCCTCGTTCACGAGCTTCGTGCTCCTGATCGGCGCCGGCGTGTATCTCACCTTCGTGCAACCGCGCCTGCACGCGGCCGCCTCGGGCGACCGCGCCGACCGGCTGGCCGCCCGCGTCAAGGCAACGGGTCGCGTGACGTCCATCGCGGTGCTCGTGCTTGCGTTCGCCCGCGTGCGCGCGCAGCAGTCGATGATGACCGAGTCGTTCGGCGACGACATTCCCGTTGCACTGGCCGACCTGTTGCAGGGGGCATGGGGACTGGGCGTCGCGCTGCAACTGACGGCTGGCGTGGCAGGGTTCGTGGCCTACAAGCGATCCCGCTGGGGACGCGCGGCCCGCGTGATGGTGACCATCGCCATTGTCACGGCCGCACTCGTTCCCGCCCTCTCCGGTCATGCGGCGGGAGAGGAGCAGCCGCTGCTGCCCATGCTCGCCGACACGCTCCACGTGCTCGCGGCGGGCGCCTGGGCGGGCACGCTGCTGGTCCTGGCGATGGTGGTGCTGCCGGGCGCCTGGCGCGGCTTCGATGAATCGGGGACAGGGGTGAAGGACGTACTGGTGGCGTTTACGCCCATCGCGTTAGGCAGCGCGGCGCTGCTGGTTGTCACCGGCAGCTACGCGGCATACCTGCACGTAGGCTCATTGGCGGCGCTCACCTCCACGCGATACGGACAGGCGCTCTTGTGGAAGGTGGGCTTCGTGGTGGTCATGGTCGGGATCGGGGCGCTCAACTGGAAGCGCCTCGGCCCCGTGGCCCACACCCGGGAGGGACTGCCCCGGCTCTGGCGGTCGGCACTGACAGAGAGCGCCATCGCGCTGCTCATCCTCGCCGTGACGGCCGTGCTGGTGGCCCGCGGAACTCCCGCCGACCTGTTCGAATAGACCCATCCCCCCAGGGGCGCGCCCTGTCCGTGGGGCGGGCGAGGCGGCGTGGGTTGCGACGACGTGGGCGATGATCGATTATCGCCTCGCGTGCCCTGCCGTCGAATTTCGCGGCCAGGCGATATTTCCCATCGATTCCGACATGTCTCACTCCCGCGTACGTCCCACCGCGAGCGTGCTCGCTCCCTCCCTGCGCTCGGCGCTCGTGCTCGGTGCCCTCGCCACGGCGTGTGTCACACCGGCGGGGCGGACGCCCGCGAGCGGGACGCCGTCCACCGCGGCCCGCGCGGCTGACGCGGCCGACGCCAACTCGGCGCAGTCGCCGGCCACGATCGCCGCAAAAACGCGTGGCATGGAGCGTCGCGACGGACTCATTCCCCTCTGGCTCGACGACAAGACGGGAAAGGTGTTCTTCGAGATCCCGCGCGACTCCATGCGCGTCCTGCTCTTCCAGCAGCTCTCCACCGGCCTCGGCTCCAACCCCATCGGCCTCGACCGTGGCGGCGGTGGTAGCAACGACGTGGCGCGTTTCGAGCGCAATGGCGAGCGCGTGCTCGTCGTGCTCGAGAACTGGAACTACCGGAATTCGCAGGCGGGCAACGCGGCCATCTCGCAGGGCATCGCCGAGTCGTTCCCTCCCAGCACCGTGGCGTCGCTCCCGATCGCCGCCGAGGAGAATGGGCGGCTGCTGGTGGACGCGACCGAGTTCGTCTATCGCGACTGGCAGGATGTGGCCGGGCAGCTGCAACGCTCCAACGAGGGCAACTACTCGCTCGCGCGCGACCGGTCGAGCATCTACAAGCCGTACACGCGCGGCTTTCCGGACAACACGGAGATCGACGTGAGCGCGACGTTTGTCGCCACCGGCCGGCCGGGCAACACCGTGTCCCGGATTGTGCCTGACGGGCGCGCCTTCACGCTGCGGCAGCATCTCTCCTTCGTGCGACTGCCCGACGAGGCCTACCGGCCGCGCACGCTCGATCCGCGCGTCTCGTTCTTCGGTATCCAGTTCAAGGATTTCGCGCAGCCCATCCAGGGCATGCTGGAGCAGCGGTGGATCAACCGCGCCCGGCTGGAGCGCGAGAGCCCGCGCGATCCCAACTCGCCCATCAAGAACCCGATCGTCTATTACATCGATCGCGGCATTCCCGAGCCGCTGCACGCGGCCACGGTGGAAGGGGCGAAGTTCTGGGAGCAGGCGTTCGATCGCGCCGGCTTGCGCGGCGGCTTCGTGGTGAAGGACCTGCCCGAAGGCGCGGACCCGATGGACGTGCGCTACAACATGGTGCTGTGGATCAACCGCAATGAACGCGGCTGGTCGTTTGGCGGCTCCACCAGCGATCCGCGCACCGGGGAGATCATCAAGGGCATCGCCCACATGGACTCGCACCGCAATCGCACCGCGTACAACATCTACGCGGCGCTGATGGGTGCCGATCCGTCGCCCGCCGACACGCACTACGTGCTGGGGCGCGTACGCCAGGTGACGGCCCACGAAATCGGGCACACGCTGGGCATGGCGCACAACTACATCGCGTCCACCGACGAGCGCTCGTCGGTGATGGATTATCCCGCCCCGCGCGTGCGGCTCAACGGCGCCGGCGAGATCGACGTCTCCAAGGCGTATGACCTCGGCCCGGGAGAGTTCGACGTGTTCGCCGTGCGCTGGGGCTACGGCATCTTTTCGCCGGAGAATGAGGCGGACTCGCTGGATGCCATCGTACGCGACGGCTTGAAGCGGAAGCTGCTCTTCCTCAGCGACGGCGATGCGCGCCCCGACTTCGCCAGCGATCCGCGCACCAACCTGTGGGACGATGCGGCCACGGCCACCGAGTTCCTCAAGCACCAGATGGACGTGCGGCGCGTGGCGATGAAGAAGTTCGGCGAGCGCAACATCCGCGTAGGCGAACCGATCGGCACGCTGCAGGAGCGCTTCGTGCCGCTCTACATGTTCCACCGCTGGGGCATCAATTCCGCCGTGAAGAATATCGGCGGCATGGAGTACCAGTACGCGGTGCGGGGCGACGGGCAGCAGGCCACGCGACCGGTAGGCGGGGCACAACAGCGTGAGGCGCTGGCGGCGCTGGTCGCCAGCATCAGCCCGGCGGAACTCGCCATCCCGGACAGCGTGGTCACGCTGCTGGCGCCGCGTCCGTTCGGCTTCTCGAACTCCATCGAGCTCTTCGAGTCGCGCGTTCGGCCGGCCTTCGACGAACTGGGGACCGCGCGCACCTTGGCGCAGTTCGTGATCGACGGCATCCTGCAGCGCGACCGCGCCGCGCGGCTCGTGCAGTTCGCCTGGCGCACAGAACGTCCGCTGACGCTGCCCGAGGCGATCACCACCCTGCAGCGGGGCACGCTGAACTACCTCGAGACGCGGCCCGGCGCCTCGCAACGCGATTCCGCCATCGTGCGCATGACCACGCGTGCGCTCGTGGATCGCTTGTTGATGCTCGCGGCCGACAAAGAGGCGTCGCAGGATGTGCGAGCCATATCGGAGATGTCGCTGCGCCAGGTCGCGGAGACGGCGCGCGGGCGGCAGTCTCGTGGTGGGCTCGAGTACCGTGCCCACCTGGCCAGCCTGGTGACCGACATCAACCGCTGGTTCGAGCGGGGCGAACTGCCTGCCTTCACGCCGGCACTGCGGGCGCCGCCGGGCGACCCGTTCGGAGAGGACGACGAGGAGTGGTGGCGCTAGGCTAGCGTGCGCGAGCATGAAACACCGGGGGGGACCATGGCGTATCAAGCTGAGAACCTGATAACCATGAGTCCCCCCCCGTTCGTTCGCCGAGGTCGACATGCGGTACTCCATTCTGCTCTATCCACTGCTCGTGCTTCTGGCCGCGCCGGTTGCGGCGGACGGGCAGGTGTTTTCTGTCGGTGGCGAGCGCGAATCGCGCACCGGGCCGCGTCGTTCGCCGGGCACGGTGGGCGGATCGCTGGTCTACGCGCAGCCCATGGACGACTTCCGGACCAACGTGAGGCAGGGCTTCGGTGTCGACCTCACCGGGCACTGGAAGTTCGATCGCCGCGGCATCTTCAGCCTCGGCGCGGAGGGGGGCCTTCTGGGGTATGGCCGCGAGACGCAACGCGTGCCGCTCAGCGGCACCGTCGGCGGACGTATCCTGGTCGACCTCACGACGTCCAACAACATCGTCTGGCTGGGACTGGGACCACAGCTCATCGCGCCGTCGGGCGCCGTGCGGCCGTATGCCAACGCCACCGCCGGTTTCTCCTACTTCTTCACGGAGTCCAGCGTGGACGGCACGTATGACGACGAGGCGTTCGCGAAGACGACGAACTACGACGACGCCACCTTCGCGTGGACGGGAGGAGGGGGCATCCTCATTCCCGTGGGATTCTCTCGGATGGGCGCCGTGGACATCGGGGTGCGCTACCACGCCAATGGCAACGTGCGCTACCTGCGCAAGGGTGGCATCGTGGACCTGCCGAACGGGGGTATCGAATACCGGGTGAACGAGAGCCGAGCACCCTTGCTCAGCTGGCGCATCGGGTTCAAGTGGGGCCTCGACTGACGACCGTGGGCGTCACCTAACGACCCGCTCCTGTTCAGGGCGCGCGCCGCTGGTTTACGACCGGCGGCGCGCGCCCTAGCATTGTGGGCATGAAAATCAGCGCCGGCGTGACCGCCATCCTCGCACTCTTCCTCGGATTCGTCGTGGGGGCGCTGGCGACCGCATGGCACCCTCCGACCGCGGCGGTGCTGCTGGCGGTGGCCGATCCGGTGGGCACGCTGTGGGTCAACGCGATCCGCATGACCGTCATCCCGCTCGTGGTGTCGCTGCTCATCACCGGCGTCGGCTCCATCGAGGACGTGCGGTCGGTGGGAAAGCTGGGTGGTCGCGCCCTCCTGCTCTTCGCCTTCATCCTCGTCGGCGCGGCGACGTTCACCGCCTTTGTCGCGCCCTGGCTCTTCGAGTTCCTCACGGTGGATCCGGTGGCTGCCACCGCCCTGCGCGAGCGCATGGCGCTGCCGGGCACCGCCATGCCCGAACTGCCCACCGTCGTGTCGTGGATCACCGGGCTCATACCCGTGAACCCTGTGAAGGCGGCCGTCGACGGCGCCATGCTGCCGCTGCTCGTCTTCACCGTCGCCTTCGCGTTAGGCGTGGCGCGCCTGCCCGAGTCGCCACGTGAGGCCCTGTTCGGCTTCTTCCGCGCCACGGGCGAGGCGATGCTGGTGCTGGTGCGTTGGGTGCTCTGGCTGGCACCGCTGGGCGTCTTCGCGCTGGCGGCCGCGCTGGGAGTGCGCATCGGCGTGTCCGCCGCGGGAGCGATCGGCTTCTACCTCGTCGTCACGTCCCTCCTGTGCGTGGTGGTGGCGCTGGCGCTGTATCCGGTGGCGGTGCTGGGGGGCCGGGTTCCGCTGAGGCTCTTCGCGCGCGCCGCGCTGCCGGCGCAAATCGTGGCGGCCACTACCCGCTCGTCGCTTGCCGCCTTGCCGTCGATGCTCGACAGCGCCGACGAGACGCTGCGCCTGCCGCGCGAGACCACCACCTTCGTGCTGCCGCTGGCGGTCTCGATCCTGCGCGCGAACGTGGCGGTGGTCTGGATCGTGGGCGCGCTCTTCATCGGGAAGTTATATGGCGTGGAACTGAGCGCGGCGGCCATCGTCACCATCGCAGTCGCGTCGGTCACGATGTCGTTCTCGGTGCCCGGCATCCCCAGTGGCAGCCTGTTCATTCTCGCCCCCTTCTTTCCCGGCATAGGGCTTCCGGTGGAAGGGGTCGGGATCCTCATCGCGCTCGATACGGTGCCCGACATCTTCAAGACGGGCCTCAACGTCACGGCACACCTCACCTCCGCCACGGTGCTGGGGCGCGGCGGCGCGCGCGATGGTGACCGACCGAGCCTCGTGACGCCGACTGGCGCCAGGCTCGCGCCCACCGCGTCGGGGCCGGCGGCCTAAGGACCTCATCGCGCGGTTGCATGCGGCGGCGGGTAGCGACTTTGAACGTCGGCGCGTAGAACTTCCGGCAGCCGCCGCCCCGCGGCGGCCGCCGAGTCGATCTCTCTCCAACACCCATTCGGATCCATGCGATCTTTCCTGCTGCGCCGTCTGCTCCCGGTCGCCTGCCTGCTGGCGTCCGCCCCCCTGCCCATGGCGGCGCAGTCGGGCCCCGCCCTTTTCAGCGAGATGACGTGGCGGCACATCGGCCCCTTCAGGGCGGGGCGCACCAAGGCCGCGACGGGTGTGCCGGGCAAGCCGAACCTCTTCTACATCTCGGCGGTGAACGGCGGCGCCTGGAAGACGACCGACTTCGGCCTCACCTGGAACCCGATCTTCGACGGGCAACCGAGCGGATCGATCGGTGCGCTGGCGGTGGCGCCGAGCAATCCCGACATCATCTACATCGGCAGCGGGGAAGGGCTGCAGCGTCCCGACCTCTCCACCGGCGACGGCATCTACAAGTCGGTGGATGGCGGCAAGCGCTGGGAGCACCTGGGCCTTCGCGACGGCCAGCAGATTCCGCAGATCGTGATCGACCCGCGCGACCCGAACCGCTTGTTCGTGGCGGTGCTGGGCCATCCCTACGGACCTAACGAGGAGCGCGGACTGTATCGCTCGCTGGACGGCGGTCGTTCCTTCAGGAAGATTCTCGGAAAGGACGAGAACACCGGCGCAATCGACATCGTGATGGCGCCCGACGATCCCAACACGCTCTACGCGGCCCTGTGGGAGGCGCGGCAGGGGCCGTGGGAGAACGGGGTGTGGCAGGGGCCCGGCACGGGGCTGTTCAAGTCGACCGACGGCGGCGACAACTGGACGCCGATCATGGCCGGGCTGCCGACGCCCGCCGAGGGGCTGGGCCGCGTGGGCATCGCGGTAGCGCCCAGCAATCCGCGCCGGCTGTTCATCACCATCGACGCGGGCGCGCGGAGCGGCATCTATCGCTCCGATGACGCGGGCGCGACGTGGACCAAGACCTCCACCGACGCGCGCGTGCACAACCGGGGCTCCGACTTCGCCGAGGTGAAGGTCGATCCGAAGAATCCCGACATCGTGTATAGCGCCAGCATCGTCGTCTGGAAGTCCACCGACGCCGGCGTGACGTGGAAGATGATCCGTGGTGCACCTGGCGGGGACGACTACCACCGCCTCTGGATCAATCCCGACAATCCCGACATCATCCTGATTGCCAGCGACCAGGGCGCCATCATCACGGTGAATGGCGGCGAGACGTACAGCAGCTGGTACAACCAGCCCACCGCCCAGTTCTATCACGTCACCACCGACTACTCGTGGCCCTACCGCGTCTGCGGCGGGCAGCAGGAGTCGGGATCCGCGTGCGTGCTGAGCCGCGGCAACGATGGACAGATCACCTTCCGCGAGTGGCGGCCGGTGGGCGTGGAGGAATACGGCTACGTCGCGCCCGACCCGCTCGATCCCAACATCATGTACGGCGGCAAGGTGACGCGCTTTGACTACCGCACGGGGCAGACGCAGAACGTAGCGCCCAAGCCGTTCCGCGATGCCAACTACCGCAGTGTGCGCACGGCGCCCGTCCTCTTTGCCCCCACCAATCCGCGGAAGCTGTACTTCGGCGCCAACACCATCTGGCAGACGGTGAACGGCGGCAACAGCTGGACCGAGATCTCCCCCGACCTCACGCGTCGCGACTCGGTGGTGCCGCCTAACGTGGGCAAATATGCGGCGGAGCC
>JBDSVW010000178.1:0-21075 GCA_039927015.1 Gemmatimonadaceae bacterium | reverse complement strand
CCGGAACTCATCGCTTCCGCGGACGTCCGTGTCGAACGCGTGCTTGCCATAAAGCTGCAGCATCGCGCCGAGGGCATCGAGCACGATGCCTGTGTCGCGTGACGAATCCTGCGCGTCGTCGGCGGATTCCGCACCGGTGGGGCGGGAGGGCACGACGGAAGGTGCAGCGGCAACACCGCGCTCGAACCGCCCTCTACTACGAAACGAAAACATGCCCATTGAGTGAATCCATGGCGACGCCACTCGCGGAACGCGGCGGCTGAAATGGTGAGTGACCCGTCCCGCTGCCAGCGCGTGCGACGCACGTGCGGAAGCATCCACCCCACCACGGGTTAAGTTTCGGCCAATGTTGTTCGATAGTTGATTCTCGCCGCCGGCGTGCGTGAGCGAGCGCGCCGGCGTGATACACATCACCGCAGCCGGAGCAGAAGCAGCCAGAAGCCACTGACGAAGCCGATGGCGATGATGGCCTGGCGCACCCGGATCTGCGAGACGCGCTGTGCGATGCGCGAGCCGCCATAGCCGCCGGCCAGCGCGCCCGCGGCCATGGCCATGGCCACCGGCCAGTCCACCCGGCCGCTGATGGCAAAGGTGGTGGCGGCGACGAAGTTGGTGCACAGGCCGCCCCAGTTCTTCAGCCCATTCATCCGGTGGATGTTGGTGAATCCCATGAACCCCAGGGCCGCCAGCATGAGGATGCCGATGCCGGCGCCGAAATAGCCGCCGTAGATGGCCACGAAAAACTGGTAGACGAGAATCGCTGTGGTGGGCGGCCGGCGCGCGGGGTCATCGTTCGGATCCACTGGCTCGTCGGTCCGCCGGCGCCGCAGCCAGCGCATGGTGGGACGCTGCACCAGAAAGAGCGCCGTCGCGCCCATCACCAGCCACGGAACGAGCGCGTCGAAGCGCGACTCGGGGGTCATGAGGAGCAGGAGGGCCCCCATCAGACCGCCGGCGAGCGACGGCAGGGCGAAGCGCACCGCCCATGCGCGAGCCCCACGCAGCTCCGGCAGATACCCGACCATACTGCCTACCGCGCCCGGCCAGAGCGCCACCGTGCTGGTGGCGTTCGCCGTGAGGGCGGGAATTCCCAGCGCGAGGAGGGCCTGGAAGGTGAGCAGCGTTCCGCCGCCGGCGATGGAGTTCACCGCGCCCCCGGCGGCGGCGGCCACCACGATCATCGCCAGGCGGGGCACATCGGTCTCGAGGAGGGGGATAGGACGCTCCGCCGCGCGGAAAGGTGGTAAGTTGAGTCCGACGCGTGCCGCCTGTGCGCGCGCGTGAATCCCGGGAGCGCCGCGACTCCGGGGACCTCCAGCCGGCCGGAAAGCTATCGCCGACGCTCCGGCGAAGTGAAGCGCGTCGCGCCAGGGACGGGAGGAATGTTGGGCGCGATGTTGAGAGGACCACGCACCCGACTAGTTTTCACGGACGACGTGCAACACCTGATCGCGACATCAGCGGAGACACCCGGAATGAGCACGACGGCGACGTCTGGAGCGCCAGGCAACACCAAGACCGATGCACTGGAGATCCGTGACACGCGGACCGGGGCATCCTACTCGATTCCCATCAACGACGGCACCATTCGCGCCAATGACCTGAAGCAGGTCAAGGTGGACGCGGATGATTTCGGCCTGATGACGTACGATCCGGCGTTCATGAACACGGCCTCCTGCCGCAGCGCCATCACGTTCATCGACGGCGACAAGGGCATCCTGCGCTATCGCGGTTACCCGATCGAGCAACTGGCCGAGAACGCCAGCTTCCTCGAGGTCGCGTATCTGCTGCGCAACGGCGAACTGCCGGACCAGAAGGAATATGATTCGTGGGTGCACGACATCACGTTCCACACGTACGTGCACGAGAACATCAAGCGCTTCATGGAAGGGTTCCGCTACGATGCGCACCCGATGTCCATGATGGTCGCAGGTGTCGCGGCGCTCTCCTCGTTCTACCCGGAAGCGAAGGACATCTTCGACAAGAAGCAGCGGGACATCTCCATCATCCGCCTGCTCGCCAAGGTACCCACCATCGCGGCGTTCGCGTACCGGCACGTGAAGGGCCCGCCCTTCATCTATCCCGATAATCGACTCTCGTATTCCGAGAACTTCCTGTCGATGATCGCACGGATGTCGGAGTCGAAGTACGAAGCAAACCCGGTGTTCACGAAGGCGATCGAGATCCTGTTCATCCTGCACGCCGACCACGAGCAGAACTGCTCGACCAACGCGGTGCGCGCGGTGGGCTCGTCGCACGTCGATCCGTTCAGTGCGGTGGCGGCGGGCGTCGCGGCGCTCTATGGCCCCCTCCACGGCGGCGCCAACTAGCAGGTGCTGCGCATGATCAACGAGATCGGCGACAAGAAGAACGTGCCGGCCTTCGTGGAAAGCGTGAAGCAGGGTAAGGGACGCCTGATGGGCTTCGGCCATCGAGTGTACAAGAGCTACGACCCGCGCGCGAAGATCGTGAAGAAGCTGGCAGACGAGGTCTTCGCGTCGGTGGGCATGGACCACGACCTCGAGATCGCGCTGGAACTCGAGCGCATCGCGCTATCGGATGACTACTTCATTTCGCGGAAGCTCTACCCGAACGTGGACTTCTACACGGGCCTGATCTACCGGGCCATGAAGTTCCCGACCAGCTACTTCACCGTGCTGTTCGCCATTCCGCGCGTGGCGGGCTGGCTGTCGCAGTGGGAGGAGATGCTGATGGACAAGGAGCAGAAGATCGCGCGCCCGCGACAGATCTATACCGGCTACGACGAGCGGCCCTACCAGCGCCAGTTGCAGGAGACGAAGCGCACCGGCTAGCCGCGCGGCGCGGTGGACCACCGATGATGGAGAAACGGAGCGCCCCGCGGGTCGCTCCGTTTTTTCACCCGGCGGACTCCCGGAGCTGCAGCTCCGCGCCGCGCGTGCGACAGAGGGACGAAACCGGACAGCGCGTGCAATGCCGCACGCGCGCCGTACAGATGAGGGCGCCCACTTCCATCAGCGCCTGGTTGTGCGTCCAGGTGGAACGGCCCTGCCGCGGCAGCACCGCTTCCGCGATGCGCCAGAGCTGCGTGAGGTGGCGCGGTTGCTTGGGCCGCAGGCGTGGGGTGAACACGCGGGAGAGGACACGCGCGACGTTTGTGTCCACCAGCGCCGCGCGCCGCTCGAAGGCGAACGATGCCACGGCCCCGGCCGTGTACGCCCCCACGCCCGGCAGGCATTGCAGCTCGCGGGGCTGCGCGGGCAGCGCGCCGGGACCATCCCGCGTCACCCGAACCGCGAGGGCGTGGAGGTTGCGTGCCCTGGAATAGTACCCCAGCCCCGCCCACGCATCCAGCACGCCCTGCTGGGGTGACTCGGCCACGTGGTGCAACGAGGGAAACCGGGAGAGGAAACGCTGGTAGTAGTCCACCACCCGCGACACCTGCGTCTGCTGCAGCATCAGCTCCGAGACGAGGATGTGGTAGGGATCCCGCGTCCGCCGCCACGGCAGGTCGCGGCCATTCCGGCGGAACCAGCGCCGGAGTCGGCGGGAGAATTCGCCCGCCACGGCGGCGTCGGGAAGGCGCACAGCGGTTCGCTTCGCAACGGATGAACGCGAGACACGGCGTGTCGCGTTGCGCGCGGAAGACAGCGGCATGCAGGACGGGGGGAAAGGGGGCGGGCGAGCCTAGTACTTCGCGACGGCGGCGTCCACCTCGTCGGCCCAGCGCAGGATGCCGCCGGCGAGGTTGAACACGCGCGTGAAGCCAGCGTGCTGCAACTCCCGCACGGCGCGCGCACTGCGGGCGCCGCTGCGGCAGTGTACCACGATGTCCCGGTCGCGATCGAGGGAGGGGATCACCTCGGCCAAGCCATTCAGCGGCGCGAGGCGAGCGCCCTCGATGCGGGCAATGGCGTGCTCGTACGGTTCGCGCACGTCGAGCAGCGTGAGCCCGTCTCCCTGCGCGAGCCGCTGCGCGAGCTCCGCCGGCGTGATCTCCGGCACGGGCGTCTCGTCCGGCATGGTGGCGACGCCCGACACGCTCATGCCGCAGAACGCCTCGTAGTCAATCAGGTGTTGCAGCTCTCGGGTGCCGCAGGCGGGGCAGCGGGGGTCGCGGCGGATCGTCACCGACCGCTGGCGCGCGCCCAGCGCGTCCACCAGCACGAGGCGACCGATGAGGGGCTCGCCGATGCCCAGCACGAGCTTGATCGCCTCGGTCGCCTGCAGGGTGCCCACGATTCCCGGCAGGATACCCAGCACGCCGCCCTCCGCGCAGCTCGGCACGAGGCCGGGCGGGGGCGGCTCGCGGTAGAGGCAGCGGTAGCATGGCCCATCCGCTGTGCAGAGCACCGAGACCTGTCCGTCGAAGCGGAAGATGGAGCCATACACGTTCGGGCGTCCCGTCAGCACGCAGGCGTCGTTGACGAGGTAGCGCGTGGGGAAGTTGTCGGTGCCGTCCACCACCACGTCGTATGCACCCACGATCTCCAGCGCATTGGCCGACGTCAGTTGCGTGTCGTGCGTCTCCACCGCCACGTGCGGGTTCACGTCGTGCAGGCGCCGCGTGGCCGCTTCCACCTTGGGCGCGCCCACGTCGCTGGTGCCGTACAGCAGCTGCCGATGCAGGTTGCTGATGTCCACCCGGTCGAAGTCCACCAGGCCTAACGTGCCGACGCCGGCGGCCGCCAGGTAGAGCGCGGCCGGGGAGCCCAGGCCGCCCGCACCCACGATGAGCACCCGCGCCGCCTTGAGTCGCTGCTGGCCCGCCAGCCCCACGTCGGGCAGGAGCAAGTGGCGCGAGTAGCGGACGAGCTCCTCTCGTGAGAGGTCGGGGAGGTCGCTCACGACACCTTCCGCGTCTTCTTCCGCAGGAAATCCATCAGGATGTACTGGCCAAGTGTCATGGTGTTGGTGAAGTACGCCTTGCCCCGGCTGATGGACGACACGTACTTCACGAACTCGATCAGCGCGCGATCGCGCGCGAGCATGAACGTATTGATGACGATGCCGGAGCGCCGGCAGTTCGCCACCTCGCGAATCGTCTCCTGGATGACGAATGCGTCGAGGCCCATCGAATTCTTGTAGATGGCGCCGTTGGGCATGGTGAGCGCGCTCGGCTTCCCGTCGGTGATCATCACGATCTGGCGCATGTCCTTCTTCTGCGCCAGCAGGATGCGGCGGGCGAGCTTGAGTCCCTCGGCGGTGTTCGTGTGATAGGGCCCCACCTGCGCGTGCGCCAGCGTGGCGATCGGGATCTCCTCCGCCGAGTCGTGGAAGAGCACGACGCGGATCGTGTCGCCCGGAAACTGGGTGCGGATGAGGTGCGTGAGCGCGAGCGCGACCTTCTTCGCAGGGGTGAAGCGATCTTCGCCGTAGAGGATCATCGAATGCGAGCAGTCGAGCATGAGGACCGTCGCGCAGGAGGAGCGGTACTCCGCCTGCCGGACCATCAGGTCGGGATAGTCCACGTCGAGGGGCATCTCGAGCGAGCCGGTGCGCGCCAGCGCGTTCCGCAAGGTCTCGTTGACATCGATGTTCATGGTGTCGCCGAACTCGTACGGCTTGCTGGCGGCGTCGGCCTCGATGCCGGTGGCGAGATACGGCGTGTCGTGGCTGCCGAACGACGACCGGCCTAACGAGCCGAGGATGTCGCGCAGGGACTTGTAGCCCAGGAAGTCGATGCCCTTGTCGGTGAGGCGGAAGTTGACGTCGCGCGAGGCCGCGCGCGCGAGGCCACCCGGACCCTCCACCGCCGAGTGCGTGTCCGGCATTTCCGGCGGGGCGTCCACGTGCAGGTAGCCCTTCTCCATGAGGCGCTTCACGATATCGTCCAGCAGTTTCGCCAGCGCGGCCTGCGACTCCTCATCGTCCTCACCGCGGAGCGTCTTGAGCATCTCGGGGGTGAACTGGCCACTCTCGATCAGCGCCTGGAGGATCGCCTCCTTGAGCGCATCGAGCGAGCGGTCTGCGTCCTCGCCCGTGTCGCCCCAGTACGGATGCGACTGCTGCCCGCCGGCAAAGCCGGACTGGAGGAGGAAGTCCGAGAGCTGCTCCAGGAGCGACTCGAGATCCACCGCGTCCGCTGCCTGCGGCGAGAATTTCGTGTACGTGTGAAAGCGCATGTCGGCCTCGGGCTGAACGAACTGCGAAAGGGGGCACGCCCCTCCCGTCACAGGATACAACACGTGCGGCGCCTCATGCGATCCCGAATGCCGCCATCCCGCGTGGCTCCGCGGGCTCGGAGGGTGCTTCGGATTGCGGCCCGGCGCAGCCGCGGGAACGGGCTCGAATGCGGCTGTCGGGGGGGTGATTAGTATTCGGGCGTGACGAGCGAGCCGCGATCCATCAATCCATTCCGAGTCGTCCTCACCCACCCGAATTTCCGGCGGTTCTGGGTGGGACAGACGCTGTCGCTCATCGGAACGTGGATGCAGTCGATGGCCATCGGATGGCTGGCGCTGGAGCTGTCGAACAGCCCGTTCATCGTCGGCCTCGTGGCCGCCAGCGGCGCCCTCCCCATCCTGCTCTTCTCCTTGCACGCCGGCGTGATGGTGGACCGCAGCGACAAGCTGCGACTCGTGAAGATCGCGCAGACCCTCCTCCTGCTCGAGGCGGCGCTGCTCTGGTACTTCACGTGGTCGGGACGCATGACGATTCCGATGCTCGTGGCGTTCGCGCTCTTTGGCGGGGCGGTGGCCTCGGTGGAGATCCCCGCCCGTCAGTCGCTGATGATCGACTTGGTGGGCCGCGACGATCTGCGCGATGCCATCGCGCTCAACTCATCCGGGTTCAATCTCGCCCGCATCTTCGGCCCCGCCATCGCCGCGGCCATCATCGCCAACCTGGGGCTGGCCTGGTGCTTCGGGGTGAACGCCGTGAGCTACCTCACCGTGCTCATCGGGCTGGCGCTCATCACGTTGCCGCCCCGCACCCCGGCCACGGCCACGGCGTCGCCGATGGAGGGCATCCGCGAGGGACTGGCCTATGTGAACGGCGATCGCCGGGTGAAGGGACTGGTGGAGCTGGTGACGGTCTACTCCATCCTTGGCATACCCTTTCTCGCCCTCATGCCCGTTATGGCTCGTGAGCTGCTGGGACTGGGGGCGGGCGGGTACGGCCTGATGCTGTCCGCGGTGGGGATCGGAGGGCTGGCCGGGGCGCTGGTGCTGGCAGCGTCGAATCCCCGCTCACGTGGCCGCCTGTTGGTGCGCACGTGCTTCGCGTTCGGCGCGTTGCTCATTGCGCTCTCGCTCACGCGGGCGCCGCAGTTCGCCTACGGCATCCTGCTGATGACGGGATTCGTCATGATCATGAACAACGCCCTCGCCAATACGCTCATGCAGACGTTGGTGCCCGACGAATTCCGCGGTCGGCTGATGGCCATCTATTCGCTCATCGTGGTCGGGCTGCCCCAGGTCGTCGGGGCGTTCGGCGCTGGCCTCATCGCGCAGGCGGTCGGGGTGGACTGGGCCATCGGGGGAGCAGCGTCGCTCATGCTCGTGTATGGATGGTGGGTCTTCAAACGCTATCCGGATGTGTCGAAGCTCTGATGCGGAACGCGTCGTCCGCGAGTAGCGGGCTCAACGTGCACACGGCACTTTCGGACATCGGTCGCCACGCCCACCAGCCTGGAGTCATGCTCGCCCGGTCCGCCATGCCATGCCTCCCCTCAGGGCCGTGCACCGCCGCCTTCAGGGCCACGTCGGCGCCCGCCTGCGCATCGGGCGTGCGCTCGCCTGGGCACTCGCCTGGGCGCTCGCCTGGGCGCTCGCCTGGGCGCTCGCCTGGGGTACGGGCAGGCGCGCCCCACGACCGCGCGCAGGGATGACGGTGCCGGCGACCGGTGATCGGCGCATCGAGCGTGAGATCGCCCGATGGGGCGGGATCATTCGCGACGCGGCGCGGCGTTTTGGCATGTCCGTTCCGGACCACGAGGAGCTGACCCAGGAGATTCGCCTCAAGCTTTGGCAGTATCACCGGCGAGTCGGTGAGAATTCCGAGGGGCCTTCCGCGTCATACATGTATCGGGCCGCGATGACGGCCGCGGTCGACATGCTTCGGCGGCGTCGTGCACAGCGGGAACACCTCACGGTTGAGCTGGAGGCCGCGAGCGAGCTACCGGATGGCGGGCGAACGGACGAGCGGCAGTTGTTGCTGGCCCTCGAGCGCGCCCTTGCCACGGTGCCGGAGTCGCGCCGCGCCGCGGTGCGTTTGCACCTGTCGGGATATGAACTCGGCGAGATGGGCGCGATGCTGGGTATAACGGAAGCCAGTGCCCGCAACTTGCTCTACCGCGGGCTCAACGATCTGAAAGGCGCTTTGCGCGAGGCGGGACAATGAAGCGGACTGCCGATACGGACGAAGCATTGCAGCGTCGGTATGCGCAACTGGTCGAGGTTCGCGCAGTTGGCGCGAATCCGGCCATCGACCTGGAGGTCATGCGGGCGCTGGCCGACGGAAGCTACGCCGGCGCCGATCGCATCGCGCTCCTGGAACAGCTGCTGGCGCATCCGGAATCGGCGCGCGAACTCCGCTTTCTGCACGAGGTGGCGCGCCGCCGTCCCGCGAAACGCTCGACGTCCCTGGTGCCATGGCTCGCCGCGGCGGCCATGCTGATCGTGGTCGTCGGTGGGGTTGCCCGCTACGGCTCGGAAGAGCCGGCGGACACGTTCCGCGCCACGCCCGAGGTTACTGTCACGCTTGCCGGGCCGGTAGACGGCGTGGCCTGGCGGGACTCGCTGACGTTCGCGTGGCAACCGGTGCCCGGAGCCCTCTCGTATCGCGTCGAGATCCTGGACGGTGATGCAGCGGTCGTCGATTCCGTGACCGTGCACGACACCGCGGTAGTGCGTGGGCGGCCCGAGATGGCCCGCGCGACCCTGTTGCAGTGGAGTGTCCAGGCGCACTTCGCGGACGGAACGGTGTTGCGCTCGCGCCCCCGCTCGCTGCGGCCCTAACGCGGGCGCCGGACGGGGCGCAGCTCTCCGTCTCCGACGATCATGAACGCGGCCCACACCGCCGGGGATGCCCCGGCGCGGATGGAGGCGAGCTTCGCATCGCGCAGCGCCCGCGCCAGCGGACGCCCACGCGCCAGCTGCTGGTAGAACGCGTTCATCAGCGGCACGACGCGACGGTCGCTGATGAGCCAGTAGGTCGCCGCCACCGCGCGCGCCCCCGCCTCGAGAAAGGGCGCACTCAGCCCCTGCACCCCTTCGCCATTCACGATCACGCCGCCCAGCGTGCGACACGCCGAGAGCACCACCAGCGGGCCGTGGAGGGGCAGCCGACTGACTTCCTCCACCCCCACGCGTCCATCCTCGGCGCCGCCCGCCGCGAGGTAAAAGGCACTCTCCGAAAGGCCGGCATCGGCCACATCGGCGTGCGTGGCGATGTGCAGGATACCGACATCGGCCCACGAGGTGTTCTTGAGCCGGTGCTCAGAGGCGCGCGCGCCCGACAGCACGGTCGGCCGCGCCATCAGGCGCCCGATCGCGCGGCCTTCGGCGGCGGCAAAGGGCAGGGGCGACTGCCCGAAGGCGGCCGGGAGCGAGGGATTGGCGAAGACGAGCGTCGCGCGATCGGCGCGCGGGGGCGCTGCGTTCCACCACTCGAGCGCCAGCCGCGCCGACGGCGCGAGGGACACGGCGAACCGCTGGACCACCGCCTGCCCATCCGGCAGGCGCAACGCATCGAAGGGCACGCGATGGAATGGCCCATCCGGCACCAGCACCAGCCGGTCCGCGGGTCCAATGGCGTCGAGCAGCGGTGCAAGGATCGTCGCACCTAACGAGCTGGCGAGGCCGGTGGCGGGCAGCCCTCCCTCCAGCGCGCGCGAGAATCGCTCGATCGGCTCGATGAGCGAGTCGGCGGTCATCAGCTGCACCGTGTGCGCACTCGCACGGGTCACGACAAACGCCGTGGTCGGTTCCCGTCCGCGACCGGTCACGAACGCCACCAGCGCGGTGCGCGGCGGCAGCGACGCGCGCACACTGTCGATGCTCACGGGCGGCGGCACGAGTCGGCTGCGCCGGGCCTCGCCCACTTCCGCCGAGTCACCGGAGATGGCCTGGCGGCGCTCGAGCTGCAGCCACAGATGCCGTGCCCGCTCCTTCTCCGCAATCCGGAAGGCCTCCGACGTCCGCCCGGCCCGGGCGAACGCCGACACGATGGTGGCCAGGCCGAGGTCCGTGTCGAAGTCCTTGCGGCGTCCCTGCATGAGGGCCACACGCAGCTCCCGGTCCTTCATCGAGCTGCGCCACGTCTCGAGACTCAGGGTGCCCCGGTCGAACAGCGACAGGGATTCCTCGAATCGGCCGCCTAACGCCAACGCCTCGGCCACGCGCATGTCCGCGTCGAATCGCGTGTGTACAGCCCATCCCTGCGATTCGTTGAAGCGCCGGAAGTGCGCGGCAGCCGACGCGTACCGGCCCTCCAGCAGGTCGAGGCGGCCGAGGATGAAGTACTGGTCGGCGTTGATGAAGCCGGTGAGTTGTCGCTGGCGGGCGAGCGCCATCGCGGCCGCCAGCCGCGTCCGCGCCGTGGCGGCGTCGCCCCGGTCAATCGCGGTCGCCACCAGTTGAAACATGCCGCTCGCCCGGAACGAGTCGTAGCGCAGCGCACCATAGCGGGCCACCGCCCGGCTGTAGAGCGATTCCGCCTCCGTCAGCCGGCCGGCGAGAAAGTGGGCATCTCCGGCGACGAGCGCGGCGGCGGCCAGTCCCGACCGGTCACCGAGCGTCGTGAACTCCGCCTCCACGCGCTGCGTCGCGCGCAGCGCCAGGCTCACGTCCCCGATGCGCAGCGCCCGCTGCGCCAGGTTGAGGTTCGCCCAGGGGATCACCAGCACGTTGCCCGTGCGGCGCGCAAGGTGGGTCGCCGTCGCCACCACGGCCTTCGCGCGCGAGAAATCACCATCGTGCTCGGCGTTCACGTAGGCGTCGAACTGCGCCAGCGTGGCCAGCGCATAGTCATCGCGCGCACCCGTGAGCGTGCGATGGGCCTGCTCCATCATATCCCGCGTGAGCGTGACATAACCGCGTGCCTCGAGCGTCACGGCCAACGCCATCTGGCAATTGCCCACCACCCGCAGCGCGCGCAGATGCGTCGCATCGCCGATGGCCGCGTGCAAAATGGAGTCCGAGCGCGCCGGATTGCTGAAGCGCACCAGTGCACCACGCGCACAGCGCAGCGTCACCGCCTGCACCGCATCGAGCTGCGGGGCCAGCAATTCCGCGCGCCGCATGAAGGCGTTGGCCGAGTCGGCACCCAGCGATCGTGCCACGATCGGCTGCCCGGCGAGAATCGCGTCCACCTCCGCACCCGGCAGCCGCATCCGGCGCGCGGCGAGCATGGCCTCCTCCAGCAGCTGCAACGCCGGCACGTTGCGCCACCTCGACGCGGCGCTCTGCGCGCGGCCGAGGCGGGCGTAGACCTGCCACATCGTCTGCGGCCGGCCCGGTGCATGATCGATACTGGCGAAGTATCGCTCCGCCGATCCGTAATCGTACGTGAGGCGGGCCAGCGTGCCGAGCGCGAACGACGAGGCCGGTCCGGACACGCCGGGCTGGCCGGGCGCCCAGCGGGAGGCGAATGAAGTCGTGGAATCAGCCGCGATCGCCCGGTGAGCCTCGGCGAGAATCCGGCGCGGAAGGAGTTCGTCCGTCCGCTGCCAGGTGGCCGATGCGAGGAGAAGCGCGAGGCTCGCGGAGCGCAGCATGGAGCGAATGTACAGGGCGGAACGTTGCTCGGCGGGCGGCGGTCGGGCGGCGGAGGCGTACCCGCTCAGCGTCAGGCTTCCGGTTCCTGGTCGTACGGGTGGACTCGACTCGAAGCCCCGGGGTCGCCGTCCGTGTGTTGGGACGTCCCGCCGCCGTTGTCGTCGTTCTTCCCGCGGCCGCTGCGCAGCCAGCGCGCCCCCATGGCGAGTACAGCGAGTGCCACGACCGTCGCGATCACCGCGCCGAGCCTCACGCCAACGGCTGCGCGCGCGTGCTGTCGGGGAAGCGCTCCTTCGCCATCCGCACGACAAGGTCGGCCGCGGGCTCGATGCCCAGCCACCCGGTGTTGACGCACAGGTGGTAGTTGTGGGGCGCCAGCCAGTCGCGCTTCCAGTGACGCTTCACGTAGGCCAGACGGTCGCTGTTCGTGTCATCCACCATCCGCTCGGCGTCCGCCTGCGTCAACCCGTCGCGCGCCATGACGCGCGCCACGGCGGCGGAGCGCGTCGTCACGCAGAGCACGTGCATGGCATCATCACTCGTCGCAAGGCGCGACTGCGCGCCACGCCCAACGAGCACCACCGGGCCGCGCGCCACCGCCTCGTCAATCACGCGGCGCGTGACTTCCAGGATGCGATCCTCGGTGGGCGGCAGCGGACCGTCCACCGGCGCCGACAGCATCTCCTGCGAGCTGTACGCGAACACGTTGGCAATGCGCTCGGCGAACGAGGGCGACCGCTCCTCGATGGCCTGCACGTACGCCGGCGTGGTCTGCAGGCCCACCGCGACGCGCTCCACGAGCGCATTGTCGAGCAGGCCCCAGCCCAGCCGGTCGGCCACGCTCGCCGCGACCAGCGAACCGCCGGAACCGAACGTCCTGGACAGGGTGATGACGGGCATGTCTCGTTAGGTCGGGGAAAGCAATCGCCGACGGATCATGGCAAAGGGCGCGAACCCAAGCGCGCTCCAGGCGGCGTGGCCCATGGCGTTGTGCAGCGCGCACTGCAGGCGCATCTCGTGCACGCCGCGCGCCGCGCACCAGGATTGCGCCGCCGACACCAGCGCGCGAAGCACGCCGGCCCGACGGAAGCGTGGATGTACGAAGCCTGACGCAAGGTAGCCGTAGCGCGCCGTGCCCGTGAGGGTCGCACCCCCCGACAGCATGCAACGCAGCACTCCCACCGCCTCGCCGCCGCGGAGCGCCAGGAAGGTGACATGCGAAGTGTCGCCGAGTCGCTCGTTCACGAGCGAACGCGCCCGCCGCCGTTCCCTCGCACGCACCAGCGCAGCGGGGCCGGTCGCCTCAGCGGCGGGTGGCGCGCGCCGGCCCGGTGGCGGTACAGGTGGCGTCGCGATCTGGCGCGTGCGCCGTGCCTCGTCGTCTACCAGCGCAAGCCGGAGGGAGAGGACGAGGTCCACGTCGGCGGCCGTGGCGGCCCGCACCACCATTATTCCAGCGTCGTCGCCCGCAGGGGCGCGCCGTGTCGCCGGCGCCGGGCGCGCACGACCGGGCGACGCCTTGCGGCGCGTGATCGCCAGCGGCCGATTACGCCCCGAGTGCGACGCCATAGTTCAGGCGGAGAGACCACCGCCGTATCCTTCCTGCCCGCCGCCCCGGCGGGGGCGCTCCTGCGGCGCACGCCCGTACTGCCCCGCGTCGTTTCGCGAAATCTTCCGTCGAGCCACCAGGGATTCCAGCAGCAGTTCGCAGGCGGCCGCCGTGGTGCCGTCATCGCCCTTCTGCGCGAGGCCCGTGAGGTGGACGATGTCCACCAGCCCGGGCACGCTGTCGAACGCTTGCGTGAGCACCGACGCCCGGAGGTTATCCGTCACCTGCAACGCTGCGCCGTCCTCGAACCAGAGGATGATGTCGTCGAGGTTCACGCCGCCCGCCCGGTCGCGGAAGACGCCGTCGGCCGCGCGGCGGATGAGGTCGCGGGCGATCACGGCGGCTCCCGCCAGCTCGCCCTCGTATTCCAGCTCGATCTTTCCCGTGATGGCAGGCAACGCCGAGTACACATCGGAGATGCGCGGCACGATGTCCGTTTCGGAAAGGCTCAGGGCGCGCCGCTCGGCGTTGGAGATCACGCTCTCCAGCACCGAGATGGGCATGCGCTGCGACACTCCCGACCGACGATCGATGCGCTTGTCGGTGCGCGCCTCGAATGCGATGCGCTCGATTACCTCGGCCAGGAACTCGGGCACGCGCACCGGCAGCGTGCCGCGATCGATCCAGGCTTCCTGCGCCGTAATCTGCATGCCCAGCTCCACCGTCTCCGGATAATGCGTGAGTACCTCGCTGCCGATGCGGTCCTTCAATGGCGTGATGATCTTCCCGCGCGCGGTGTAGTCCTCCGGGTTGGCGGTGAAGCAGAGCAACACGTCGAGCGGCAGCCGCACGGGATACCCTTTGATCTGGACGTCGCCCTCCTGCATGATGTTGAAGAGTCCCACCTGGACCTTTCCGGCCAGGTCGGGCAGCTCGTTGAGGGCGAAGATGCCGCGATTCGCACGCGGCAGCATGCCGTAGCTGATGGTCAGCTCGTCGGAGAGGATGTGCCCGCCGCGTGCCGCCTTGATGGGATCCACGTCGCCGATGATGTCGGCGATCGTCACGTCGGGGGTGGCGAGCTTCTCCACGTAGCGGCTGTCGCGCTCCACCCAGGCGATCGGCGTCGCGTCCCCAAATTCCTCAAGCAACTGGCGGGCGAACTTCGAGATCGGGGCGTAGGGATTGTCGTTGATCTCGCTGCCCGCCACGACGGGCATGCGCTCATCGAGCAACGTGATGAGCGCCCGCAGGATGCGCGACTTCGCCTGTCCGCGAAGCCCGAGCAGGATGAAGTTGTGGCGGGCGAGGAGGGCGTTGATGATCTGGGGCATCACCGTCTCCTCGTATCCGATTACACCGTCGAACAACACCTCACCGGCGCGAAGGCGGGTGATGAGGTTCTCGCGGAGTTCATCCTTGACCGAGCGAAGCACCCGCTCGCGGGTTCCGAGGGGATGCGACTTGAGCTCGCCGAGCGTGGCGGGAAGAGACGACACGGAGGATCTCCGGGAAAAGCGATGGAGTGCGGACGGTGGTCGAGTGATGAACGATCCAGGGACGCAGGAAGTTCGCCCTTCCTGCGGTGACAATTGCGACGGGCACGCAGGGCGGCAAGGGGAGGGAGCGGCCCGACGCGTCCGGCAATTCATCCGGCGTAGGCCCCCGCCAGCCGGTCGCCCGTCTACCGCGATTCCCCCCGTCGGGTTCAGGTCTCGTTAGGTGGTCTCGGCGAGCGTGAGCGTCGGTCGCGGCGGCGCGCCGCGGGCATGTGCCCGCTCCAGAGTCGAATCCCTCCTTCCACCGCCAGGGCATTTGACCCGCGTCGCGCGAGACGAGGGAGCTCCTTGATGCGCTCGACATTGCCTCCGCCGAGCACGACGTAGTCGCACACCAGCGCTTGCAGGAACAACTCCGTCACCCGGTGGACGTGCTTCTCCCACTTCTTCCTGCCAAGCCGCTTCAGGCCATCGGCGCCGAGATAGTCCTCATAGCTGCGGCCTTTCCAGTAGGGCAGGTGAGCCATTTCGAGTGGCAGCACACACCCTTCATCTACGAGCGCCGATCCCAGCCCGGTGCCGAGCCCGAGGAACAGCATCCGGCCGCCGTCGTAGCTGCCCAGCGCTTGCATGGCCGCGTCATTGATGACGCGCACCGGGACCCCGAATGCGCGCTCGTAATTATAGCGGACCCAGCCTGTGCCCAGATTCACCGGCTCGGCGAGGGGCACGCCATGGCGAACGGGCCCGGGATAGCCGAGTGAGACTGCGTCGAACTTCCACTCGATGGTGAGTTCGCGAACCGCGCGCACCATGTCGGCGGGTCGCAGTTCGGGTCCGGACTCTATTCGAACCGGGTTTCGACGCCACGAACCCGCGACCTTCACGTTCGTGCCGCCGACGTCGACGATGAGTACCCTCATGCCGGCGCGTTCCAGCCGCCGACATCGACCGTGAGACGGTCGGCGGCCTCGGGGCCCCATCCTCCGGGCTCGTAGATCGCGGGTTCCTCCGGCGCCTGTATCAACGGGTCGACGATGCCCCACGCGGCCTCCACCGCGTCCTGCCGTGCGAAGAGCGTGGCGTCACCCTCCATCGCGTCGCCGAGCAGGCGTTCGTAGGCATCCATCTCATCGGCCGACTTGTGGCGGAGCAGCGCCAGCTCGGTCGCTTCGCCCGTCATGGCCTCCCCCGGAATCTTCGCGCTCGCGCCTAACGCGATGGCGACGTCGGGCCCCAGCCGGAAGCGCACGTAGTTGCCCAGCGCGGCCTCCGGCTCCTTGAACACCACGCGCGGCGGGTCGCGGAACTCCACCAGCACTTCGGTGGCGGTGGTCGCCAGCAGCTTGCCGGCGCGGACGAAGATCGGAACGCCTGCCCACCGCCACGATTCCACCCGCAGCTGCAAGGCGGCGTAGGTGGGCACGCGCGACCGCGGCGCCACCCCGTCCTCGTCGCGGTAGCCGCGGTACTGGCCGGTCACAAGGTGCTGGGGGTCGAGCGGCGGGATGCTTCGCAGCACCTTGGCCTGTTCGTCGCGTATGGCCTCGGGGTACGCGCTGGTGGGCGGCTCCATGGTCAGGAATCCCACGACCTGCAGCAGGTGGTTCTGGATCACGTCCCGGATGACCCCGGTCTCCTCGTAGAACTTGCCGCGCCCCTTCACGCCGAACGACTCCGCCATGGTGATCTGGATGTTCTCCACATAATGGCGATTCCAGATGGGTTCGAGGAAGGCGTTGGCGAAGCGGAAGTAGAGCAGGTTCTGCACCGCCTCCTTACCGAGGTAGTGGTCGATGCGAAAGACGCGCGATTCGTCGAACTGCGCGTGCAGCTGCTGGCTCAGCGCCTTCGCGGAGGCGAGGTCGCGGCCGAACGGCTTCTCCACCACCACCCGTGCGCCGCCGCTGCAGCCGGCGCTGCCCAACCCGCCGATGACTGCCTCGAACAGCGACGGGGGAATGGCGAGGTAGTGCAGGGGACGCTGCGCGCTGCCTAACGCCTTGCGCAGCTTCACGAACGTGGCCGGATCCTTGTAGTCGCCGCGCACGTATTGCAGCTGGCGCACGAGCGTCTCGAACGCCGCGGCATCCAGCCCGCCGCCGTGTTCCGCGATGCTGTCGCGAGCACGCTCCACCAGTCGCTCGGTGGTCCAGTCGGACGACGCCACGCCGATGACCGGGACCTGCAGCCTCCCCCGGCGCGCCATGTTGTGCAGCGCGGGGAAGATCTTCTTGTAGGCCAGGTCTCCGGTGATACCGAAGAAGACCAGCGCGTCAGAATGCTCCTGTGTCATGCGGCGGGCTTTTCCAGGTGACCCCCGAAGGCAAAGCGCATCGCCGAGAGCATGCGATTGGCGTAGTCTGCTTCGCCGCGGGATGAAAAACGTTCGAAGAGCGACGAGGCCAGCACATGCGCCGGCACCGCCAGGTCGTTCGCGGCGGCCAGCGTCCACCGGCCCTCGCCTGAATCGGAGACGCGCCCGGCGAACTTCTCCAAGTGCGGATCGGCCACCAGGGACTGGGCGGTGAGGTCCAGCAGCCAGGAGCCGACTACGCTGCCGCGACGCCACACCTCGGCAACCTCGCCCAGTGCGAACTCGTACTGGTAATACTCCGGATTGCGCAGCGGGGTGGTTTCCGCATCGTGCTCCTGTCCCGCACGTCCCGCACCCGCGTGACTCAGGATGTTGAAGCCCTCGGCGAGCGACGCCATCATGCCGTATTCGATGGCATTGTGGACCATCTTCACGAAGTGCCCCGCGCCGTGCGGTCCGCAATGCAGGTAGCCCTGCTCGGCGCTGCCCGCGCCGGCCGGGCGCCCGGGAGTGGGTGGAGCCACCTCGATGCCGGGCGCCAACGCGCGGAACACGGAATCGAGCTGCCTAACGATGTCTGCCTCGCCGCCGATCATCAGGCAGTAGCCGCGCTCGCGGCCCCAGACGCCGCCGCTGACGCCCACGTCCACGTAATGCACGCCGCGTGCACGCAAGGTGGCGCCCCGCGCGATGTCGTCCTGGAAGTTGGAATTGCCCCCGTCGATTACGGTGTCGCCCGCCTCGAGCAGGGGCACGAGCTCGTCCAGCGCCGCGTCCACCACGCCGGCCGGCACCATGAGCCAGACATGGCGCGGGGTGCCCAGCGCCGTCACGAAGTCTGGTAGCCGAGTGGCGCCGGTGGCGCCCTCGTCCACAAGCGCCGAGACTGCTGCGTCCGAGTGATCGTACACGATGCATTGATGGCCGGCGGCCATGAGACGACGGACCATGTTGGCTCCCATCCGGCCAAGGCCGATCATTCCCAGTTCCACTGAATCCCTCCCGTGCGAGTCGCGAGGTGCGGAGGCTCCCTGCTGAGGGGGAACGACCGTTGCATATTGCGCGAAGCCGATGCGCGCACCGTGCGGTGCTCGCAATATGCGCCGCGCCATCATTCCGTGGGCCAGCCTGCATGCAATTCTTGCATCTCGAAGTGATCGTGAAGCCGCTGGAGGCCGTGCGCGCCGAGTTCGCGGCGCGTACCGTGCGCCTCGCGGGCGAGAGCATCGACACTCGGGGCCGCTTCACGATGGCCATTCCCGGCGGATCGCTCCTGACGGCGTTGTTGCCGGCGCTCATCGACGCCGATATCGATTGGCAGCGCACGGACGTGTTCTGGGTGGATGAGCGCGGCGTACCGCCCGACCACCCCGACTCGAACTATGGAACCGCGCGCGATGGCTGGCTGCAGGAACCCACGCGCCGGGGCGCGCGCGTGTTTCCCATGCCCGGAGGAGCTGACGACCTGGCGGCGGGGGCCGCCGCGTACGCCGCAACGCTCCGCGATACGTTAGGCAGCAGGCCGGTGCTCGACCTTGCCGTGCTCGGTGTCGGCCCCGACGGTCACGTCGCCTCGCTCTTTCCCGGCGGCGCGGCGCTGGATGAGCGCGAGCAGCCGGTGGCGGCGGTCACGGATGCGCCGAAGGCCCCGGCGCGGCGGCTCACGCTCACCCTCCCCGTGCTCGCGCGTTCCCGCACCACCTGTGTGGCGATCTTCGGGACGGAAAAGCGCGACGTCGTGGGCTGCCTGCTGGAGGACGCCGCCTGCGAGATGCCCGTGGCGCGCCTGCTGGGCCAGGTGTCTACAGCGTGGCTGCTGCTCGACGCCGGGAGCGCCGGCCGGGCTGGTTAGGCGGCGACGAAGTCGCGCGCCGCTCAGTCGGCGGCGCTCACCTGGACGAGGTTGTCGTAGAACACCGGCCCGTGACCGAGATCAGTCTCGCGCTGCGACGTGGTGGCATTGGCATTCTGTCCGTCAGGCGCAAACTTTCCCCACCAGATGCTGGGCGCCCACACCACGCCCTCGCGGATGCCGTCGTCGACGCGCAGGGCCGCGGCAAAGTGCCCGCGATCGTTATGCACGAGCACGCGCGCGCCGCTGGCCAGGCCCCGTCGCTCCGCGTCTGCCGGGTGCATGAGGCACTCGGGTTCCGAGTTCTTCCGCAGCGACGCGATGTTCACGAAGGTCGTGTTCAGGAAGAAGTGCCGCGGCGAGGAGATGAGCGAGAGCGGGAAGCGCGAGGCCAGCGCCGGCGCGGTCTCAGGCAATTCGAACGGCGGGGTGTAGGTGGGCAACGGATCCTGCCCCAGCGCCAGCATGCGCTCCGAGTAGAATTCGCACTTCCCGCTGGGTGTGTGAAAGCCTCCCTCGGCATACGGGGCGTACGGCGACGGCACGGCCAGCCGCACCCACCCCTGCTCGCGCAGCCGCTCGAAGGTCACGCCACGCATGTTGGGATGGGCGGAGTCCAGCGCCTGTGCGATCAGGGCCTCATCGTCGTCCGCGAACAGGGCCGCATCGAGCTGCATCCGTCGGCCGAGCTCGCGGAAGATCTCCGTATTCGGCTTCGCCTCACCCAGCGGAGCGATAGCCGGCTGGTTGAGCGTCGCGTAGGTGTGCCCGTAGGCGAGGTGCACGTCCCAGTGTTCGAGCTGTGTGGTCGCCGGCAGCACGTAGTCAGCCCAATCTGCGGTGTTGGTCTGGAAGTGTTCCAGCACCACCGTGAACAGGTCCTCCCGCGCGAGCCCGCGCAGCACCGCGTTGCGGTCGGGGGCGACGTCGGCGGGATTGGAGTTGTAGACCACCAGCGCACGCACGGGAGGCCCGCCGACGCCCGCATCGGGGGTGTTCAGCGCCTCGCCGAGGCGGATCATGTTGATCGTCCGGACGGGTGGCGAGAGATCGGGCCGTTCGAGGGACGCGGTGTTGAAATGGAAGTTGCCGCTCGTGGAGAGTTGCACGCCCCCTCCCGGGCGACGCCAGTGGCCGGCCACCGCCGGCAGGCAGGCAATCGTGCGCACGGCCATGCCGCCGCCCGCGTGACGCTGGAGCCCGTAGTTGATGCGCACGAACGCCGCCTTCGCGCGGCCGTATTCGCGCCCCAGTTCCCGTATGCGCTGGGCGGGAATGCCGGTGATGGGGGCGGCGCGCTCGGGCGTCCACTCCGCCACGCGATCGCGCAGCTGCCCGGCGCCCAGCGTGTGGCGCGCGAGGTAGTCGTCGTCCTGCAGCCCCTCGTCGAAGAGCACGTGCATCATGGCCAGCGCCAGCGCCGCGTCGGTGCCGGGACGAATGGCGAGCCACTCGTCGCACTGCTCGCCGGTGCGCGTGCGCACCGGATCGATGGCGACGATACGCGCACCGTTGCGGCGCGCCTCGAGGATGAAGGGCCAGAGGTGCGGGTTGGACGTGAGCGTGTTCGTGCCCCAGAGGAGTACGAGGTCGCTCTGCGGCAGCGACTCGCCGTCCGCCCCGACCGAGGCACCCACGGTCATCATCATGCCGACCTTTCCCGCGGTGGCACAGATAGTCCGGTCGAGCTTCGAGGCGCCTAACGCATAGAAGAATCGCCGGTCCACCGACGACCCCTGGAGCAGGCCCATGGTGCCCGCGTAGGAATACGGCAGGATCGCCTGCGGCCCGTCGGGCGAGCGGGCGATCGCGCGAAGGCGCGACGCGATATCGGACAGCGCGTCCTCCCAGCTCACGCGCTCGAATCGGCCCTCCCCCTTGGGCCCGACGCGACGCAGGGGATGCGTGAGTCGCTCCGCGTGATACGTCCGCTCCAGATACCGATTGACCTTCGCGCACAGAAATCCGCTCGTGAAGGGGTGATCGGGATCTCCCTGGATGCGGATCGCGCGCCCGTCCTTTACCGTCACCATTGTGGCACAGGTGTCGGGACAGTCGTGGGGACAGGCGCCTCGAATGACGGTCGCGGATTCCGGCGTAGCGATGGTGGACGTCACGGGTCTCGGGAGACGACGGAAGAATGCGCGCCGGCGGCGCGA
>JBDSVW010000177.1:0-12971 GCA_039927015.1 Gemmatimonadaceae bacterium | reverse complement strand
CAGCGATCGACGACCGGCTGGACGCGGTGGACGCGCTGGTGCGCGACATCACGGCGCGGGACGCACTGCGCGAGTCGCTGGACGGCGTGCGCGACGTGGAACGGCTGGCCAGCAAGGCGGCGGCGGGCCGCGCGACGCCACGCGAACTGCGCGCGCTGGGCGATTCGCTGGGGCGGCTGCCGAGGGTACTGGCCGCGGTGCGGCCGCTCAGTGCGCACGGGGCGTTAGGCACGATCGTCTCAGCGTGGGACGACTGTGCCGACCTCGCCACGTGCATCGTGGAGACGCTGGTGGATCGTCCGCCGGTGGTGATTGGCGACGAGGCCGTGGTGCGGCCCGGGGTGGACGGCGCCCTCGATGAGCTGCGGACGCTGCGGGACGGCGGCAAGGACGCCATCGCGAACATCCAGTCCGCCGAGCGCACGCGCACCGGCATTCCGTCGCTCAAGGTGGGGTACAACCGGGTGTTCGGGTACTTCATCGAGATCACGAACGCCAACAAGCATCTCATCCCCGAGGACTACCAGCGCCGGCAGACGCTGACCGGGGCGGAGCGGTACGTGACCCCCGCGCTCAAGGAGTACGAGGAGAAGGTGCTGACCGCCACCGAGCGCATCGAGCACCGGGAGCGGGAGCTGTACGAGGCGCTGCGCGCGCGCGTGGGAGGGGAGATCCGCCGGCTGCAAGAAGTGGCGTCGCTGCTGGCGCGCCTGGACGTGCTGGGCACGCTGGCCGACGTGGCGGCGACCGAGCGGTACGTGCGTCCGGAACTCACCGAGGGTTTCGAGCTGGACATCGTGGGCGGGCGCCATCCGGTGGTGGAGCGGATGATGCCGCGCGACAAGTTCATCCCGAACGACGTGAAGCTGTCGGACGACGCGCGGATGATCATCCTCACCGGTCCCAACATGGCGGGTAAGTCCACCATCTTGCGGCAGATCGGGCTCATCGTGCTGATGGCGCAGGTGGGATCGTTCGTGCCGGCGAGCCGGGCACGGGTGGGCATTGTGGATCGCGTGTTCACGCGCGTGGGCGCGAGCGACAACCTGGTGCGGGGGCAGTCCACGTTCATGGTGGAGATGTCGGAGACGAGCGCGATCTTGCACATGGCGTCGAAGCGGAGCCTGGTGCTGTTGGACGAGATCGGGCGTGGCACCTCGACGTACGATGGCGTGTCCATCGCGTGGGCAGTGAGCGAGCACCTGCACGACGCCGTGGGGTGCAAGACCGTGTTCGCGACACACTACCACGAACTGACGCAACTGAGCGACGCATTAGGCGCAATGCGCAACTATAACGTCGCGGTGCGCGAAGTTGCGGAGGAGGTGTTGTTCCTGCACCGGCTGCAACCTGGTGGCGCCGACCGGTCCTATGGCATCGAGGTCGGGCGCCTGGCGGGACTGCCGGAGGACGTCATCCGCCGCGCCCGCGAGGTGTTGCGGCTGCTGGAGGGAGAGCAGCTGGTGGCAGGATTGTCAGGAAGCGCGGGGAGTGTGGGCAGGGTCGGGAAGGGCGGGCCCATCGGCAAGGGCGAGGCGCCGAGGCTGGCCCGACCGATGGACGATGCGCCGGCGCCTGCCCAGCTGACGCTCTTTGCGCCGCCGGTGCATCCCGTGGTCGTGCGGCTGCGCGACGTAGACGCGAACCTGCTCACCCCGATGGAAGCATTGCGCCTTCTTGACGAGTTCTCGCAGCTGGCGCGCGAAGCATAGGGAGGAAGGGTAGATTGAGTGTCATGTGGAGTTGCCAATGAAGGTGGAGCGGGCCGCGTTGTGTGCCATCGCGCTGAGTATCGCGGTGGGTTGTGGAAAGCAGGATTCGGGAGCAGCTGGCGCCGCGATGGTCGCGGATTCGTTGCCCGTGTTCATCGGGGATTCCCTCCCGTTCCGGTATCCGCCGGCGATGTACATCCAGCGCGTGCAGGACGACGTGACGCTGCGGTTGTACCTCGACGAGTACGGCCGGCCTGTGCCAGAATCCACCAAGATCGAAGCGCACGCCCTGAACGCCGTCTTCGATTCATCGGCGCTGCAGGGGGCGAGCGACCTGGTGTTTCGTCCCGCGATACGGGATGGCAAGCCGATGCCCTATCCCGTGCTCTTCCCGATCAAGTTCCGCGTGCCCGATGGTCCGCCCATGCCGGGCGACAGCGCGGCGCCGTCCCGGTAGACCCTCGCGTCCCTTCGAGACCCACATGTCGACAACGCTTGCCACCCTCTCCGCCCGCGTGCCCCGTAACCAGCGGGTGTATCACTCGGTGCTGGAGACCATCGGCTGGACGCCGCTGATCGAACTGACGCGCGTCACGCGGGGCATTCGCACGCCGGTGTACGGCAAGGCGGAGTTCTTCAATCCCGGTGGCTCGGTGAAGGACCGCATCGGGATGCCGATCATCGAGCGGGCGGAGGCCGAAGGGCGCCTGAAGCCCGGTGGGGTGATCGTGGAGGGGACGAGCGGCAACACCGGCATCGGGCTGGCGATTGCGGCGGCGCTCAAGGGCTATCGCTGCATCTTCACGATGCCCGACAAGATGTCGCAGGAGAAGGTGCGGCTGCTGAAGGCGTTCGGCGCGGAAGTGATCATCACGCCGACCGCCGTGCCGGCCGACCATCCGGACAACTATGTGATGATGGCGAAGCGCATCGCCGCCGAGACGCCGAACGCGATGCTGGCCAACCAGTTCTACAACGACGCCAATCCCGCCGCGCATTACGCGACGACGGGTCCGGAGTTGTGGGAACAGACGGAGGGACGCATCACGCACTTCGTGGCGGCGGCCGGCACTGGCGGCACGCTCACCGGCGTGGGGCGCTACCTGAAGGAGCAGAACCCGAAGATCCAGATCATCGCCGGCGATCCGCAGGGGTCGATATTGGCCGAGCACTGGCGCAGCCACGGGGAGAACATCGTCGAGGGCACGCCGTACAAGGTGGAGGGGATCGGGCAGGACAAGCTGCCCGGTACGCTCGACATGGGCGTGATTGACGAGTTCCAGACGGTGAGCGACAAGGACGCGTTCTCCATGGCGCGCCGCCTGACGCGGGAGGAAGGCCTTTTCGTGGGTGGGTCGGCGGGCCTCATTACGCATGTGGCGCTGAACGTCGCGCGCCGCGTGAACGATCCGAACGCGCTGGTGGTGACGTTCCTGTGCGACACGGGGGAGCGGTATCTGTCCAAGGTGTTCAACGACGAGTGGATGCGGGAGAACCAACTGTTGGAAGCCGACAAGGCGACCATCGCGCAGGTGCTCAATGTGAAGCCGGGCGGCGCGCCGGTGATGGTGACGACTGCGCCCGGCGCACCGGTGCGCCAGGCGTTGCGGCTGATGTCGCTGCATGACATCACACAGCTGCCGGTGATGGATGGCGCCGTGTGCGTAGGCTCGGTGGTGGAGCATTCGCTGGCGGCCAAGGCGCTGGAGAATCCCAAACTGCTCGATGCGACCGTGGGCGACGTGATGGAGCCGCCCTTTCCCATCATCGACGTGAATACCCCGGCCGACAACGTGGCCAAGCTGCTGTCCAAGTCGAACCCGGCGGTGCTGGTGCAGGCGCATGGTCAGGTGCAAGGCATTGTGACGCGCAGCGACCTGCTGCACTTCCTCATGGCGCGGTAAGGCGGCCGTGCGCATCACGGTTCTCATGGGAGGCACGTCCTCGGAGCGCGACGTGTCGCTGGCGTCGGGGCTGCGGGTGGCAGAGGCGCTACGGTCGCGCGGGCACATGGTGCATGCCGTGGACACAGCGCGCGGGGTGCTTACGCCGGCCGACGAAGCAGCGCTGCTGAAGGGCCCGGTGGTGAAGACGGTGCCGCCCGACGTACACGAGATGGTGCGGCTCAACCGGGAGCTTCCGGCGAGTGTGGGCCGGCTGCCCGAGTGCGACGTGGTCTTTCTTGCCCTGCACGGCGGGAACGGGGAAGACGGGACGCTCCAGGCGCTGCTGGACCTGACCGGGTTGCCGTACACCGGCAGCGGTCACCTGGCGAGCGCGCTGGCGATGGACAAGGATTTGTCCAAACGCCTGTTTCGGGACGCGGGCGTTGGGACGGCGGACTGGCTGATGGCGCCCGCCACGGTGGACGAGGTATCCCAGAGACTCGGGTTTCCGGTCATCGTGAAGCCGAGCAAGCAGGGGTCGACGGTAGGCCTGTCGCTGGTGCGCGATCCTGCGCTGCTGGGAGCCGCCATCGCCGAGGCGTTCCATCACGACGACGAGGTGATGATCGAGGCGTTCGTGCCCGGGCGTGAGCTGACGGTAGGAATGCTGGGGGGCGTGGCGCTGCCGGTGGGGGAGATCATCCCCGTGAAGGAACTGTATGACTACGAGTGCAAGTACACTCCGGGGATGGCGCGCGAGATTTTCCCGGCCGAACTCACGCCCGAGCAGACCAGCGAGCTGCAGCGGCAGGCGACGCTGGCGTACGAGGCGTTAAAGCTTGGCGGTTGTGCGCGGATCGACTTCCGGATGACTTCGGCGGGTGAGTTTTTCTGCCTCGAGGGGAACACCCTTCCGGGGATGACGGAGTTGAGTCTTATTCCCCAGGCTGCGGTCGCCGCGGGGATCACCTTTCCCGTGTTGTGCGAGCAGATCGCAGAACTCGCGCTCTCGACGAGGAAATCAGGGTAGATGAGTAGCAGACCTTTATTGGCGGCGGCGCTGGCCGGCATCCCGATCGGCATTCAGTCGCAGGGTGTGTGGGCGGGGCGCCGACAGATTCACATCCGATTTGCTGGCGCGGCGGAGACCGCGACCATGCACACGTCCGACGCCCTGGCGCGGGAGTTGGCCCGGGGTATCAGCCGGTCACCCATGCACTCGATCTGCATCTCGGGGCGGGACGCGTTGGGGAACGGGGAGTTCCTCGAGGCCACGCTGGAGAAGCTGGCCACGACGACGCCCGTGATGGTGGACACGGATGGGCAACGTCCTGAAGCGATTGCGGGTCTTTATCCGTATGTACAGTTAGTGCAGGTCTCGCTCGACACGCCGACCGCCGATTCCTCGCTGGAGCGTGCGCTCGAGACACTTCGCGCCGCCGCCAAGGTTGGAATCGCGCACGCGGTCACCATTATGGGGACGGACGAGGCGAGTGACGCCGATTACTTGCAGATCGTCGAAAAAGTGCACGCTGCCAGTGCCGGAGTGCAGGTCGTGATTCACCCCGGTCCGGCCAGCGAGCGGGTTCTGGACCGGCGCTGGAGTGTTCTGGTCGAGCACGCCATGGGAAGCCACGCCGATGTGCGCGTGGCGCTGCGACTGGCCGGGCCGGCGACGACGCACTAGGAAATCGGGGGGGGGCGAGGGCCGCCCTCGTCGGCGGATTCGGAACAGTTGCCCGCCGAGCACGATAGATATAGTTGTAAGCATACCGTTTGCTTGGCCGGAGCCGATGGGCGTGACCTGGACCGACGATACCGATTATCCCCGCCTAACGAAGGCGGTGCAATGGTTGATCGCCATCAATGTCGCGATCTACTTCTTGCAGCTCACGGTCGTTGGTTCCGCCAACATGCTCCCTGCGCTTGGCTTCCAGGCGCGCGACCTGTCGAGCTCGTGGTGGACGATCGTCACGTACATGTTCGTGCACGGCGGGCTGTGGCACCTCGTGCTCAACATGTACACGCTCTACCTGTTCGGACCGCGGGTGGAGCATGTCTGGAGCCCCGGCGAGTTCACCCGCTACTACATCCTGTGCGGTTTGGGCGGGTGGTTTTTCCACCTGCTGTTCGCACGCGACTCGCTGTTGATCGGCGCCTCCGCCGCGGTGCTGGGCGTGACGCTCGCCTACGCGACGCGCTGGCCGGACGACGAGGTGTACCTGTTTGGCGTCGTGCCGATCAAGGTGAAGTGGCTGGTGGTGATGCTGGTGGTGATGAACCTCGTGGGCGGCATGGCACAGGGCAGGAGCGGCGTGGCGTATCTCGCACACCTTGGCGGCCTGGCGGCGGGCTGGCTGTACCTGCGGACGTCGGCGAGCGCTGGTGGGGGCCTGGACAAGTTCCGGCAGCGGGTGTCGCCCGTGCTCGACCTGCCTGACGAGACGCCGCGCGTGGTGCCGCGTCCACGCGCGCGGGAGAAGGGCAACGAGATCGACGATATCATCGCGCGCAGCAGCGCCGCGGTGGCGCGCCGTCCCGCCTCGCAGGTGCCGCCCGTCGGCACCAGAGGCGCCAAGCGGCTGAGCGACCTGGATCAGGTGCTCGACAAGATTTCGCAGGAGGGCATCGAGAGCCTGACGAGCGACGAGAAGCGATTGCTGGAAGAGATGTCGCGCGAGCTGCGGGAGAGCGAGTAGTCCGCGAGACACGCGTTGCGATTGCGAAAGGCCGTCCCGAGGGGCGGCCCTTTTTCAGGCGCCGTTGAGCGTGCCACAAAAAAGAGCCCCCCGGGTCAGACCCGGGGGGCGAGTGCCGTCGCGCCGTTCTCGCGTCGGCAACGGCCGGCGCAAAGAGCACCAACCTGTTTCAGAAGGTAGGGAAAAGTACCCGGCCTGTCCATAGGTCTGACCAATGAGATCCGCGTGCGTCACACATCGGGAGACGGAATATTGGAAGCGCACAATGCATCACCTTGACCGCGCAATTCGCACTACCCTCACGCGACCGTCTCGATAAGCTTTCGCCTATGCCGCAACCAGAATTGCTCGAGACGTTTCCGAATCCATATCCGGACCGGAACTACCAGATTCACATGTCGACGCCGGAGTTCACGTCGCTCTGTCCCATCGGCGGGATCGAGACCGATGCAGCGGAATTGGCGCTGCTCAAGGGAGGCGCACCGGACTTCGCGACGATCGAGCTCACCTACATCCCTGACAAGCTCTGCCTGGAGCTGAAGACGCTCAAACTCTATCTCTGGAGCTTCCGCAACGACGGCATCTTCTACGAGCGCGTGGTAAACCGCATTCTCGACGATCTCTCCGAGCGAGCGTCGCCGAGGTGGATGCGCGTGGTGGGCGACTTCAATGTTCGTGGCGGGCTCAAGTCGATCATCTCCGCGGAAGTGGGAGTGAAGCCGGCGTAGGACTCCGGTCCGAAACGCGCTCGGCGCGCGTCCCGCCACTCAACAACTGCCCCTCGTGCGCGTAAGATGGTCAGACTCTTACCTTGCGCTCATGCCCACTTCACGCACCCTTCCGCTCGTTCTCCTGCTCGCCTCGGCGGCCTGCGCCAAGCAGACGAGCGTCGTGTCGACGCAGGCGGCCGTCTCGACCTCGTCGGCCGTTCCGTCGCTCAACGCCATTCGCTCCGAGGATCTGCGGCGCGACTTGTTCTTCCTTGCCAGCGACGACATGCGCGGCCGCGAGGCGGGCACGCTGGATGAATTGCGCGCGAGCGGCTGGCTGGTGGAGCAGGCGCGCGCGATCGGCCTGGAGCCGGCGGGCGAGGACGGGACGTACTACCAGTGGTTTCCGCTGCGGCGCATACGCCTCTCCGATGCCAGCAGCGTGCAGATCGGGGGCAACGCGCTGAGACTGTGGCGCGACGCGGTGGTGGTGTCACCCGTGGACGCGACGCTGGACCTCCCGCTGGTCTACGTCGGAGGGGCGACCGACGCGGAGCTGGAGGGGGTGGACATCCGCGGGAAGGCGGTGGCGGCCCTCATCGTTCCGCCCCCCAATCCACCGGGGCGGAATGTGTCGTTGTCGGCGTGGCGATACACCGGGTCCGCCGTGCGCACGCAGGCCTCGCGCCTAACGAGCCGCGGGGCGGCGGCGGTGGTGCTGGTGGCCGACTCGGTAGTGGAAGGGGCGATGAACTTCTACGGCTCTGTGGCGGCGCGCGGCAGCTACGGGCTCGACTCGGTGGGGGTGGTCACGCGTCCGGCCACGGCGCCTCCCGTGCTGCTGGTGCGGGCGTCGATGCACGACCGCGTGCGGGCGAGTGGCACCCGCCTGCAGGCGACGCTCACGAGCGAGAGTTTCACCTACCCTTCGGTGAACATCGTGGCGAAGCTGCCGGGGAGCGACGCTCGGCTTCGGAATGAGCACGTGCTGTTCAGTGCGCACCAGGACCACGATGGCGTGCGCTTCCCGGTGGATGGGGACTCCATCTGGAATGGTGCGGACGACAACGCGACGGTGGCGGTGGCACTGTTGGGAATCGCCCGGGCGTGGAAGCGCCAGCCCAACCCGCGCTCCGCGCTGTTCGTGTGGCACGGGGCGGAGGAGCGTGGCTTGCTTGGATCGCGCTGGCATTCCATGCATCCCATGGTGCCGCGCGACCAGATCATCGCCGTGCTGAACGCGGATATGCTGGGCCGCAACAGCCCGGACTCGGCGTCGTTGTTAGGCGCGCAGCCGCCGCACCGGAATTCGAGCGACCTCGTATCGCTGGCGCTGCGAGCGAACGAGCTAACCGGCCGCTTCACGCTCGACTCGCTGTGGGACCGGCCGACGCATCCAGAAGGATGGTACTTCCGCTCTGACCACCTGCCGTATGCCCGGCTCAACATTCCTTCGGTGATGTATTCCTCCAACCTGCATCCCGACTATCACACGCCGCGCGACGAGCCGAGCCGGATCGACATCGAGAAGCTGCGACGCATGACGCAGTGGATGTACGCGACGGGATGGCTGGTGGGCACCGCGCCGGCGCGCCCCCGCGTGGATCCAGGATTCAAGCTGGAGCGATAGCGGGGCGTCCGGTTATGTGTGATGAAGGTGGCGCGGCTTAACGCGCCACCTTCGTGACTTCGAGGATGGTGATGGGGCCGAGCTTGAGCGCCTCGATGGATGCTCCGACCTTGGCACGATCGCCTACCACCACGACGGTCGCCTGATCGGGGGTGAGGTAGCGACGCGCGACGCGCTGCACGTCGTCGGCAGTCACGGCGCGCACCTGCGTGGCGAAGCGGGAGAGGTCGGTGAGCGGCAGGCCGAAGGTCGCGAGTTCGGCGATGGAGTTCGCTACCTGCGAGGTGCTCTCGAGTGAGCCGGGGAGCCCGAGCTCAACGTAGGCCTTGGCGCGCGCCAGTTCCTCGTTTGGCACCCGCGTATCACGCACCAAACGCAGTTCCTTGAAGAACTCGACGAGCGATGAGTCGGTGACGTCGGTGCGCACCGACGCCGAGGCGGTGAAGGGCCCGGGGCTTTTGCGGAAGGTGAAGCCGGAGCCAGCGCCGTAGGTAAAGCCCTTCTGCTCGCGCAGGTTCATGTTGAGCCGCGACGTGAACGAGCCACCGAGCAGGGAGTTCATGACCATCAGCGCCGCGTAGTCCGCCGAGACGCGGTTCACGCCCGGCCAGCCGATCGAGATGACCGACTGCGCCGCGTCTGGCTTGTCCACGAAATACACGTGGGTGGACGTCTGGCGAAGAGGAATCACGGTGACGGCCGGAACGGTGGCGGCCGCACCAGCGGACGTCCACCGTCCGAAATGCCGGGCGATGGACGCTTGGGCGTCGGCGTGAGTGAGGTCGCCCACGACTATGAAGCGGGCGGCATCCGGGCGAAGAGTGCGGCGATAGAACGCGCGCACCGAGGCACTATCGAGCGCGGTAGTGGAGGCGGAGTCGCCGTCGCCGCTGTGGTGGTACGGATGACCGGCGGGGAAGACTGTCTGAGCAAAGGCGAGGCTGGCGAGGTCGCCGGGATCGTCGCGCTGCTGCAGGAGGCTCGCCAGCCGCAAATCGCGCTGCGTGCGCACGTCGCCCGCCGCAAACGTGGGCCGCATGATCACGTCCGCCATGAGGGCGAGCGCGGAGTCGAGCGAGCGGACCGGCACCTTGAGGGAGACCGTGGTCTCGTCCCAGTCGGCGCTTGTCCGAAGGGTGGCGCCGAGGTAGGCAACCTGTGCCTGGAGCGATGCGGCGTTGTAGGCGCCGGCGCCTTCCTTCAGCATGGTGGCCACGAAGGTCGCCATGCCGGGCCTGGCGCCATCGAGTCGTGCGCCGCCGGAGAAGACGGCCAGCACCTGCACCAGGGGAAGCTCGCGCTGCTCGACGCTCTCGAGCGCGATGCCATTGGGCAGGCGGGCGGCGTGCACCTGGGGCACGCGGAGCGGAGCAGGCGTGCCGGGGACGGGCGTCGTTTCGCGCAGCGACGACTGCGCGGCGGAAGGCGCCGCCAGCAGCAGTGCGAGCAGCGCTGCGGCAATGCTGAACGAGGCGGTGCGCCGGTGGCTCGAGCTCGTCGCGAAGGGCGCTGAGCGACGCACCGATACGAGCAGGGAAACGGGCGTCATTGTACGCCCTCCCGTGTGGCGGCGAGGTTCGTCATGCCCTTGGGCACGATGCTCAGCGTAACGCGTGGGCCATGAAGGTATTGGCGCACCACGCGCTTCACATCCTCGGCGGTGACCGCGCGCAGGCGCTCGATGTCGCGCTGGAAGTAGTCCGGAGTGCCGGTGAGGTAGTAGTACTGGTTCAGTTGCTCCGCCTTGGCGTTCACGAATTCCAGCCGGTTGAGGAAGCTTGCCTCCATGGCATTGCGGGCCTGCTGCAGCTCGCGGTCCGTTGGGCCGTCGGCCGCAATACGGGCGACCTGGGAATCGACGGCGGCACGCACCTGGTCGAGCGTCGTGCCTGGACGCGCGGTGGCGATGATGAGGAAGGCGCCATCGAGCTTCCGGGCGTCGTTGTAGGCGCCGACGTCGGTCGCGACCTCCCGTGTGTAGACCAGCGCATCCGTCAGGCGGGCGTTCCGTGCGCCTGAGAGGAGGTACTGCGTCACATCCAGCGCGGCGTCGTCGCGGTGATATTGCGGCACGCCGTGCCAGGCCAGGTAGAGGCGCGGCAGCTGCACCTGGTCTTCCGCAACGATGGTCGTGTCGCGCAGATTGAAGGCGCGAGGGGTGGGGCGGGAAATGGCGGGACCACGCGGGATGTCTGCGAAGAGCTGCCTAACGGCGTGCCGGACTGAGTCGGTACTAACGGCGCCGGCCACCACGATGACCGCGTTGTTCGGGGCGTAGTAGGCCCGGAAGAACTCCTTCACGTCCTCCAGCGAGGCCGACGAAAGATCGGCCATGGAACCGATCACCGGCCACGAATAGGGATGTCCCGCCGGATAGATGGACGGTGACAACAGATCCTCGGCGATGCCGTATGGCTGGTTCTCCACTCCTTCCCGACGTTCATTCTTCACTACTTCACGCTGGGCGTCCACTTTGGCCGAGTCCATGGTGGGCAGGAGCCAGCCCATGCGATCGGCCTCCAGCCAGAGCATGAGGCGCGCGGCGTTGGAGGGGCCCCATTCGTAGTAGGCCGTGCGGTCGTTGTTGGTGGTGCCGTTGTTGTTCGCTCCAGCGGCCTCGAGCAGGCGATCGAATTGCGGGTAGGGCGCGTGCTGGGAGCCCATGAACATCAGGTGCTCGAAGAGATGGGCGAAGCCCGTGCGTCCCGGCTTTTCATCGCCCGACCCGACGTGAAACCAGACGTTGGTTGCCACAGTGGGGACCGAATGATCCTCGTGAACGATTAGGGTGAGACCGTTGGGCAACGTGTCTACCGTTACCGGCACGCGAAGACTGGAGGACTGGGCGGCCGCTGTAAGCGACGCCAGAGCGACGCCCGTAACGCCGAGCAGGAGCCTGCGAGAGAAAGTCATGCTCCGTGAGGAATGAGAAAGAAGGACTCTTGCTCGAAGTGCGGTGACCCGCCAGTGAGGCGGGACGGGTGGTCGGTAGATGGAGACGAACGGAAAGGAGATGAGGATGTATCCCGGAAATTACCACCGCAGGACAGTACACGACAGCGAATGCCCGTGAGCACCCCGCGCGAAGGACACACAGACGCAGCGAGCGCGAGCCGCGGCTGGGTGGACGCGCTGTTCGAGGCGTCGCCGGTGGGGATGGCGGTGTTCGATGGCGAGCATCGGTTCCTCCGTATCAACACCGCCATGGCGGAGCTCAACGGCGTCAGCGTCGCCGAGCATCTTGGCCGGCGGATGTGTGAGGTCGTGCCCGAAGTCGCAGCCAAGGTGGGGCCAATCCTGGATGGGGTTCTCGCAACGGGCGAGAGCGTGCGCGACATGCCCATTGTGGGCTCCACGCCCTCGAATCCAGGCGTGGAGCGTCACTGGCGCGGGAGCTACCTGCCGATCGAGTGCGATGGTATGTCAGCGGTGGCCGTGTTCGTCGAGGAGCGCACGAAGCAAGTGTCAGTGGAGCGGGAGCTGCGGGCGAGCGAATCGCGCTTTCGCACGATCTGCGAGGCGGCGCCGCTGGGCATCGTGCTGAGCGATACGCAAGGACTCGTGGTGTACGCCAATCCCGCGCTGCGCGAACTCTCGGGCCTCTCGACGGAGCACCTGCTGAACGTGGGGGTGCGACGCCTGCTGCATCCCGAGGACGAGCGGCGCGTGCTTTCGACGTACCTGCACGCGGTGCAGCAGCGGGAGTCCTTTCACGTGGATGCGCGCTTCCAGCGGGAGGGCGGCGAAGTGCTGTGGACGGAGACCGTGGGCTGCGCACTGCACGACGGCGACACGTTCCTTGGCATGCTGGCGATGACGTCCGACGTGACGGAGAATCGCCGGATTCTCGCCGCGTTGCACGAGAGCGAGGTGCTGTTCCGGGAGCTGGCCGAGAACGTGGACGCCGTGTTCTACCTCGCACAGCCGGCGGGGGGCGTGGACTATGTGAGTTCAGGCTTCGATCGGATCTGGGGGCGCAGCGCGGAGGAGTTGCGCACGAATCCGCGGTTGTGGATCGACGTGGTGCATCCAGACGATCGCGAGCGCGTGCGTGCGCTGTTCAAGGCCGACCGGTCAAACTTTCGCGCCGAGTACCGGATCCTGCGTCCGGACGGGAGCATGCGGTGGGTGTCGGACCGGAGCTTTCCTGTGCGTGATGCGGCGGGGACGATCGTGCGCATCGCCGGCGTGGCGACTGACGAGACGACGCGCCGGGCGCTGGAGGAGCAGCTGCTGCAGGCGCAACGGTTGGAGAGCATCGGTCGGCTGGCGGGTGGCGTGGCGCACGACTTCAACAACCTGCTGACGCTGATTATGAGTCACGCCGCGTTCGC
>JBDSVW010000176.1:0-5786 GCA_039927015.1 Gemmatimonadaceae bacterium | reverse complement strand
GTCTACGGCGCCTATTTGCTCATCCTCACCCTACTACCCCTCACCGACGGTCTGGGAGGATGGCAAATAGGCTTCGGCCTGCCCGGCGTCGCGTCGCAGTTGACGAAGGTGGAAATCCTGCGCTTCCTGGAACTGGTGGCGTCCTCGACCCTGGTGGGCTACATGGTGGCCGAGCATCGCGGACGAGTGGTGGAAAGCTATCAGGAAGCGCTGCCGCGACTGCTCACCATTGGGACGGCCGCGATCCTGGTGAACGAGGGTATTCGCGGCTTCCATGCCGGTCACGGCGCGTCAGCGGCCCGCGGCCTGGTGCTACTCGCGGCCACCCTCTACGGGGGGTGGTTGTACTACCTGCAGCGCCGGCACGTGCTGCAGTTGCTCGCCGAGGATCCGCCGACCACTCTGTAGCTGCTAACGACCCTCGCCGCTGGCGTGCTCGAGCGTCCGCATCGCACTGGACACGTCGGAGCGCGTGGGACCGGAGCACGTGGCATTCTCACGGGCGAGCACCTTGTAGTCGATCACCTCGACATAGTGATCGTAGTGATTCGCCCCCACGGTGATGGTGTCGGTCACGTAGCGGACGCGAAGTTCCCCGTAGATGGCGGCGTACGGACGCGGAGCTCCAAGGCGGTACTGCTGCGAGATACGACCCACGATCTGCTGCGCGGTGAGCATGAAGTGGTAGCCGGATTCGCCGCACGGCCAGAAGGTGAGGAAGTCGGTGCCCTTCACGATGTATCCCGTACGGCGCGTGTAGTCCGCGAGGTCCCTGGACGGCTGGCGGAGCGAGCCAGCGGTCGCGCCCATCCGTGACGCCACCGGCCGTCTGCCGGCGGGCCCCTTCTTCGCCTTCTTGGCGGCCTTCATCGCGGTCCTGTCCACCGGCCCGCCGTCGGCGGTCGGCACGCACGCGCTCGCGCCGAGGCAGCCGAGGACGGCGGCGAGGGTCAGCAGCGGGCGATAACGGAAACGTGTGGACGAGTTCATGGTTGCTGCGGGAAAGACGGGCGAGACATCGAATTCGTACCGGGAAGGATAGCAAGCGTCGCGCCAGCGAAACCGCTGGCTGGGCTGTGTGCCTCTGCATAAATTCGCGCCCGACGTCCCCTTTTCCCTCCTGTTTCCCTCCCGAGACAAATCGTGGCACCTGCAAACCCAGCTCCCGCGCGAAAGGTGCGGGTCGCCGTTCTTGGCGCCGGCGCGTGGGCGCGCCTTGCGCATATTCCCGGCTTCAGGCGCGATGCGCGCTGTGAAATAGTTGCGATTTGTGACCCGGAGCGCCAGCTCGCCGAGTCAGTCGCTGCGGAATTCGGCATCCCGGACGTGTACACGGACCACCGTGAGGTGCTCGCCCGCGGCGACATCGACCTCATAGACGTCTGCACCCCGTCCGCCACGCATTTCGACTTGTCGTGGGCCGCCCTGGAGGCCGGAAAGCATGTGCTCTGCGAGAAACCTGTCGCATTCGATTTTCGCGATACGATTCGCGCCGCCGAGCTGGCCCGCTCGAAGAAGCTAAAGACGAAGCTCGGCTTCACCTTCCGGTACGCGCCGGCCATGCGCTACATGAAGCACCTGATAGACACCGGCTTCATTGGTACCCCGTTCATCTTCAATGGGTACGAGCAGAACTCGCAGTGGCTCGATCCGATGAACCCGTTGCGCCAGGTGGATGTCGATGCGGACCAATCGGTGCTCCAGGTCTCGTCGCTCGAAGGATATGGCGCCCCCATCATCGACATCGGGGCGTGGGCCATCGGGGCAGACTACAAGGAAGTCGTGGGGACGATGCGCAACTTCATCCCGGAGCGGATGGTGCGTGCCACGGGCCGCGTGATGCGCATGAACATCGACGACGGCGACATCTTCATCGGGGAATTCGCGAACGGCGCGATTGGCAGTATCCAGACGAGCTTCGTGACCGTGGGCAATTATCCGGGCATCGAGGCGCGCGTGTACGGAAGCGAGGGAGCCCTCATCTGCCGGCTGGTGGAGGAGTTCGGCGTGTGCGAGTCGCTCAAGGCGGCGAAGCCAAACGACGTGGAGTTCCGCGAGATCGAGGTGCCGGTCGAGTTCTATCCCCCCGGTGGCTCCAAGGAGGAATCGTGGCGCACGCTCTTCTATGCGAACCTCACGGCCTCCTTCATCGGTGAGATTCTCTCCGATGACGACACGAACGAAGGCAGCTTTATTGACGGTGCGCGCGTGCAGGAAGTGATCAACGCGGTGGAGTACTCGTTCAGGGAGCGGAGATGGGTCACTCTTCCGCTGCCACGCCAGTGACATCGCCCGCCCTCGTCGCGGGGGACCCGCTGGACGCCTTCTTCGAATCGTATTACCGCCTGCGTCCCGTCAACGCGACATTTACGGGAGTGCACTCCCACGACCATCGCCTGCCGGATTGGTCGGTGGCCGGGGTGGAGCGCGCGACGAGCGAAATGCGCGCGCTTCGCGAACGTCTCGCATCGGACAACGCGGCCACTCTAACCCGCGACGTCATCGCCAGGCGCGACTGGAACGCGATCGATCGCGCGCTGGCCGACAGCTTTCTCGAGATCCAGATCGCGGAGCTTTCCGGGCGGCACTTCCAGCGCGGGAATCCATCGCTCGTCATCGGCGAAGCCGTGTTCTCCATCATCTCGCTGATGATCCGCGACTTCGCCCCTCTCGCGCAGCGGGCGCGCATGGCGCGCGAGCGGCTCCGGGCACTGCCACGATTCCTCGCCACCGCGCTGCAGGTGCTGGGCGAGGAAGCGCTGCCCGGCGAGTGGGTGGAGAAGGCGCTGAAGGAGTGCGAGGGTGCGCGTGTTCTCCTGAGGTCTGGCCTGGATGAATGGCGCACGCTCGAGGGGGTGCCTGCCGACCTGGCTGCCGCGCTTCGGCGGGAGGGAGATTCGGCGCTCGGCGCGGTGGATACGTTCGCCCGCGAGCTGGCCAGCCTGCCACGTGAAGATTCACCGGCACGCAGTTGCGGGCGCGACATGCTCGCGCTCCTCGTGAGCCGCGGCCACTGGTGCGACGATTCCGTCGAGCAGTTGCTGGAGACCGTGCGGCGATCGTACGCCGCCGAGCGCCAGCGTCTCGAAACGATGGCTTCGGCGGTAGACGCGGGAGGCTTGCCCGCGGTGCAGGCGCGACTCGCAGCCGCGCACCCGTCGGCGGACGACTACTACGCGGCCTTCGCCGACACGTGGGCCGCCTGCCACGCGCTCTCCGATGAGCGGGAGTTAGTGACGTGGCCCGATGCGCCGCTCCGCTATGTGCCGATTCCGGCGTGGACGAGACAGGCGGCGTCGTCGCTCTACTACCTGTACTATCGTTCGCCGGCGCCCTTCGACGTGCAGGAGATGTTCGACTACGTCGTGACGCCAGTGGAAGGGCGGGAGGGCGAGGCCCTGGCGCGGCATCTTCGCGCCTGGAATGACAGCGTGATCAAGCTGAACCATGTGGTGCACCACGGTGCGCTGGGCCATCACGTGCAGAACTGGTACGCGCACCGTGCCCCGTCGCGCATCGGGCAGGTGGCCGCCTCCGATTGTGCCTCGCGCATCGGGATGTTCCTCGGCGGCAGCATGGCCGAAGGGTGGGCGTGCTATGCCACCGACCTGATGGATGAAGCGGGCTTTCTTACCGAGGAGGAGCGCGTTTCCGAACAGCAGTCGCGCGTGCGCATGCTCGCGCGCGCGCTGGTGGATCTCGAGTTTCACAGTGGTGTGCGCAATTTCGCCTCGGCCGTTCAGATGTATGTGGAAGAGGTGGGCATGCCGGCGGCGGCAGCGCACGCGGAGGTGGTGAAGAACTCGATGTTTCCTGGCACCGCACTCATGTACTGGCTCGGCACATCGCGCATCCACGCGCTGCGCGCGTCGCGGCAGGAGTCGTTAGGCGCCGACTTTTCGCCGCGCGCCTTTCACGACGAGTTGCTTTCCTTCGGTTCACTTCCGGTGGCACTGGTCGCTCGCCTCATGGCCGGAACGGGTGCCCGCTGATCTCCGGCCCGGCCCCGCCACGCACTGCCTTCTTCAGTCCCTGTCTCATGACGCATCGCGCTTCGATCTCCGCATCCAGCTTACCGCAGCGCACGACGGCGTCCCCATTTCGCGGGCTGCGACGTGCCCGCCGTTCGGCGATGCGCCACGGCGCGGCGCTGCTGGTGGCGCTCGCCGCGTGCTCGTCGGAGAGTGGAAGAGCGGGCGCCCCATCCAACGACCTGCTCATCGTTGCCTACGACCGGGAGCCGGACACGCTGAACCGCTTCAGCACGCACATCCTGGAGGATGTGCAGACGTGCATCGTGGAGGGCCTCGTCATCACCGACGAGAACATGCAGGTGGTGCCGCTGCTCGCGGTTGAGGTGCCGACGCCCGAGAACGGCGGGGTCGTGCTCCGTCCCGACGGTGGCATGGACGTGACGTGGAAGCTGCGTCCCGGGGTGAAGTGGCACGACGGCGTGCCCTTCAGCTCCGCCGACGTCCAGTTCACCGTCGAGGCCATCAACTCACCCGACTACAATCCCGAAAGCACCGACGGCTTCGACCGTATCGCGTCCGTGGACACGCCCGATTCTCTCACGGCCGTGGTGCACTACCGCGAGCCCTACGCGCCGTACGAGATCCAGTTCATCCGCGGCATGCTGCCGCGGCACGTGCTGGAGGGCAAGGACATCGACCGCGCCACCGAGTACAACCGCAATCCGTTAGGCACCGGCCCGTACAAGGTCACGGAGTGGCGCACCGGCGAGTACATCCTGCTCGACAAGGTGCCGGACTACTGGCGCGGCCCCGAGTACCCGAAGATCAAGCGCATCCTGTTCAAGTTCATCCCCAACACCACCACGCGGATGAACCAGCTCAAGAGTGGGGAGTCGCATGTCGCGGCGCTCGTACCGTGGGACAAGTATCGCGAGCTGAGCGCCGTGCCCGGGCTCACGATCCACCGCATGATGGGCAACTCGTACGAGCACATCACGCTCAACCAGCGGGCGGTGCCGGCGTTTCGCGACGTGCGCGTGCGGCGCGCGCTGATTCACGCCATCGACCGCCAGTTGCTCACGCGCACGCTCCTCGACGGACTCGCGCCGGTTATCGACGGACCGATCCAGCCGCTGTCGTGGGCGTTTACCGACAGCGTGATGACCTACCCGTTCGATACCGCGCGAGCCGGGGCGTTGCTGGATGAGGCGGGGTGGCGACGCCGCGCCAACGACGGCATGCGCGCGAAGGACGGGGAGCCGCTCGCCTTCACCCTCATCACCCAGGCGGGCTTCGCCATCCGCGAGAGCGTCTCGCAGGCGGTGCAACGCCAGCTGCACGACGTGGGCGTGGACGTGAAGATCCAGCTCGTGGACGGCACCGCGATCTCGTCGCTCTGGTTCGATGGCAAGTTCGACGCCATGCTGCACTGGTGGCACATGCCCAGCGACCCGGAGATCACCCTGTTCTTCGCCTCCGACCGGACGCCCCCCGCCGGCCGCAACATCAATTACATCGCCGACGACTCGCTGGACAAGCTCCTGTATGCTTCCGACCGCACCATCGCGCAGCCGGAGCGCCGTGTCCTGCTCGTGAAGGCGCAGCAGCGCCTGGCCGAGCTCGCGCCGGAGATCCCGCTGTACAACGTGACCCGGCTGGACGCGGTGCCCACGTCGCTGCGGCACTTCAAGGGCAACCCGACCAACACCGGCATCTTCTGGAACGTGTGGGAATGGGAGGTGGTGCCGCAGTGAGCGTGCTTCGCCGCGTGGCGCAGGCGATTCCCCTCCTGCTGATCATCTCGGTGCTGGT
>JBDSVW010000175.1:0-7309 GCA_039927015.1 Gemmatimonadaceae bacterium | reverse complement strand
CCAGTAGGAGTCGCCCGCGCGTCGCTTCCAGCAGTGCGGCGCGTGCGCCACTCGCCAGTGACCGAACTTATTCCGTCAATTCCGTGTACTTTGTAGCATGAATCTCCCATTCCCCAGCTCGCTCGCTCTCGCGCCACGGATCGCGCGCGGAGCGGTTGTCGCCGCCACGCTCGCCATCTCGCTGCTGGCTTCGCGGTCGCTGCACGCCCAGTCGCCGGCCATCATTCCGGTTGACCGGGTGGTCGCGGTAGTCGGGCAGCATCCGATTCTCTGGAGCGACGTGCTCGAGGAGCTGGCGCAGCGCCGGGCCGGCGGTCTCCAGGTGCCAGAGGATTCGAGCGCGCAGATCGCGCTCGCTCGCTCCATCGTGGACGAGATGGTCGATGTCGAGGTGATGGTGCAGCGCGCCAGGACCGACACCACCATCACCGTGGCCGATGCGGACCTGAACACGACCGTCGAACAGCAAATGAAGCGGCTACGTGAACAGTTCAAGACGGACACGGAACTGGCCACGGCGCTCAAGGGCGGCGGCTTCGGAACGGTGGAGGAGTATCGCCGCTGGCTGGTGGAACAGGCCCGCCGCCGCGCGCTGCAGGAGCGCCTGGTCTCGAAGCTGAAGCAGGACGGGAAGATGATTGCCGTCGCGGTGTCCGAAGAGGAGATCAGCGACGCGTTCGCCCGCGAGAAGGAGCGGCTACCGAAGCGTCCCGCGACCGTCACCTTCCGCCAGATCGTGGTGCCCACCGTTGCATCAGAGGCGGCCAAGAAGGTCGCGTATGCCAAGGCCGAGTCGATCTACAAGGATCTCGACACCGGCGGAGATTTCGAGAAGATCGCCAAGCGCGAGTCGCAGGACTCCGCGTCGGCGGTGCAGGGCGGGGACCTCGGCTGGAGCCGCCGGGGCCAGATGGTACCGGCGTTCGACCAGATGATGTTTGCGCTGCCGCCGAACCAGATCTCGCCCATCGTGGAGACGCAGTTCGGCTTTCACATCATCCGCGTCGATCGCATCCAGCCGGCCGAGCGCAAGGCGCGCCACATCCTCATCAAGCCGAAGTACGACTCGGCGGACGTGACGCGTGCGCGCCTGCGGGCGGATTCGGCGCTCGCGCTGTGGCGCAGCGGTACGCCGTTCGACACGCTGGTGGCGCGCTATCACGACATCGCCAGCGATGAGGCGAAGGGCGTGCTCGAGCCCTTCGACCGCTCGAAGCTTCCCGAGTCGTACCAGACCGCCTTCACCGACAAGAACAACGGCGACTTCGTGGCGCCGTTCGAGGTCGAGGACCGGCAGCGCGGCGTGCCCAAGTTCGTGGTGTCGCAGCTGGTGAACGTGCAGACCGAGGGTGAGTTCACGGTGCAGGACCTGCGCAACCAGATCCGCGACCAGCTCTCCCAGGAGAAGTCGTATCGTCGCCTGCTCGACGGGCTCCGCAAGGAGACATATGTGTCGATCATGCTCGACGGCGGTGAGACGATCGGTGGCAGCGGGCGCTGATCGCGCGCACCGCACCGTCCACGCCTTTGCTGCCCGACGCCAGCGCCACGCGCCGGCGTCGGGCAGCGCGCGTTAGGCGCGGTTGATGCGGCTGGCGGTCACGCTGGGCGATCCTCGCGGCATCGGTCCCGAGGTTGTCGCGGCAGCGCTCGCCGATCCGGCCTTATCCCGCCTGGCCGATTTCATCGTGATCGGCCCGTCCGGCACCGGAGTGGAGGCGCATGAGGTCATCGGGTCCTGGCGACCGGGCCAGACGGTGGCACACGCGGGGGCGATGGCGGGCGCCGCCATAGCGCGGGCCGTGCAGCTCGCGATGGCGGGTGAAGTGCAGGGCATCGTGACCGCCCCCATCGACAAGGCGGCGCTCCTTGCCGGCGGCTACGACTTTCCCGGCCACACCGAAATGCTGGCACAGCTCACGGGCGCGACGGTGGCGATGATGCTGGCCTCGGATGCGCTGCGTGTCGTACTGGCCACCACACACATTCCGCTGCGCTCGGTGGTGGACGCGGTGACGCGCGAGGCCATTCTGGAGGCCGCGCGCGTGACGCGTGAGGGACTGCGGCAGTGGTTTGGCATCCCCGAGCCGCGCATCGCCCTGTGCGCCCTCAATCCCCACGCGGGTGATGGGGGACGATTCGGCGGGGAGGACGACGAGCGACTCGCGCCGGCGGCCCGCGAGGCCGGCATCAGCGGCCCCTTTCCCGCCGACACCGTCTTCGTGCGCGCGCTGCGCGGAGAGTTCGACGCCGTCATCGCGCCGTACCATGACGTGGGCATGACCGCGATCAAGGTGGCGTCCTTCGGTCACGCGGTAAACGTCACGCTCGGGCTGCCCTTTCCCCGCACCTCGCCCGATCACGGCACCGCGCTAGACATTGCGGGCAAGGGCATCGCCGATGCGTCGAGCATGATGGCCGCCGTGCGACTCTGTGCGGACATCGCTAACCGGACCGCGCGGGGAGCGGGGACGTCTCCCACGCCGTGACCGCGATGGTGGCCCCGTTGCGCAGGAGCGCGCGACGGGCCGGTTAGCTCACCGGTGGCAAGGCGGCCTCGATCTCCATGGAGAGCAGCATGATGCGGCGCCCTTCCATCTCCCGCACCGTGAACCATGCCCCGCCTCCCGGTACGCGATCTCCCACCTGCGGCAGCCGTCCCAGCACGCCGAACACGAAGCCGCCGATTGTGTTGTAGTGATCCTTGGGTACGGTGAGGCTGTAGTGTTCGTTCACCTCTGACACGTGCGTCTCACCGGGAAGCAGCGTTTCGCCCGTGAGCGTGACCGTCGCCTCCAGTTGCGGCTCGTCGAACTCATCGAGAATTTCGCCCACGATCTCTTCCAGCAGATCCTCCATTGTGACCACGCCTGCCGTGCCCCCGAACTCGTCCAGCACGACCGCCATGTGCTCCTTGCGACGCTTGAAGTCGGCCAGTACCTCCTCCACCTCGCGCGACCCGGGTACGACGTGCACGTCCCGCATGATGGAACGCACCTCGAATTCCTTCGGCGCGCGCCGCACCACCGGCAGCAGGTCCTTCGCCAGCAGCAATCCGATCACGTTGTCCATCGTTTCGTCGAACACGGGATACCGTGAGAAATTGCTCTCCTCCACGATCGTGAGCGCCTCGTCGAGCGTGGCGTCGAGCGGAACGCCGACGACGCCCGTGCGCGGGGTCATCACCTCGCGGGCGTTCTTCTCGCTGAACTCGAACACGCCCTCCATCAATTCCGCATCCTGCGGGGGAATCGCTCCCCCTTCCTCGCTGTGCTCGATGAGCATGCGCAGCTCGTCCGGGGAATGCAGCGTCTCCTCCGACACGCCGGCCTTCTGCCCGAACATCCGAAGCACCCACTCGGCCGAGTTGTTCAACACGAACGTGAACGGGGTCGCCACCCAGACGAAGACCAACAGGGGTGGGGAGAGAAAGCGCGCGGCCTGCTCCGGGTGGTTCAGCGCGACCGCGCGCGGCGCCAGTTCACCGAACACCACGTGGAGATACGTGGCGCAGGTGAGGGCCACCCCAGCGCCGATGCTCACCCGGACTGAGGCTTCGATCGCCAGCGGCAGCTGGGCGAAGGCGTGCTCGAAGTACTCCCCGAGCGTCCCCTCGATGGCCCAGCCGAGGCCGAGCGAAGCGATCGTGATCCCGAGCTGGCTTGCCGAGAGTACACGCGAGAGATTGCGCGTAGCCTTGAGGGCGAACACCGCCAGTCGGTCGCCGGAGCGTACCATGGCCTCGAGGCGGGTCCGCCGACAGCGAACCAGGGCGAACTCCACCGCGACGAAGAATCCGTTCAGGGCGAGCAGGACGACGATGAGAAGCACGCGACTTAGCACCCGAACAACTTACCCGGTCGCCTGACGTGGCGTCCACCGACTGATGCAGCTGCCGCCTCGATCCTCGGCTGGGGACGCGACACCGGCCCGAGCCGGCGGGCCCCCGGCGACGGGGAACGCCGCGCTCGGCCACGGCCACGGCCACGGCAATGCGGCTGGCCACGTCCATAGCCACGCGCACCTGGATGCGACGGGGGACTCCGGTCAGCAGCGCCGGCTGCGCCTGGCGCTCATCCTCACGTCGCTTTTCTTCGTGGCGGAGGTGGTCGGCGGCTTCCTCTCCAATTCGCTGGCCCTGCTGGCCGACGCCGGGCACATGCTGACGGATGTGGCCGCACTCAGTCTTTCGCTTTTTGTCGTCTGGTTCTCCCGCCAGCCGGCCACGCCGCAGAAGACCTACGGGTACCTGCGCTGGGAGATCCTGGCGGCCTTCATCAATGGCGCGATGCTGCTGGTGGTCTCGGCGGTGATCATGTGGGAGGCCGTCGGTCGGCTGCGTTCCCCCGAGCCCATCTCCACCGGGCTCATGCTGCTGGTGGCCATCGGCGGACTTCTCATCAATGCCGTGTGTGCCTGGATCCTGCACCCCGTGCATCAGCACTCCCTCAATGCGCGCGGGGCGTACCTGCACGTGCTGGGCGACTTGCTGGGATCTGTCGGTACCATCGCGGCGGGCCTCATCGTGCGGCAGACGGGATGGTACGCGGCCGATCCCATCGCGTCCGTGCTGGTCACGCTGCTCATCGTGCGCTCGGCGTGGCGCCTGGTGCGCGAGTCGGTGGACGTGCTGCTGGAAGCGGCTCCGTCGCACATTTCGTTAGGCGCGGTGCGCCAGCGCTTGGCGGCCATCGCGGGGGTGGAGGCGGTGCATGACCTGCATGTCTGGAGCGTCACCTCGGGTGTCGTGGCCATGAGCGTGCACGCGGTGGTGCCCGCGCCCGAGGATCGCCAGCGCGTGCTGCGCGACGCGGTGGGCGCCATGCAGCACTTCGGCATCGAGCACTGCACCATCCAGGTGGAGAGCGAGTCCATCTGCGAGGACACGCACGCGTAGGACATTCCGGCGTGCCGCGGAGACCCGCGTCACCGCCGCGCCGGCGCGGACAGGCGCCACTTCAGGAATCCACGTCACCAAGCCGACACTCCCAGTTGCCCCTCGGCATGCCGACCGCGGGGAGGAGTCGCCGCGCGCTCGAGGCGCGGGCCTGGCGGCCGGCGCAACGGCGACCTTGGCAGACAGATGAGCGACGATGTGGACCATGACCAATGAGCGACGATGTGGACCATGACCAACGACTTCCGGATTGAAAAGTCCCGACTCCCCGTGGTGCTCCTCACTTCCGAAGGGCAACGCATCACGGGAGACCTCTTCGTGCAGTCCAGCGCGCGCAACAAGCTCGGACACGAGACCGCGCGCGACGTGCTCAACACTGACGAGCCGTTCTTTCCGCTCGCGACGGTGAAGGGTCGCACGCTCCTGCTCTCCAAGGCGCACGTGCGCGAGATGTTTGTCGCGCGCGAGGACGTGGACGACTCCGATTGGGAGTACGGCACCCCCGCCGTGGTGGACGTCGTGCTCCAAGGCGGGGTACGACACGTGGGGACAATTCTCATTCAACAGACGTCGGGGCATCAACGCGTGCTGGATTACTTCAACCGCTGCCAGGATCGATTCCTCGAACTGTACAAGGACGAGGGCATCGTGCTGCTGAATCGTGCCCTCATCGCGCACGTCTGCCACGAAGCGTAATGGCACAGATTCAGAAGCTCCTCGAGGTGCTCACGAGCACGCGCTCCGACGCGCTATCCATCGGGGAGGGCGAGCCGGTGACGCTGCTGCGCGGCGACACGGCCCACCCGATCACCAAGCAGCGACTGACCGCGGCGCACTGGCGCGCGCTGGTGGCCGAGTGCGTGGCCCCGGTCCTCCTGTCGTCGCTGGATGGGGGACAAGCGGTCAACGCCAGCCTTCGTGTGGCGGAGGTCGACTTCGTCGTGCGCCTCTGGCGCGACGGGGCGCTGGGACGCTCGGAGATCCGCCCCGCCTCCGCGGGCCGCGAGGCGGCACCAGCCGGCGCCACGTCCGGTGCGCCGGCGGCGACACACGCCGCGGGCGGCGGCGCGTCGATGATGGTGCCGGTGGTCCACGTCGTCACCACCCCCGTGGTGGAGGTGGAGCCCAGCGAGCCGTGGCGCGCGCCCGGCGACCCCGAGGCCCAATCGGTGATCGACGAGCTGCTGCGCGAGCAGATGTCGCGCAGCGCGTCCGACCTGCACCTGCGCTCGGGCGACCTGCCGCTCATGCGCGTGCACGGCGACATCGTGCGCCTCGACGACCGCCAGCCGCTGTCGACCGAATCGTTAGGCGCGATGCTGCATGCGATCATGCCGGAGCGGAATCGCCGCGAGTTTTACGAGACCAGCGACACCGACTTCGCGTATGAGATCGACGGTCTCGGCCGGTTCCGCGTCAACGCCTTCCTCGACCGGCATGGGCCGGCGGCGGTGCTGCGCGCCATTCCGTCCTCCATCATCACGGTGGATGAACTCGGCATCAGCCCCGAGGTGCAGGCCCTCTGCAAGCTTACCAAGGGGCTCGTGCTCGTCACGGGGCCCACGGGCAGCGGAAAGTCCACCACGCTGAGTGCCCTGGTGGACCTGGTGAATCGCACCCGCCGAGATCACATCGTGACCATCGAGGATCCCATCGAGTTCGTGCACCAGAGCAAGGGCTGCCTCATCACGCAGCGCCAGGTCGGCGTGCATACGAGTTCCTTCAAGCAGGCCCTGCGCGCCGCCCTGCGCGAAGACCCCGATGTGGTCCTGGTGGGTGAACTGCGCGACCTCGAGACCGTCGGAATCGCGATCGAGACCGCCGAGACGGGTCATCTCGTCTTCGCCACCATGCACACGTCTACCGCGGCCAGCACCGTGGACCGCATCATCGACCAGTTCCCTCCCGACCGGCAGGAGCAGATCCGCGTGATGCTCTCCGAGTCGCTCAAGGGCGTGATCGCCCAGACCCTATGCCGGAAGGCGGGCGGGGGCCGTGTGGCGGCGATGGAAATCCTGCTGACCACGCCGGCGGTCTCGAACCTCATTCGCGAGTCCAAGACCTTCCAGATTCCGTCGGTGATGCAGACGTCGCGTAGGCTCGGCATGATCACGCTCAACGACGCGCTGGTGGACCTGGTGGCGCGACAGCAGGTGGAACCAAAGGAGGCGTACCTGCGCGCCATCGACAAGGTGAGCCTTGCCGCCGCGCTCAAGTCCCGCGGGGTGGACATGTCGCAGATCGAGCCCGAAGCACCCGCTCCGCCCTCACAGGGGGGCACCACATCCTCGCGCCTCGACACCGGGGGGCTGGCCGCCAAGGCGCCCGCGGCGCGACCGGGTTTCAGTTTGCGGCGCTAACCCGCGTCCCCTCGTCGCGCGGCGCGCGCGAAACGATCAGTCGCCTACACAA
>JBDSVW010000174.1:0-4701 GCA_039927015.1 Gemmatimonadaceae bacterium | reverse complement strand
GCCAGCCCGCCGAGCCCCGTGCCGAGAATCACGGCAACGTCGGGTACCGCGGCGCTGTGCCGTCGTATCGCATCGGCGGCCGCCGCGATGGATTCCCGCGTGTGAAGCGTGTCGGTCATCATTCCTGATCTGCGCCCCGTTTCCCGGGCCACTCGCCAGCGCGCGCGGCCAATCGCCTATTCCTTCACCAGCGTGTCGAGCCACTCGGGCGTCTCCACGCTCTCTGCCGCCGGGCTCTCGCGCCGTGCCGGCGGCATCGTCGCCGGGCTGGCCTCTGCCGCCTCGATGTCCGCCATGTGGCGCTCCACCATGTTCCGCAGCTGCGCCAGGTAGGCGCGGCGCTGCCGCACCAGCACGTCGAGTTCAAACTCGACACGTTGCGTGTCGCCCCTCGCGCCGGCGACGATGCCCTCGGCTTCGGCTCTCGCCTCGCGGAGGATCAGCTGTGCCTCGCGCTCCGCCTGCTCGCGCACCTCGGCCCGCAGCTGCTGCGCCGAGACCAGCGCCTCGTTGATCGCCTTGTCCCGCTCGCGGAACGCGCGCAGCTGTTCGTGAAAGCCCTGCGCTTTACCCTCCAGCAGCTGGCACTGCTTCACCAGGCGCTCGACTTCGTTGGCCGCCTGATCGCGGAACTGATCCACGCGTGCGCGGTCGTATCCGCGCAGGGCGGATCCGAAGTCAAAGCGCCGGATGTCCAGCGCTGTCAGGTGAAATGATTCGTCGGTCATGGCGTTCGCTCTCCGAAGAGGATCGTGCCGAGGCGCACCAGCGTCGCGCCCTCTTCCACCGCAATCTCGAAATCGTTCGACATACCCATCGACAGCTCCTGGGCTGGCATCCCGGCGTCCCGCAGCACCTCGCGGGCCTCTCGTGCGCCGGCAAAAGTCGCTCGCAACACCGACTCCTCGGCATCAAACGGCGCCATGGTCATCACGCCGACCACCTCGATGCCCGAGAGCCCCGCCACTCGCGGCGCTTCCTCCCGCAGCGATGCCGGTGAGAAGCCCCCCTTTGTGACCTCGCCCGAAGCGTTGACCTGTATCAAGACCCGCAGTGCGCGCCCCTCCCTGTCACCCACTTCGTGCAGCGCGATGGCCAGACGTTCACTGTCCACCGAATGCACGAGGGCGAAGCGGAACGCGTGCTTTGCCTTGTTCCGCTGCAGGTGGCCGATGAGATGCCACGCCGGCTCAACGTCCGGCGACATCTCGCGGATGACATCCTGCTTTCCCAAGGCTTCCTGCACCTTGTTCTCACCGACGTGACGCAGGCCAACCTCCCAGGCCTCCACCACCGTCTCCGCTCCATGTGTCTTGGTAACGGCGACGACTTCCACCCGCTGCCCGTGCCCGCCTCGAGCGACTGCCGCCTCGATGCGGCCACGAATTTCCCGAAGCCTTGCGGCGAGCCCAGAAAAAGGCATAACACAAGAAACTATCGGAAGTTACAGATCGATTCAAGGGAACTGCCGGGCCCCTCGACGCGCCCGCGAACGCGGTCGCGAGCGACGAACGGACATGACATCACGCGCTGGATGTACTCCCCTGCAGGGTCGCGGGCTGGCGTCGCCAGAACCTCGGCTCGCACCCCATCCAACCGGCGCGCCGAGGCCTCCACCGCGACGGAATCAATCGAGAGCGTGGGCCCGGCGTTCCCATCCGCGCGCTGCAGCACCATTCCCTTGAGCTGCCAGCGGCCGTGATCATCCAGCATCCGGCGTTGGGCGGCGTCGAGCGAGACGGTGGCCGTGAGCACGCGTCCCGTTCGCCTCGCGCGGTCGCCGATCGCCCGCATGGTGGGTGCCAGTCCCCGCCAGACGACGAGCGTCGTGGAGTCAAGCAGCTGGTGACGTCGCGCCAGTTCCTCGCGGTACCACCCAGCGCCGAGCATGGGCACCGTGACCGTCACCACGTCGCGCCGCTGCCCCAGCACCTCCTGCACGAACCAGATGGGGTAGGTGTCGTTGTCCCCCGCCAGTATGAGCACACTGCCTTGGGGCGCGTCATGAAGCAGCGCCTCCGCCACGCGTTGCGCGAGGCGCGCCTCGGGTGCCCGACTGCGATCCACCGCGCGCCAGTTGAGCAGCAGGGGAACCGCCGCCAGGGCGAAGACCAGCCCTCCGGGCCCGCGCCGCATCCGGTCGCGGAGCGCGACAATCCCACACCCCGCCCAGAGTCCCCACAGGACGAACGCGAGCGCGAAGAAGTAGTCCCGCTCGCGCGACTCGCGCAGCGCATCGTCGGGCAGCACGCCCCAGCCGTACGAGGGGCCGGTGCGCAGGTTGAGCACCGTGATGACCCCAAGCGTGGCGCACACGAAGAGCAGCAGGATCACCCGCCAGCTGCGCACATCGCGCGCCCGATGCCACAGGCAACCGGCGATGCCTAACGCCACGAAGACCACCGTGACGGGCGTTCGCCAGGGCGAGGGTCCGGGCGCATTGCTCAGCGCACTCGCGACCTGCCAGTCTGCATACTGCACCAGGTTGCCGACCTGCAGCCACGCCGGTGCACGACGTGGCCAGAGCGGCGGCACGTCGTACTGACGGCGCGCGACCACCTCCCACATCGCCTCCCACGTGGCCGGATTCCCCTGGTTCACTCCCGGGTCGTGCCGTGCCCTCACCACAAGCACGAGCACGAAGCTGGCGCAGAGCACGGTGATGGCCGCGGCGCGCCACGCTTCGCCGCGGCCGACGGCCGCTCGTTCCCCCACCACCGGATAGATCGACGCGACGACGAGCAGCAGCACCCCCGCCACGAGCGGGTACGGCGACACCGTGCCGATGGCGGTCGCCACACACCACGCGCCGGCGGGCGCCATCGCCGCGCGCCACGAACTGCGTCCCGCCGTATCCGTGGCAGCGAGCAGCACGATGGCCGGGCCGGCGATGAGCACGCTGATGTGCAGCGGCACCGCGAGCCCGAAGATCGCCGCCACCAGCAAACGATGACGTGCGCTGCCACGGATGGCCGCGAGCTCCGCGGCCACCAGCCCCAGCGCCATGGCCAGTAGCGCGTAGGCGTACACCTCGGTCTCCGTGGCACTCTGCCACACGGTGGCCATCGTGCCGCCCACCAACGCGCCGGCCAGGCCCGCTTCCGGCCGGCCTGTCCACCTCGTCATCAGCCACGCAAGGCACGCCGCCGCCGCCGCCGTCGCCACCGCGGACGCCGCGTTCACGGCCAGCGCGAATGGCAGCCAGCCGAACACGTCTGCCCAGGCGTGTGCGACAAAGACAAACAGTGGCGTGCCAGGTGGATGCGGCACGCCTAACGTCTTGATGGCCGACAGGAACTCGCCGCTGTCCCACAATGTCACCGACGGCGCGAGCGTGAGCAGGTACACCACCAGCAGGAACACCGCCGACCGCACGGCGGTCGTCGTGGGTGTCGCGGATGTGCTGTCGGGAAGCCGTGGCACGCGCCGGGATGACGTCAAGGCTGAAGAGCGGGTGATGGTACGAGGGAGAGCAACCGACGCCAACGAGCGAGGCCCCGCAGAGATGCGTTCTGCGGGGCCTTCTCAACCACGGTGCGTGCGTGACCTACGCAGGACTCACCTCGGGACCGCCGAGCAGTGGCGGCATGCCCGGCTTGGGCGGTGCCACCGGCAGCGTTTGTGCCGGCGTCGGGGTAAGTGACGACGGGGGCAGCGGCGCACGCGGCGGCAGCTTCTCGCCGCGCACGAGATACTCGAAATCGTCGCGCGTCAGCGTTTCGCGCTCGAGCAGCATGTCGGCGACGGTAGTGAGCAGCTCCCGATGTTCGGTGAGCGTCTGCACGGCGCGACCGAAGGCATCATCGATCACCTTTTTCACTTCGGAGTCCACTAGCTGCGCCGTCTTCTCCGACACTTCGCGCCGGCTGGTGAGCTGCTGCCCCAGAAAGACCTCCTGCTCGACGTCGCCCACCAGGATCGGACCGATCGCATCCGAGAGGCCCCACTGCGTCACGTAGCGGCGCGCAATGGCGGTGGCCTGCTGAATGTCGCTGGCTGCGCCCGTGGTCACGCGCTCACGCCCAAAGACGATCTCCTCGGCCGCGCGACCACCATATGCCATCACGAGCCGCGCCTCGAGCTGCTCGCGGGTGACCGACACGCGATCATCCTCCGGCAGCGTGAAGGCGAGTCCAAGCGCGCGGCCGCGCGGCACGATGGTCACCTTGTGCAGCGGGTCGTTGCCTTTCACCATCACGGCGCACACGGCGTGCCCCGCCTCGTGGTACGCGGTAAGGCGGCGCTCCTCTTCCCTCATGACGAGCGACTTGCGCTCCGCGCCCAGCATGACCTTGTCCTTCGCCTCTTAGAGGTCGGTCATGTAGATGCGGTCGTGTCCACGGCGCGCGGCCAGCAGCGCGCCTTCATTGACAAGGTTCGCGAGGTCCGCACCCGCCATGCCCGGTGTGCCGCGCGCGAGGCGATTCACATCCACGTCCTCCGCGATCGGCTTGTTGCGCAGGTGCACCCGCAGGATGCCCTCGCGACCGCGGAGGTCTGGGGCATCCACCACGATCTGGCGGTCGAAGCGTCCGGGACGCAGCAGCGCGGGGTCGAGCACGTCGGGACGGTTCGTGGCCGCGATGAGAATGACGCCCTCATTCGACTCGAAGCCGTCCATTTCCACGAGCAGCTGGTTGAGCGTCTGCTCGCGCTCGTCGTGTCCGCCGCCGAGTCCCGCTCCGCGGTGACGGCCCACGG
>JBDSVW010000173.1:0-27454 GCA_039927015.1 Gemmatimonadaceae bacterium | reverse complement strand
GCTCGGCGGCGGGAGTGGTAGAGGTATGACGCATGGGTCCTCGACTTTTTCTCGCGACTCGTCGGCGGAATCGGGAGAACACCGGTCGGGCGGGAGGAGGACGACGGCTCGCACGGGGCAGCCGCTCCCGCCAGCACTCAGGGCGCCGAATCCCCCTCGCGGCCGGGAGCCTGGCGGCCCCGCGCGGTCTCCCTTGATTCCCGTGCCGCACCGCCGGACTCTCGCGCGGTCCCGTCGTCCCCGGGAATCTCGGCGCCGGCATTCTCCCCCACGGCGTCCCCCTCCGACACGCGCATCATGATGGCGAAGCGCATCAGGCCCCATTCGGTCGTGATGCCCAGTTGCTTGCGGATGCTGGCGCGATGGAACTCCACGGTGCGGGGCGAGACGCTGAGGAGCGCGGCGATCTCCGCGGAGGACTTTCCGTCGCCGATGAGGCGAAGAATCTCGAGGTGCCGCGGGGTGAGGCGGTCGAGCGCTGGATGGTCCACCGCGGCGCCATCCCGGAACGAGCGCTTGGGCACGCGCGGCGAGATCACGATTTTACCGGAAAGCACCGCCTCAATCGCGCCGTTCAACTCCTCCGCCGACGCCTCCTTCGGAATGAAGCCATGGGCGCCGCCCTGAATCGCGAGGTCGGCCAGCGTCCGGTCCACGTGCATGGTGACGACCAGGATAAAGACGCCGGGAAAGGTCTTGGCGATGTCCGGGATGAGTTCGAGACCGTTGCGGTTCGGCATCGAGAGATCGAGCAGCACGATATCGGGCTTGGTGCTCTCGATCTGCGACAGCAATTCGCTGCCGTCGTTGACTACGCCGACGACCACGAGGTTGGGTCGCAGCAGGGCGCGCAGGCCCTGGCTCATGAGTGGGTGGTCGTCGCAGATCAGCACGAGGGCGCGTCGCATGGCCTTACCCCTTGAGTGGAACGGTGACGCGAACGGTGGTGCCCTCTCGCAGCCTGGACCAGATGTCCAACCGGCCATCGGCGAGTCGTGCTCGCTCCGCCATGGAGATCAGTCCGAGGCCCTTGCTGCGTTCGGAGTCGCTGGCGTCGAAACCCTTCCCATAGTCCTGGATCGTGACCTCGATGCCGGCGTTCACGCTGCGCACGGCGATGCGGGCACGCTTGGCCGACGCATGCTTCGCCACGTTGCGCAGGCCTTCCTGGGCAATACGGTACACGATCAGCGACCGCTCGCGCGAGAGCTGTGACGCGAGCCCCTGGTCGTCGAAATCGGTATCCACCTTCAGCCCCGACGACCGGCTGATATCGGAGGCAAGTTGGGCCAGCGCCGGCAGCAGCCCCGCCTGGTCGATGATAGCCGGGTGCAGGCGGTGGGCCACGCGCCGCAGCATCACTCCCAGGTCCTCCAGCTCCGACCGCAGGGCCTCTACGCGGGAGGTGACCGGCCCGTTGCTCGTCGTGGGGTGCTCAGTGGAGCTCCAGTCGTGCAGCTCGTGCTGCAGCATCGCCACCCGCTGCAACGCGTCATCGTGCACCTCACGCGCCACCCAGGCCCGCTCCTCTTCCTGCGCATTGAGCAGCTTCTTCGCGTATTCGCGGTGCAGGCGAAGATACTGCCGCTGGTAGATGAAGAGCGCCGCGACCAGCGCCGCCAGGATGACGCCTAACGCCAGCGCGGCGGCTAGGTAGACCCAGAATAGCTGCCCTGCGTCAGGGGGCACCGCATGCCTCGCCAGATGAGGATGAAGGCGATGATGTCACCAATCGCCTTGACCGTGAACACCGCAAGCGCCGCCGAGACGTTGTGCGGCACGAGCAGCGCGACCACCGGCTCCGCCGCGACGATGAGTCCGTAGTAGAGCGACACGCCGATAGTGACCCAGAACCAGTCCTTCGACCAGACCCCCTCCGCCTCCTCGGTGCTGCGACTGAGCAGGGTGAAGAGCGCGGCCGCCAGGACCACGAGAGACCGGAAGGGACCGGCGAAGGACTGGAAGCCGCTCTGCTCACCCGCCGCGATCGCGATGACGATGTAGATAAGGATGACGATGGGAATCGCGACGCGGTAGGCGATCCGGATCAGCGGGCGCGTCTGCCAGTGGGAGAGCGCCCACAGGATCATCCCATCCTCGATGGGATTGATGAAGATGAAGAGGAAGAGGTTGTTGTGCTGGAAACGCGACACCGACAGCTGCAGCATGTCGGAGAAAAAGAAGACAATACCCCAGACGGCAATCCACCGTCTCGCCACGCTGGTCCGGCGCCACGCGGGCAGCACGGCTGCGGGGGGCAACAACTGCGCGAGCGTTGCTCCCATCGCGATGGCGTAGGCGAAGAACCGCATGACGAGGCGGGCGGACGCGCGGTGGGACGCGGCCTACTGCAGCGGCGAGCTCGAATCGCAGTACGGCGGGCAGGGCCAGTGCATGTCCATGAGCACCGCCTCCCCACCGGCGGCCTTGGCGCCGCTGCGCGCCCGCGACTTGCTGCTGATGGTCGCCGTATCCTGCACGATGTCCAATCCCTTGGCGTCGACGCCCACGAGCACGATCTGGTAGGCGCCCGTCGCGTCCAGTCCGTGGTAGTAGCGGATACCGACGCACCCCGGCTGGGCGAGAATGTCCTGAATGCCATCCGCCCAGAAGAATCCGCCGTGCTCCGATGCCGGTGACGCCTTGCGATAGGCCTGGGTGAGCGCCACCGCGGCGGCGAGCGCGATGCGCTGCGACCCCTCGGGGGGCAATGGTCCGACGCCCTGCACTGCGCCCTGCACTGCGCCCTGCACAGCGCCCTTCACCCGTCCCTTCACTGCGCTCTTGGCCCGCCCGCGGGGTTTCTTCGCTGCCATTTCCGGCTCCTGTGGGTGTCATCCCTCGTGGAATTGGCGGAGGCTCCGGGGCGCCGTGCCACCGGCCATCCGACAACGACGTCAGCTCCCGCCGCTGATGGGTCGTCCGTGGCGCGATGCCCATCGCAACGCGCCCGTGGTCGGCCGGGCCCATCCGCAAACGTCCGCTGATTCTAGACGTCTGTGCGGCGCGCGGATACTGGGGCAAACCCCAGCCCAATGGGAGGGGCACTACAGGATTTATTGTGCCTGGCTACGATTGCACTCCGCAGGCGCTTTCAGCGTCCTTCGGGCATCGCTAGACTGGATTGGTCAGCCCCGACCCCCTTCCTTCCCCAACCCGTCCGACCGCATGTCCTACGCGCTCGCCCTCATTCGATATCGCCGTCCGCTGGAGGAAGTCATCGCAAATACCGACGATCACCGAGCCTACTTGCGCGAGCTCAAGGCTCGCGGCGTGCTCATCGCGTCGGGCCCGTTCGATCCGCGCAGCGGCGGCGCGCTGCTGCTGCGGCTCCCCGACGAGAATTCGGCGGAGGCGCTGGACGCCGTGCGCGATGGCGACCCGTTCTGGCAGCGTGGCATTGCGCAGTACGAGCTGCTGGCGTGGAAGCCGACCATCGGGCTGGATGAGCTGGACGGACTGGGCGTGTTGCCGCTGGCCTAGAGCAGCCAAGGGGCGACGGCCGGCGCAGGCGGCGCCTCCGCGTCCCGGCCCTAGCAGAGGTGCACGGCCATCGCCTTGAAGGTGGCGAAGGCTTCCACCCCTTCCGTCAGCTCCAACTCGCGCACAGAGCGTACCGTGAGCGCGGCCACCAGCGGCACGCCGTCCACATCCAGCGTCACCCGGGCGTACGCCCCGAGGGTGGCCACCTCGCTCACCCGACCGCGAAAGAGGTTCCGGGCGGAGGACTCATGTGCCTGCCTCGAGATGGTGACCTCCTCTGCCCGAATAACCGCGTAGCAGCGGCCGGTCGGAGGTGAGTCGCCCACGCTGTACAGGCGCAACGCGCCGCTGCTGAACTCCACCGCGTGGTGCCCCGCGGCCAGCGGCGAGTCCTCGCCCTCCACCCAGTCGGGCGCCGAATCGGCCAGCAGGCGCGCCTCGCCCTCCAGGACATTCTCGGCGCCAAGGAACTCGGCGATGTACGGTGAGGCGGGGCGCCGGAACACCTCGGCGGGAGGGCCGTGCTGCAGCACGCGCCCCTGGTCAAGCAGTACCGCCACGTCGCCCAGCAGGCCGGCCTCCATGAAGTCGTGCGTCACTTGCAGCACCGTGAAGCCCCACTCGCGATGGATCGCCCGCACCTCACGTCGGGTCATCGTACGCCGTCGGGGGTCGAGCGCGCCGAACGGCTCGTCCAGCAGGAGGATGCGCGGACGCCGGGCGAGCGCGCGCGCGATGGCCACGAGCTGCCGCTCGCCACCGCTCAGGCTCCCCACGTCCCGCTCCAGCAGCCCGCCTAACGAAAAGCGACGCACCAGCTCGGCCACCGTGTCGCCATCGGCCGCGCCGTAGGCCACGTTCTCCTTCACCGTGAGGTGCGGAAAGAGGTACCCGTGCTGGTAGACGAGTCCCACACCGCGTTCCTCGGCGCGCAGGCCCGAGGCATCCCGGTCGTCCAGCCGCAACTCCCCGCCCCGCTGGGGAATGACCCCGGCAATGGTCTCAAGCAGCGTGGTCTTGCCCGATCCCGCTGGACCGATTACCACGCCGTAGCTCCCGCGCGGGATGCGGAACGTCACCCGGTCGAGCTGGAAGGTACCAAGCCGCGATGAGAGCCCGCGCACTTCGATCATCCCATGCCCCCGGCATTCGTCGCGGACTCGCCGCGCAGGGCACGGAGGGCCGCCAACGGCACGAGGGCGAGGAGAATCAGCACGGCCGCAACCGGAATGGCTTCCCCCAGTCCGTACGTCGTGAACCGGTCATAGCTCAGGACGCTGACCGTCTTGGGGTTGTAGGTCAGGATCACGATCGCGCCGAACTCGCTCACCGCGCGCGCCCACATCACTACTGCTGCGGCAAGGATTCCGCGCCCGGCCAGCGGCAGCGTGATGCGGCGGAACACCCGCCAGACGCCATCGCCCAGCGTGCGTGCCACCGATTCGTAGCGCGGATCCACGCGCGCGAAGGCCTCCCGCGCGCCGCTCACGTACAGCGGGACGGACACGAAGAGCATCGCGCACACGATGCCCGCCGGCGTGCCCACGATGCGCAGTCCCGCACCGAGCAGCGCGCCGCCCACGACGCTCTGCCGTCCGAGCACCAGGAGCAACGCGATGCCCGCCACGGGATGCGGAATGACCAGCGGCAGGTCCAGGATTGCCGACAACACCGCGCGCCCGCGAAAATCTCGGCGGGCCAGGAGATAGGCGAGCGGCGTGCCGGTGAGCACGCCTAACAAGGTGGCCAGCGTGGCCGTGAAACCCGTGAGCGCCAGCGCCGAGCGCAGCTCCCCGTCGGAGGAGAGCTGCCGCACGCCCTGCCCGGCCCCCTGCACCACCACCTCCCCGATGGGAAGGATGAGGAAGATGAGCAGGAGTGACGCTGCCAGCGCCGCAAGCACGCTGGACACGGCCCATCGGCCCGATGAAGGGCGTGCCGGGGACGCCGAATCCCGAGGAGCAGCACTCACGATTCGCGGCCCTGCAACGGGTGATACGTCGCGCTGCGCATGCGGCGAATCTCACCGATGGGAGGGGGACTGCGCCATCCCCGCTGGGCGTTGGATATATTGCGGCTCTGGCAACGCGAGCGCGGTTTCACTTCACAAAGGATCGATGTCCGTTCCCGCTATCGACATTCAGTCCATCGCCAAGCGATACGAAGGTCATGTGGCCGTTCGGGACCTGACGCTTCGGGTGCCGCGTGGCGTGGTATATGGGCTGCTGGGGCCGAACGGCGCCGGCAAGACCACCACCATCCGCATGCTGCTGAACATCATTGCGCCCGACAGTGGATCGATCCTGCTCGGCGGCGTGCCCAACACGGCGCCGGGCGTGCTCGACCGGGTGGGATACCTCCCCGAGGAGCGCGGCCTGTACAAGAAGATGCAGGTGCGCCGCATGCTCCATTTCCTCGCGGAGCTCAAGGGGCTCACGCGCCGCGAGGCATCGTTGCGCATCGACGAATGGCTCGACCGGCTCGAGTTGCGCACCGCCGAGAAGGATTGGGGCAATGCCAAGATCGACGAACTCTCGCGCGGCATGCAGCAGAAGGTGCAGTTCATCGGCACGCTGCTGCACGACCCCGACCTCGTGATTCTCGACGAGCCGTTCAGTGGGCTCGACCCCATCAACGCCCAAGGGCTCAAGGACACGGTGGTGGAGCTGCGCCGGCGCGGGAAAACGGTGCTCTTCTCCACGCACATGATGGACAACGCCGAGCGGATGTGCGACTCGGTGTGCATCGTCGCGCGAGGCGAGAAGGTGCTCGACGGTCCGGTGGCCGAGGCACGGGCGGAGCACGGGGGATCGCACGTGGCCCTCGGGCTCACGGGCGCCTCCACGCCGGCGATTGACGCGGTGCTCGCGGATCGCTCGCTCGTCAGTCGACTGGACGACTCCAGCCGCTTTTTCGAGATCGAACTCACGCCCGGCGCCGACGCGCAGCTCCTGCTGCGCCGCCTGATTGAGGCGGGCGCCGGCATCGAGCGTTTCGAACGCGTGCAGCCTTCGCTGCACCAGATCTTCCTGCAACGGGTGGGCGCCACCGGCGTCGAACCGGGAATGAGTGGCCATGGGTAAGATGGTGGCGGTGATCAAGCGCGAATATTTGGAACGCGTGCGCTCCAAGTGGTTTGTCTTCGCCACGGTCTTCGGTCCGGTGATGATGGCCGTGCTCACGGTCCTCCCCGCGTACATGGCCAGCTCCACACGGCCGTCGAGCGAGCTGTCGAACATCGTGATTCTCGACGCGTCGGGAGCGGGCCTGGGCGCCCGCATCGCGCAGCAGCTCGGCAAGGACGGCGGCGCCCCGCGCGTCCGCACGATTACGCCCTCGGAGATCGCCAGCGCGGAATCGCTGGCGACCCGCGAAGTGATTGCCCGCGACGTCGAGGGCTACCTCGTGGTGGATGCACTCACGCAGTCGGGAGAACGCGCCCGATACTCGGGGCGCAATGCCAGCACGATTCCCGACACGGACCGGCTGCAGGAGGCCACACGGACGGCCGTGCTTGGCATGCGCTTCGAAGCGGCAGGCCTGGACGCCGCGAAGGTCCAGTCGCTCTCCACCATGCGGCTCAAGCTCGACACGGAGCGCCTCACCGAGCAGGGCCGCGGAAGCTCGGGCAAGGGCAATATCGTGCTGGCCTACATCGTCGCGCTGCTGCTCTACATGAGTATCGTGCTCTACGGCCAGTCGATCCTGATGGGCGTGATTGAGGAGAAGACCCAGCGCGTGGCCGAAGTGGTGGTGGCCAGCATCCCGTCGGACAAGCTGCTGGCCGGCAAGGTGCTGGGCGTCGGAGCCGTGGGTCTCACGCAGCAGGTCGTGTGGGTCGCGAGCGGAATCCTGCTGCTGGCGAACCAGCAGACGATCATGCAGGCGCTGGGACTGCCGGCGGTGGCTGTGCAGATGCCGCAAGTGAGCGTGCTCACGGGCGCGGCGTTTTTCGCCTACTTCATCCTCGGCTTCATCTTCTTCACCTCGCTCTTTGCGGCTGCCGGATCGATGGTGAGCAGCACGCAGGACGCGCAGCAGGTCGCGACGCCGCTCACCTTCCTCATCATCCCGAGCATTCTCCTGCTCACGCCCGTGCTGCTGCAGCCGAACGGCGTGATGGCGCGGGTCGTGACGCTCGTGCCCTTCACCTCTCCCATCCTGATGCCCGTGCGGATGAGCATCACGGCGGTGCCGTGGTGGGAGGTGGCCGCCTCGATCGCGATTCTCATCGCCACCTGCTTGGGCGCCATCTGGCTCGCGGCGCGCATCTATCGCGTCGGCGTGCTGATGTACGGCAAGAAGCCCTCCCTGCGGGAAGTGTCGCGCTGGATCAGGCTGGCGCGATAAGGCGCGCCGCAAGGGCGGCGAACGCCGCCTCGCGCGCCGCCTGGCCGGCGGCCCGCGCCGGAATGGCCCACAGGATCTCCCGTCGCAACGCGGCGGCCGCGTCTGCCGGAGACAGCGGGCCGTCGTCGGGAAAGTCGTGCAGGACCACGGCCGTCTTCTCGATGCCGTAGCCTAACGATCCGCACAGCTTGAGCGTGCGCTGCGTGCCACGGATCGACGCCACCGACGGATCGCACAGCAACAGCACGCGGTCGGAGGCGTCGAAGGCGGCCAATACCTGCTCGTTGGGTGCGCCGCATAGCGCCACCAGCGTGAGCGGCTGGCGTCTGCTGGTGCGCGCCAGCCACGCGGTGGCCTCCTGTGCCGAGTCCAGTGGGTCATGGACCTGGTAGCCGGGATGGTGCCCCTCTCCCCCGGCAACGCGCGGAGCGACCAGCATGACATTGTGGACCCCAATCAAACAGCCGGAGGCGCGTGCTACGCCTCCGGCGATGTCTGCGACGTCGTGCGAGCGTCGGTCCGAATAGAGCGTGATGACCATCGAGAGGCCATCCAGCAACTCCCCCTTCGGGGAGCCGATTCCGGGGGATGTCAGACGATCAGGCGCCGGAGGCGCAGTGCGTCTCGAACGCGGCTATCAGGTCCGCGGCGATGACTTCGGCGGGACGGCTCTCAATCTGCCAACGCTCCATCATGTACACGAGCTTGCCGTCCTTCAGCAGCGCGATGGAAGGCGACGACGGCGTATAGCCGGTAAAGTACGACCGCGCGCGCTCGGTGGCTTCTGCGTCCTGTCCGGCGAAAACGGTCGTCAGGCGCTCGGGCTTGGCCGAGGCGGTCGCAACAGCGTGTCGCAGCGCGGGACGCGCCATGCGCGCCGAGCAGCCGCAAACGGAATTGACGACGACCAGCGTGGTTCCCGTCGCCTGCTGCAGCGTCTCATCCACCTCCTGCGCCGAGCGAAGCTCGGTAAACCCGATGCTCGTCAAGTCCTGGCGGATGGGAGCGATGAGTCGCTCGTCGTACATCATGCGTGGCATGGTCATGTAACAACCTCTCTGAAGAAAAACATGTGTGAGGGGAGCGCGCTGAAGCTCACTCCTCGTCGATTTCGATCTCGTCTCGCACCAGCGCCAGGATCGCGCTCTGCGGCACCACGAGGTACCGCTCGCTCTCGAACGTGATTTCCACCGACGCTTTCCGGAAGAAGAGCGCGTAGTCGCCGGCCCGTGCCTGCATGGGCACGAAGCGGGTCTCACGAGTCCCGCCACCAGTCGTACGCCACGGTTCATCGCTGGCATCGGCCAGGTCGGGCATCGGAAGCCCCGGTCCGGTCGCCACGATCTTGCCCCCCTGCACGGCCTGGGAGTCGACCGCAGTCGGCGGAAGATACAAGCCCACCTTCGTGCGCTCCTCTCCCTCCTCGGCCCGCACGAGCACTCGGTCGCCAACGACGATCAGACGCTTGGATTCTCGTTTCACGGCAATGACTCTCAGCCGCCGCGTTGAGGAATCACTCCGCCGTGCTGGCGGACGCGGCATTCAGGAAGTGCAGGGCAGGAACACGTTCCGCCGTTTCGCCCACCCTTCCAATCCGCGAAGGCGGTCATTGGTTCGCGTGGGAAGGCGAAATCTCGGCGACACTATCTGACGAGCGGAATATACGACAAGAGTGGACTGGTTGCTCAGGGTACCGGGCGTGACCGGGGCGCCACCAGGTGAAACTCCGACTGCCGCTTGAGGGCCCAACGCGGCTTGCCGTCGGCCCCCACGATGAAGTCCTCCTCCTGCGCGATCCGCACCGGCTGGCCGCCCCACTCGGGCACGGGCGTGGTGGTCTGCAGCTCCGAGGAGTACCACATGCTCGGGATGATCGTGGCGTCGCCGCGCCCGGGCACCCCCTCCTGATAGTCCCACAGGCCGATGATCGGGCCCGCCCCATGTCCATGCATACCGATGGGATGCGAGTACATCGTCCCCATCACGCCTTCGGCCTTGAGCTTCGACAGGGAGGCGCGAAGCACCTCGTTCCCGCTGCGCCCGGGCCGAACTTCCTCAAACAGGATATCCTGCAGTCGATTGGAGTTGGCCAGCGCCTTGCGCAGCCCCGCCGGCGCCTCGGTCTCACCATCGCGCAGGACATATCCGTTGTGCTGCGTGTCGGTGTTGAGCCGCATCGCCGTGATGCCCACGTCGCACCAGAGCGCGTCGCCCGCCTGAATCACCGGATTGTCGCCCAGAACAGCCGGCAGCACGCCCTTCCGCTGGACGCTGACAGACGGCTGGAACCACGTACCGAGCCCGTGATCGTTCACCTGTTGCCGCCACCACCACACGAGATCCTGCGTGGTCGTCACCCCCGGTGTGATCACCTCGTTGGAGAACATCCGTCCGATGAGTTCGTGCACGACCTGCGTGAGCCGCCCGTAGAACACTTCCTCCTCGGGCAGTCGTGAGGCGATAAGCTCCAGCGGCAGCGCCTCCGCGTGCTCGAATCGCGCCACCCACTTCTTGCCGAGCATTTCGCTCATGCCCTCCAGTTCCCCCGCGGACAGGCCATCGGAGAACGCGTGCGTGCGGGAGACGTCGATGGCGATGACCTTGGGGTTTCGCTCCTCGACCACTTCCTTGAGCAGGAGCCACTGGGTGTCGCCCCAGAGTTCCGCCTGTCGACCGCCCACCGGGTTGTCGATCACCTTCTTCGCCTGGTAGACCTTGTATATCCCGCCCTGCGAGGTGCCGCCTAACGCCAAGCGCTCGACGCACGACCCGTCGCCCGGGTCCGCGGTGCCGGCCGCGGCGCACTTGTCGAAGAAGACGTAGATCGTGCGGCGCCGCGCCGCGAAGGTGGTGGGCGACACGATGGACGAGAAGACGGGATCCTCGTTGTACTCCCGCATGGGCACCACCCACATGTCCACCGCGTGCTTGCGCATGAGCGCTGGCAGCACCGTGTCCATGCGTCGCTGCAGCCACTGCTGCTGCTGGTGCGCCTGGTCGCGCAGGGTACCGAAGGGACGAATGGGATCGGGCACCTGCGTCGCCGCGGGGCGAGCGACGGCGGCAAGCGAAAGCAGCAGCGCAGCGCCGAGGTATCGCGCGGAACGAGCGGAACGAGCGGAACGAGCGAAACGAGCAGGAATCATGATGAAACGCCTGTGAGTGGAAGCGGAGTACGAAGGCTCGCAACCCTGCCGCGAGGCGGCAGGCACGAGGCCGGAATTGCTGACTCTGTGCCGGGTCTCTCTTGTAGTACGCAGGAGCCCGTGAAATCGTCGCTTCACGGGCGCTGGCGGGTGGCCTATCAGCTGCGGATGCCTGGAAGCACGATCGGACCGTCCACCCAGCCCCGCACCGCGTGCGGCTGGTACGGCGCCTCCAGCTCGGCGCCTTCCTCTGCGGTGAGCGTGACATCGAGCGCGGCGACCGCCGACTCGAGCTGCGCCAGCTTGGTGGTCCCGACAATCGGCGCCACCACGCCGGGCCGTGAGAGCAGCCATGCCAGCGCCACCTGCGCCGGCTCCACGCCGCGCCGCGCCGCCACGCGCACGGTGGCGTCCACTACATCCCAGTCGCCGGGATGATCGTAGAGCTGGTCGGCCAGCGCGCTGTCGCCCGTGTCGCGCGCCGACGTGCCGTGGTCGCCCCGCTTCCGGTTGCCGCCTAACAAGCCGCGGGCCAGCGGCGACCACGGGATGATGCCGAGCCCCTGGTCGGCGCAGAGCGGCAGCATTTCCCGCTCTTCCTCGCGATACACCAGGTTGTAGTGGTTCTGCATCGACACGAATCGCGCCCAGCCGTTCCGCTCCGAGATCGAGAGCGCCTGCATCAGCTGCCACGCGAACATCGAGCTCGCACCGAGATAGAGGACCTTCCCCTGCGTCACGAGCTGGTCGAGCGCGGCGAGTGTCTCCTCCACGGGCGTGGCGGGATCGGTGCGGTGGATCTGGTACAGGTCGATGCGCTCCACGCCGAGCCGCCGCAGGCTGGCCTCGCATGACTGGATGATGTGCTTGCGTGAGAGTCCCCCGCGATTCGGGCCGTCTCCCATCTTGAGGCGCACCTTCGTTGCGATGACCGCCTCGTCGCGATGCGCGAAGGTCTTGATCGCCTTGCCCGTGATCTCCTCGCTGACGCCGAGCGAGTAGACGTCCGCGGTATCGAAGAAGTTGATGCCCAGTTCGACGGCGCGCCGGAAGAACGGCAGCGCCTCTTCCTCCTCCAGCACCCAGGGGCGCCACTTCCTGCTCCCGAAGCTCATGCAGCCGAGGGCAATGCGCGATACGACGAGGCCAGTGGAACCGAGGGTGGAGAATTTCATTGGGCGGGGCAGAGGCGTGAACGGGACACACGTCGGCGGCGACACACGCGCGGCGCTCGACGGACCAGCTATTCGGGTCGCTCCCCCTGCTCTCGCTCAGCGACGTCGTGGACCGCGGCCACCGTGTGGTCGCGATGCGCGCGCTTGAGCAGGAAGTAGCGAACCGACTGCACCACCCCGGCGAGCAGGGTGGCGAACGCCACCACGGCGATCAGCCGCCAGAACAGCGTGCCCGTGGCCATGCCCGGCCAGTCCGTAAACGTGGCGCGCGCCGAGCCCATGGGCTCGCGGTGCAGGGCGATGAGGGCGAGGCTGGTGAGCGACTCCGCGATGCCCTCGAGCAGGGCAAAGGCGGGGGCACGCCACACCCACTGACGCAGCGTGTAGCTGCCAAGGTGCAGGGCCGCCATGCCGAACAAGATGATGAGACGGGTGGCGAACAGGGCCCCCGCCACGTACAGGCTGTCGTTAGGCGCAGAGGTGATGGCCACCGCCCAGAAGAGCCGCAGCACCACGCCGGTGACCAGGGCCATCTCGATGATCGACATCGAGAAGCGACGGATGGCGGGCGGCTCCTCGAGCTTGAACGCCCCGGTGACGTGTGGAAAGAAGTCAGCCATTGCCCGCAAGTTAGGGGCGTGACTCCCCTGCCGACAGACAAAGAGGCCCGTATTCGCGAGGGCTCAGCGTTCCGACAACTGTCGCGCGAGCCAGGTGAGGCTCTCCGGGGAATGCCTGCGCCAGTAATCCCAGTCGTGCTTTCCGGGCCACTCGGCATAGGCGGGCGTGATGCCGAGGCGTTGCAGCTCGTGACGGAGCGCACGCGACTGGTCGATGAGTCCGTCCTCCGTGCCGCAATCGATGAAGATTGCCGGCACCTGCACGTCGCCCTGGTTCACGAGCCGTGCGGCGAGCCGCGCCGGATCGCGGGCGATCCACCCGGCGGCATCGGAGCCAAAGGCCGGCGAGATGAGCGGCCACATGCGCTCCCCCCAGCTCTTGCGCAGCGCATCGGGCGACTCCGCGTAGCGCGGCGTGCCCTGGAACGGACGCGGACCCACGTACAGCGGAGACACCACGCCGGAGTGCGAAGCCGCCGCGCGAAAGACATCGGGATAGCGTAGCGCGAGGGAAATCGCGCCGTAGCCGCCCATGCTGAGTCCCGCAATGACGCGCTGCGAACGCGTCGCGGCCGTGCGATAGCCACGGTCCACCGCCGCCACCAGGTCGCGGGCGATGTAGTCGTCGTAGTGCGACCACGGTACGCAGTAGGACTCCGCGGTGTCACCCTCGCGCGGGCGGAACTCCCGGCGGCAGCTGGAGACGTCGAGCAGGCGGTTCCACGTGGTATACCACGAATCGTCTCCGTCGGGCATGACGACGATCATCTCGCGCATGCCCGTCGCCACCAGCGAGTCGAGCGTCAGGTGCAAGCGCCCCTGCCGCGTCCAATCGCCCTCGCTGCCGTACAGGCCGTGCAGGTAGTACGCCGTGGGATAGCGTTGCGCACCCGGCCCCCCGTAGGACGGCGGCAGCCAGACGATGGCCCGCTTCTGCACACCTAACGACTGCGACCAGAAGGTGAGGGTGTCCAGTGTGCCGCGGGGCGACGACGCCGACGGCTGGGCCGACGCCGGCAGGGACGCCGACACGGCCAGCAGCGCGACGACCAGCAGCGCGACGACCAGCAGGGCGCGCCTCATGCCCGCGATCCCTGCGCCCTCACGGAACCGCCGCCATGCACTCGATTTCCACGCGCGCATTGAGCGCGAGGCCGCTCGTGCCGAGGGCGCTGCGCGCCGGCTTGTTGCGCGGGAAGAAGGTGACGTACACCTCGTTCATGGCATCCCATTCCCGCATGTCCGCGAGGAAGACGGTGCACTTGACGACGCGATCCATGGAGGAGCCGGAACGCGTCAGCACGTCCTTGATGTTCTCCAGCGTCTGCTGCGTCTCCGCCTTGATGCCACCCTGCACCACGCCCCCCTGCGAGTTGGCCGCCGTGCCTACCTGCCCGCTGAGGTAAAGCATGTTGCCCACCCGCACCGCCGGCGTGAACGGCCGCGTCGGCGGCCCGTACGGCGAAATCCAGGTGACGCCGTTCTCAGTGACCGTATACGGCTCCGTGGAAGGCGCCGTCTTCACCCCCCGCGAACACCCCGCCAGAACAAGGACTATCGAAAGCAGCTGTCTCATGAATTCCCCCGAAGTATGTGTTCTCGTCCTCTCGTCTTCCCGTCTTCTCGTCCTCACGTCAACGCCTCATGCAGCAGCCCGTGAAAATGATGCACCCCATTCTCCCGCTTCGCCGAGTACCGCCCGCGATCGTACACGCGTGACCGCAGGTTGCGCTGCACCGCTTCGCAGATGCCGATGTCCTCGTCCTGGATCTCGTCGCTGAACGCGACGAGCTTTGTCCACGTGGGATCGGCCTCCGCGGGGGGCTCCACCGCGTACCAGTCGAAGCGCACCAGCGTCGTGCGGTGGTCGATCGGCAGCACGACGTTCGTCTGCAGCTGACCCTGGTAGATGTTCAGCATCCAGTTGGGATAAATCCAGTAGTAGTGCGCCTCGTCGTCCCCCTCGCGGGGCACATACTTACGGTCCGTCGCATGCGGCTCCACGGCGCGCAGCGGCGCGAACTGCCGTGAATAGTACCGGTGCGTCTCCACGACGTAATTGTCGATGTCGAGTTCCTTGTGCAAGCCCGGGTGCACCATCGACACGTGGTAGCCTTCGAGATAGTTGTCGATGTAGACCTTCCAGTTGCACTCGATGCGCCACTCCTTCGACATCACATAGCGCATCTGCTCGGCCTTGAACGCGGCGCAGCGCGCCGGAATGTCCTCCAGAAAGTGCGAGAGCGAGGGCGCCTTGAGATCGAGGTTCGCGAAGACGAGCGGCCCCCACGATGCCACCTGCACGGGCTTCAGCCGGAAGTCCTCCGCGCGGAAGTTCTCCGTGGTCTCCATGTCGGGCGCCCGCAGCAGCTCTCCGCGCAGGTTGTACGTCCAGCCGTGGTACTTGCACTGCATCGTCTGCCGCTTGCCGCAGCCCGAGGCCACCGGTCCCGCGCGGTGGAGGCACACGTTGTGATAGCCGCGCAACGCGTCCCCGTCGCGCAGGACGACGATGTTCTCGCCGGCGATCTCCGCCGTGAGATAGGAGCCCGTCGCGGCCAGGTGCTCGGTGCGTCCCACCAGCTGCCACGTCTTTGCAAAGACCTGTCCCAGCTCCAGCTCGAGATAGACCGGATCGTTGTACAGCCGCGACGGGATGGTGGACGCGTTCGCGAGATGCGGGTCGAACGGAAAGTGTGCGGGCATGCCGGCGTCCTATGGGCGGGTCGCCGGCTGCAACCAGAGCACGCGTGCCGTCTCGGCCTCCACGCGCGCGCGGGAATACACCAGCGGGAAGTACCGATCGTTGGCCCACAGCGGCAGCAAGTCGCCGTAGTGGGAACTACGCGGGTCGCTCGACTGGCCCGGCACGTTGGTCACGACCGAGTTGTCGAAGTCCGCGAGATCGATGATCTCCCGATACGAGGCCCCCGATGTCTGCCTGAAGTCGCGCCCTCCGGTGGCGTTCACCGTGTTGCCGTCGCCGCCGCGTGAGGCGGGCGGCAGGTCGTAGCGGGCGCTCAGCGGATGGCGAAAGATGGCGACGTGCACCGCGCCGTAGCGCCACGCGCTGCGATCGGCGCCGAGCCGCTTCGTCAGGTCGGCCACCGCGTCGTCCAACGCCGCCAACAGCAGTGCATCGGTCGCGCGCGCACCGGAAGCGCCTCCGGCCGCAGCCGTGGCCAGGCGATCCTCGAGCCATTGGTACGCGGGACGGGCGGCGAGCAGTGCCGCGGCCGACGGCTCGCCGGATAATTCACGTGCCATGACCCGCCGGTACGCCTCTGGCGCCCACGCGGCGAAGATCGTGGGCGCAAGCTGGTCGCGCGACATGCGCAGGTTCCACGAGGCCAGCTGCGCCACCTCGGGCCGGCTACCCTGCCCCATGCGTTGCGCGGCGGACACGAGGTGCGGGACGATCGCCTCGGCGAGCTTGGAGTAGTCGTCGTGTTGCAACTGGCGGAAGTCGTCCACCGAGAAGCGCTTGGGCTGGCGCAGCACCTCGCGCACGCGATCCACGCGATAGCGCGAGGCCCACTCGTACGACAGCGGGAGCTGGTAGCCCTCGGGCAGGATGTTGTTGTTGGAGGTGGCGATGAATCCCTCGTCGGGGTTGTACGAGCGGGGCAGCGACATGCCCGGTACGAAGCCACGCCACTCGTGCGTGCCGTCGCCCGGCACGGGCAGCAGTCCCGACCAGGTGCGGCGAGGCATGATGCCCCCCGCCACCCAGCCGATGTTTCCCTCCACGTCCGCGTAGATCATGTTCTCGCTGGGCATGAGCCAGCGCGTCATCGCCCCCTGGAAGCTTTCCCAGTCCCGCGCCCGGCCCAGCGCGAGCGAGGCGAGATACGACGCGGTGCCGGGCTCGCTGTGGATCGAACGAAGCGCGATACCTCGTGAGCGCGTGGAGTCGATGGACAACAGCGGGCCGTGCACCGTGAAGCGGAGCTGCGTCACGCGCGCCGCCTCCCCCTTCACGCGAATGGTGTCCGTGATGACGCGCACGGGCTGCCAGTTGCCGTTGAAGCGAGAGCAGCCGAACCTCGCGTCCCCACCCGTCAAGGCGGAGGTGACGCCGGCCGGGCACGGCCCCAGGGTTTCCACGTACACATCCTGCTGGTCCATGCCCACCACGGTGAGGCCGAAGGCGATGCGATCGTTATGTCCGATCGCCACGCCGGGACTCGCTGGCTCACCCGCGCCAATCACGTTCCAGCCCGGGGATACCAGGTGGGTGAGGTAGCGGACCGCCGGATTGGTAATCACGCGGTGCGGATCATTGGCCAGGATGGGCTTGCCGGTGACGGTCTTCGCGCCGCTCACGACCCAGTTGTTCGAGCCTTCGATGCGATTGTAGGCCACGTCGGCGAAGGCCGCAGAGAAGCCACCTAACGATTCGCTGTTGATACCGTCCAGCGAGAGTCCCGCCGCGGGGTCGAGGGCCCGCGCCGGATCGACGGGCAGGATCTCGTTCACCCGCTCGGCGCCGAGCTTCGCGACCAGCTGTGCGCGCAGCACTTCACTCGATGCATTCGAGACCGCCGAGAGACCCGTGGCCCGCGCGAGGGGAACTTCGGGCGACCACGGCTCGGGGCGGAAGCCCAGCATCGCGAATTCCGGGGGCAGCGAGTCGCCCGCCATCGCGATGTACGCGTTCACGCCTCGCACGAAGTCGGAGACGATCTCCTTCGTATCCGGACCGTACGCGGCCCACTCGCTCGCCATGTCACCGCGGTACTTGAAGGTGCGCGCGAAGCGGTCGCGGTCCAGCGCCGCGGGCCCGAGCACTTCCGCGAGACGTCCCTCGCCTTGCCGGCGCCACATCTCCATCTGGAAGAGACGATCCTGGGCCGCCACGAAACCCTGCGCGAAGAACATGTCCCCCTGGTTCTTCGCGTAAATGTGCGGCACCCCCCAACGGTCGCGCCGGACTTCGACAGGAGCGGTGAGGCCCTGCACCGCGAGGGACGTCTCTCCCTCGGGGCGCGCCCCCATCTCCGTGACAGGACGCCGGGCGCACGCGGCGGCCAGCACGAGCACACTTCCCATCCGCACCAAACGCGTCCGCACCATCGGTCATCCCCTCGAGTTGAGTCTTCGCGCCGCGCACGGCGCCCCGGCATAGAGTGCCGTGTGTCGAGCGTGGGCGAAAGGGGCCGCGGGGAAGGCGAAGGTGCCGGGCATCGTTCCCGGCGTACCGACCGGCGTGCCTAGTGAATCCAGTGCCCGATGCGACCCCAACGGATGTCTGTGAGGAACGCCAGCGGGCGGTCGCTCTCGGCGTTCCAGGAGTAGTAGACGAACAGCGGACGCCCCCGGATGTTCTCGCGTGGCACGAGGCCCCAGTAACGTGAATCCTTCGAGTTGTAGCGGCTGTCGCCCATCATGAAGTAATGCGCCGGCGGCACCACCAGCGGCCCCCAGTTGTCGTGCGTAGGCTGCCCCGGTGCGGGTCCGAAGCGCGAGGCCGCCAAGCCGAACGGCTTCTGCCAATCAAAGAGCTCGCTCACCTCATTCGGATCGCCAGGTTCCGAGTTCGCGCCATAGCCCTGTCGCTGTTCGATGCCGTTCACGAAGAGCTTCGCATCTCGCATGTACAACGTGTCGCCTGGCACGCCGACGAGGCGCTTCACGAGCGTCGGCGTGGGATCCCACGGCTGGTCCACTTGCGGCGGCGACTTGAAGACGATGATGTCGTAGCGCGCCGGCTCGGCGTAACCCGGCAGGTTGATCTCCGTGAACGGGATGTGCGGACCGAAGCGCAGCTTGTTCACGAACAGCCAGTCCCCGATGAGCATCGACGGAATCATGCTGCCCGAGGGGATACGATACGCCTCGAAGAGGAAGGTGCGGATGAAGAGAAAGATCAGGACCGCGCTGAGCAGACCTTTCACGTTCTCCCACACGACGCGACCCGAAATGCCCGCGCCAGCCTGCTTACGCGACTGGGCGACCACGTTCTTCGACCGGGGAGAAGGCGACGACTTCTTGGAAGCCATGTACGGGAACGAGGCCAAGGAATCCCGTCGCTGCGGGAGGGAGAGGAGAAGCGGACAATCTAACTACGATCTGCTCGCTGCTGTGTTCCACCACGCAAAGAGGCGCGACCCGTAGGGCGCGCCTCTCGAATGCGACGAAATGTGCGTGGGCTTACTTGAGGTGCTTGTTGACGAGCTTCGTCATGTCGAACATCGACACCGTTCCCTTGCCGCCAAAGACCACCTTGAGCTTCTCGTCGGCATTGATGTTCCGGCGGTTCTTGGCGTCCTGGAGATCATGCTTCTTGATGTACTTCCAGAGCTGCTTCGCGACTTCAGAGCGAGGCATGGGCCCCGCACCGATGACCGCGGCAAGCGCCGGGGTCGGCGTCATCGGCTTCATGAAGGCGGGATTCGGAGCGCGCTTCACCTTCTTTGCCGGCGCCTTCTTTGCCGGTGCTTTCTTTGCGGCAGCCTTCTTCGCCGGTGCCTTCTTTGCGGCGGCCTTCTTGGCAGGCGCCTTCTTCGCAGCGGCCTTCTTCTTAGCGGCCATCGTTCGACTCCTGATTGATGGAAACGTGAATTCCCCCGGTGGAAACCACGAATTCTTCGCGCCAAAAACTAAAAGAGCGCGCCAGAGAAGCAATAGGGAATCGCATCGTTTTCCCTAGGAGAAATGCCCTTTTTGCTGGGAGAATCGTGTTTTCTCGTGCAGCTCGTGTCAGGAGGTACCACCGAACGACGTCCAATCTCACTGCATGCGCACCCGGAAAAAGTCGGCAATCGCGCAGAGGACATCCCGCCGCACGTCGCGACTGGGCAGCGTGGCGTAGCCCGTGGGCGCGCCGTCAGCGTCATCGAGAAAGAGGTGATTTGTCAGGGGAAAGACACGCAGTGAGACGTACCGGTTACCTCCCTCGCGGATGGCGCGCGCGAGTTCCTCCGCCTGGTCGGCCGTCACCTGACGGTCGGTTTCCCCCTGCAGGATGAGCGTCGGCACCTGCACGCGGCGCGCAGTGATGAGGGGGTCGTAGTCGATGAAGAACGCCATCCACGGCTGGGCAGACGCCATCGTTGCGATAGTTCCCTGGATGGCGCGCAATGCGGAGTCTTTCTGCGTCGCGGTGAATTGCGTCGCGGCCTCGATGCCGAAGCGCAACTGGTATTCAAGGATACTTCTGCCCGTCCGGGAAGGGCCCGCCATGAGCACGATGCCGCGCAGGTCCGGTGTGTCTGCCGCCACCATGGGTGCGACCAATCCGCCCTCGCTATGTCCCACGAGTCCCAAACGGGTGGCGTCGATGTCGTTCCGGGCGCGCAGGTAGGCGAGCCCGGCCCGGATATCGTCAGCGAAGTCGGCGCTGGTGGCGGTGGCATGATTGCCGGTGGACACGCCAAAGCCGCGGTCGTCCATACGCAACACCGCGATCCCGATGCGCCCGAGCGTATCCGCCACCTGACGAAAGGGCCGATAATCCTTCACGCCCGGCAGTGCTTCGTCCCGATCCTCGGGACCGCTGCCCGTGATCGTGATGATGGCGGGCACCCGACCGCGCGCCTCCTTCGGCATCGTCAACGTGCCCGCGAGGGTGTGCCCGCCTGGCGTGGGAATGCTGACTTCTTCCGCCGTGTAGGGTGCGAGTGGCGACACGGAGTAGTCCGGCGGCTCGGCAGACATGGCGCTCGCGTCACCGCCGCGAACGCGAAGCAGGCGCAGGCCCTGTGACGGAACGATCCCGCCCGTGATGTCGCCGCGGGCATTCACCGCGAGCCGCGTGTCCACGTTGCCGATCGTGATCAGCACCGAGTCACGCCCCTTCCACCTCACCGGCACCGGGAACGTGGCACCGCCCTGCAACGACCAGACGGGTACCTGAACCGAATCCCCGCCAATCCGGCGCGCGCGCTGCAGGATGAGCTCGACCAGCGAGAAGGAGGGATTCAGGAAGGGCACCGCGCCAGGCCGTGTGCCGAACCGTTGCGTCATGGTGCCCGCGCCACCGGTGAGGTCGACGATGGCACTGTCGCCGGTGAAGCGCACCACGGCGCTCTGCATCGGCGACGACGTCACGTCGGCCGTCGCTTGACGAAAGGCGTTCTCGAGACGCACCGCCCCTCCGTCGGCAGCGACATCGACGCTAAAGGTGAAGCGCGCGTTCGCCGCCTTGAGCAACATCTCGCCGTCGAGGCGTGACGCCGTGCGCACGAAGCGCTCCACGGCGATGGTGTCCGTTCCACGGAGAAGGACGAGCAGGTCGCGCGCGGGCGCCTGTGCGGGCAAGCTCTGCAGGGCCAGCACCGGTGCGACCAGCGCAACCAGGAGACCACGACGACTTCGGGAATGCGGCATGCGCGGAGGGGTTGAGGTGGCCCGCGGTGTCCCGCCCGACTCGTTATGTATTTGGCGGAGATGTGAACGGCAACGCGAGGTCATGCGCGCGCCCCGGGGCGGCAGCGCGGCAGCGTACGCAGTACGACGGCCTATGCCGCGACGAGCGAGCGCAGGAGCGTGATCATGCGGGTGTCGTACGCATCGGCCGACGCGTTGTCGTCCTCGGGCGCTGCGTTCTCCTGCGGGGTCTCGAGCACGAGGGGAATGCCCTCGGTGCGGGCATCCTGCAGCAGCCACTGGAACGGCTCCACCCCGATCTTGCCCTCGCCGATGAGGGCATGGCGATCCTTGTTGGAGGCGAAGTCTCCCTGGGAATCGTTGAGGTGGACGAACGAAGGATTCTCGCCAGTCGCATCAAAGAATCGGTCCAGCAGCGCCGTGAATGCGCGCGGCGTGGACGTGAAATCGTGTCCGCTGGCGTACAGATGACAGGTATCGAGGCCGTACCCCGCCCGAGCCCGCAGCGACGCCGGCACGCGGGCCAGCATGCCGGCGATCTCCTCCGGCGTACGCCCCATCGTGCGGCCCGCGCCCGCAGTGTTCTCGATGAAGATCTTCGATCCCTTGGGCACCTGCTCCAGCGCGAAGGCGATGGCATCGCCCACCCGCTCGATGGCACCGGCGGGATCGCTCGATCCCGCCGAGCCGGGGTGAAAGCAGAACCCCAGGACGCCGAGCGACGTGGTACGCTCGAGTTCCTTCGCCAGCCCCGACCGCGCCCGCGCGTACTTCTCCGGCTCCGGTGACGCGGTGTTGAGCACGTACGCCGCGTGCACGATGCAGTGCCGCTTCTCGATGCCCGCCGCCGTCATGGCGTCCGTAAAGCGCTGGATACGCTCCGGTTTGACCGAGACCTTCTCGTTGTAGAACTGCGGCATCGCACTAAACACCTGCAACGCGTGCATCCCGGCCGCCCCCGCCCGCGCGACGGCCATCTGGATGCCGCCCTTGTCGACGGTGTGAGCTCCAAACAGGTGCATATGAGAAGACGGGAAGACGAGAAGACGAGAAGACGAGAAGACGAGGGTGGGAATCTAAGGGGGTGGGGGCGGTGGGGCACGAAAGAGACAGGGGCGGGGGCCATTACTGCGCCCCGCCCCCTCTCTCGTCTTCTCGTCTTCCCGTCTTCTCGTCCTCTCTATTTCACCCTAACCACCGCCATCCCCACATTTGCCGGCGCTATGCCGCCGTTGACGGCACGAACGGCAAACACCTGCGGCTGAGACTGCGTGCCGGACACTTCCCATGCGGCGAAGCCGCCGCCGGGCAGGGAGAACACGTTGCGCGCCACATCGGGGAAGGTGCCGAACGACATCACGCGCACGTTCAGCGGGAATGGCCGCGGGAAGGCGGCTGTACCGTCTGAAAACCGCAGGCGTGCGCTCATCTCGGCGAAGATGTCGCGCGTGTTCCAGCTCTGCAGGCGCGCCCGCGGATCGGAAATCGCGCCGCCGGGATAGTTGTCCGAGGCGGTGGCGAGCGAGAAGTAGCCGAGCATCTCCGCCCATGTCTTGCCGGTGCGCAGCTGCAGGTTGTTGATACCGCGATCATTCTGCTGCTGCACGAGCGAGCGCAGAAAGGTGCCCTCGTCGCCGCCATAGGTGTCGGTGACCCAGCGCGCGAACGACCACGACCCGCCGTAGATCACGATGTCGGAGCTGTTGATCACCGACTTCGACTCGTTCGACGCATTGTGACGGTAGAGGAATCCCATGTGGTGTCCGATGGACTCCACGGGGTCGGCGCAGCGCGTATCGGGCGGACGCACGTAATCGCAGATGAGGCCTGCGGCCCACTTGATGTCGCCGCGCTGCGGTGAGTTGCTGTACAGCTTGCGCGCCCAGATCTCGGTGGCCTGCTGCGCGGTGGCCTCCTCCAGCCAGCCCTCCTCCGCGAACGAGGCGTTCCGGTTGATGCGCTCCGCGAACATGACCACGTGCTTGAACTCGTGAATCAGCGTGCCGCGGACGTAGTGCATCCAGTTGGCGAGCGTCCAGGCCCCGTTCCCGGTGCCACTCGGGTTCGGCACGAAGGCGTAGAAATACTCCCCCTCGTTGCTCGGAATGCAGACGTTGCTCGGATCAGGATCGCTCTGCAGCGCGAAGTCGCACGACGTGACGAAACCCAGCAGGTTCCCCCCGTTTGAGGTCGTGTAGTCGTTCACCTTCTTGGAGAACACGGCGATCACGCGGCCGTTATTGTCGGTAAAGGGATCGAGCACGAGCGGATCGCCGAAGTTGGCGAGGAAGCTGAACATGTCGCGATCGAACTCCGTGCCGATCTTGTTGTACTCGGCGTCCATCTGCCCGGCCAGCGGCGAGAGGGAGTCCTCCATGATGATCAGCTTCGGACCGACGTAGACCACGCGCACGCGCACGGAGTCGAACGTGTTGTAGTTGCCGAACGTCTTCATCATCCGCTTCCACAGCTTGTCCCCGACGGCGGGGACGGCCTGCGTTGCAGCGGCGGACGCACTCGACGAGGGCGAGAGGCTGCGCGCGGCGGCGGGGCCGCGGTTGGCCCGCGCCACGAGGGCGCGCTTCATCTGGGGGTGCGCGTTGAAGAGCGCGATGCTCGCGTTCAGCGCATCCGTGTGTCCACGCTCGAATCGATCGGTGATCGACACCGCCTGCGAAATGACCGGCCCCATCGAAGGGACGGAGGCGGGGGGAAGGACCGAGAGTTGCGACGGCGCCATCAGGGTGCTGGCGGACGTGACGCGCGCGGCGCCAAGCATCTGGAAGTTGGCCGCGCTCCCGAACGTGGTGCCGTAGTTGAAGGCCGTGACCACATAGGTGCCGCCCGTGGCCGAGAACTCGTTGCAGAGGATGTCGGACGCGGAGGTGAGCAGCATTGATTCACCCACCGCCAGCTGACGCTGGGTGGCCATGGCGAGGTTGGCCGTGCCTAACGCCGAATCGCCGTTCACCACCACCGCCACGGGAACCGGGCCGGTTGGCGAGCACGGCAGGGCCGTGATCGACGGCACGATCACCGACACCGAGGAGGCGCTGGCCGACGTCACGGTCGCGCGCGCGCCATTGATGTACACCTCGTTGCTCTGGACATCGGCGGCGAAGTTGGTACCGCTGATCGTGACCGTCGCACCGGGCGTCCACGTGGTGGGGGCGGTGCTGACGAGGGTGGGCGCGTTGAGGCTCTTCACCCGCATCAGGACCGAGTCGGACTTGCCCTCGCTCGAGGCGCGGATGTAGGCGCTGCCCGAGGCGATGCCCGATATGAGGCCGGCCTGCGAAACCGTGGCGATGGCGACGTTGGCGCTCGCCCACGTGATCGTGCGTCCGTTGAGCGGGCGGCCGATGGCATCCTGTGTCACGGCAGACACCTGGAGTGTGCCCCCTTGTTTGACGCTCGGATTCCTGTTGTCGATCACGACGAGCGCGACCGGCACGGGAATCACGGTCACGGCCTGAGTGGCCGGAACACCGTCTATGGAAGCCGTGATCGTCGCGCTGCCGGGGGCGACGCCAAGCACGATGCCTGAATTGTCCACCGAGGCGATGGTCGCCGCGGAGGAGGACCACGTCGTGGTCCGGCCCGTCAGGGCATTGCCCTTGGCGTCGAAGGCGAGGGTGGTAAACTGAAGCGTCGCCCCGACTTCAACGGTGGACGCGAGCAGGTTGATCGAAACACGGGCCACCTTGGGCGGACCCGAGGGTTCTCCGCCTCCGGAGCAACCAGCGAGCAACAGGCTGAACGCCATCAACGTGGCGGACGACCGACGGAGTAGACTCATCGCTGCCTCTAGTTGAAAAGATCGTCGTGCGTCTGACGGGAACTGTCTCGAATTCCGCTCGGAAGACGCATCGTCGGCGCCGAGCGCCAGGATTCATCGGGGGAAATTCGGTTTTCTCTAAGGTATCTGACACTTGGCGAACTGCGCGATACCTACAAGACGATCATCCGGATCTCGACGTCAGCGTTGGCGGGGGATTTTCGCCGGACTATCTTCCGTCGGCTTCCCCGCGATCGGGGCCATCCGCTTACAGACTCCAGACTCGCCCTTAAGGTTCCCATGACTGACTCTAATCTTCGACCGGGCGCTGCCGGATTTAACGGCATCCGCCGCGTACCCTCGCCCGTAAACGAGCCCGTGCGCTCCTACGCACCGGGTTCGCCCGAAAAGGCGGCGCTCAAGGCGCGCCTTGCGGAAATGGCGAAGGAACGGGTGGATATTCCGATCATTATCGGGGGAAAGGACTACCGCACGGGAGACCTCGGGCAGGTCGTGATGCCGCACGATCACCAGCACGTGCTGGCGGACTTCCACAAGGCGGACGCCAAGCTGGTCGATCTCGCGATCGAGACGTCGGTACACGCGCAGCGCGAGTGGGCGCAGTGGGCGTGGGAAGACCGCGCGGCAGTGTTCCTTCGCGCCGCGGAGCTGCTGGCCACCTCGTGGCGCGACACGGTGAACGCCGCCACCATGCTGGGGCAGTCCAAGACGGTCTACCAGTCGGAGATCGATGCCGCCTGTGAGTTGATCGACTTCTGGCGCCTCAACGTGCAGTACGCACAGGAGATCTACGCCGAGCAGCCGATGTCGAGCCCCGGCGTGTGGAACATGACCGACTACCGGGGCCTGGAAGGCTTCGTGTACGCCATCTCGCCGTTCAACTTCACGGCAATCGGCGGCAACCTATCGGGGTCGCCTGCCCTCATGGGCTGCGGCGTGATTTGGAAGCCGGCCGCGACGGCGGTGCTCTCGAACTACTACGTGATGCGCGTGCTCGAGGCCGCCGGGCTTCCGCCGGGGGTGATCAACTTCGTGCCCGGCGACCCAGTCATGATCAGCGAGCGGGTGCTCAAGCATCGCGACCTCGCGGGCGTGCACTTCACGGGCAGCACGGGCGTCTTCAACTCCATGTGGAAGACGATCGGCGCGAACATGTCCAACTACCGCACGTACCCGCGCATCGTCGGCGAGACGGGGGGCAAGGACTTCATCGTGGCGCACCCGTCGTCGGATGCGCAGAGCGTGGCGGTGGCGCTGGTGCGAGGCGCCTTCGAGTATCAGGGGCAGAAGTGCTCGGCGGCCAGCCGCGCCTACGTGCCGAAGTCACTCTGGCCCGCGGTGAAGGATGCGGCCGTGGCCATGATGAAGGACATCAAGGTCGGCGACGTGCGCGACTTCCGGAACTTCATGGGCGCGGTGATCGACAAGAAGTCGTTCGACAAGATCAGCGAGTACCTGGCCGACGCGAAGGTGAACGCGAAGCTCGTGGCCGGGGGCGGCGCCGACGGCTCGCAGGGCTACTTCATCGAGCCCACGCTCATCGAGGCGCCGACGGCCGACTACCGCCTGATGTGCGAGGAGATTTTCGGACCCGTGCTGACCGTCTTCGTCTACGAAGACGACCAGTGGCTGGAGACGCTGGAGACGGTTGATCGCACCTCTCCGTACGCACTCACCGGCGCGATATTCTCGGACGACCGGAACGGCGTGCGCGAGGCGCTGGTCGCCCTGCGCAACGCGGCCGGCAACTTCTACATCAACGACAAGTGCACCGGCGCCGTGGTCGGCCAGCAGCCCTTCGGTGGCTCGCGCGCATCGGGCACCAACGACAAGGCGGGCTCGAAGCTCAATCTGCTGCGCTGGGTGAGCCCCCGGTCGATCAAGGAGACATTCGCGCCGGCGACCGACTACCGGTATCCGTTCATGGGCGCGGAGTAGGCTCACGCGGCGCGGGTGAAGGCGGGGGGCGCTGGTCGCCCTCCGCCCTCTTTCCTTGCCATGCAGGAGATCCATGCGACGCTTCCGGTTCTTCACCGCGGATGTGTTCACCACGGAACGCTTCGGCGGTAACCAGCTTGCGGTGCTGCCCGACGCGCGGGGCCTCACGACCGAGGAGATGCTCGCGGTGACGCGGGAGTTCAACTATTCCGAGTCCACCTTCGTGCTTCCGCCTGACGACCCGGCGCATACGCGCAAGCTGCGCATTTTCACACCGGGTGGCGAAGTACCGTTCGCCGGACACCCGACGGTCGGCACGGCCTTCGTGCTGGCCGCCGCGGGCGACGTGCCCCTGTCGGGAGACGAGACTCGCATCGTGTTCGAGGAAGGCGTGGGGCCCGTACCGGTGACGATCCGCTCCACCGGCGGATATCCGAGCTTCGCCGAGCTCTCGGTCGCGAAGTTGCCGGAGGTGCTGGCCCCGTTGCCCCCGCGCGAGGAGCTGGCGGCCATGCTGTCGTTAGGCGCGGACGACCTGCTCGACGGCGTCTTCCATCCGCAATCGGTGTCGTGCGGGCTGCCGTTCGCGTTCGTGCCCCTGCGCAACCGCGC
>JBDSVW010000172.1:0-11465 GCA_039927015.1 Gemmatimonadaceae bacterium | reverse complement strand
GACCCCGGCACCAACGTGGCGGACGTGGCGCTCAGCCGCCTCCGGCACAAGCTCTCGGCGGCTTCGGCGTGCCTCGTCCTGCGTCCCGTCCGTAACATGGGCGTGATTCTCGAGCCGGAATCCACGACTTTTGCGGGTGCCAAGAAAGCCTAGCGCACTTCGGACCCTGTAATCGCCGCAAAGTTACGGTATTCAATCTTGGCGAAATTGAGTACGAGCAGCCTCGCCCGAGACTGGTGAAGCGGAGCGGTTTCTTGACCGATCCCAAGGGAGATTTCACCCGCACACCACCACTCCGGACGGCGCACTCAGACGTTGCGCCGTGCCGGTGGTCCCGAGGCGTAGCACGACGTCTCGCACGTGCTGCTGCTCCCAGTCGCTCGTTCGCGCACGAGCGACCGCATCTGCATGCGTCGTGCTTCTCGCCGCAGTCCCTGCCGCAGACGTACACCGCCTACCCCGCGTGCCTAACATCGGTTAGCGTACACAAGCCCTGCGCAGGCAGGGGCGTTAGATCACGTTGGCACCAGCAGGGAGGAGAACATGGCGGGCATTGTGCGCTCTGCGCGAAAGTCGGTAAAGACGGCAACCGAGGCGGTTGCGATTGCAGCTGAGGCCGTCCGGACGGCCCGCGTGGCCGTGAAGACGGCGAGGCAGGCCGGCTCGGAAGCGAAGGTGGCCGCGTCGAAGGTCGTGGATCGTGTGTCCGGCCGTGAAGCGGCGCGCAAGAAGAAGCAGAAGCAGCTCGCCGTGGCCGTCGCGGCCGCCACCGTGGCGGCGGGTGTCGCGATCGCCCGCGCGCGCAAGAACAAGAAGAAGAAGCGTTAGGCGCTTACAGCCCCGGCGACTCCTCGAACAGGAGCCCGGGGCGCGCCGTGGAGAATCCCAGCGCGTCGTTGAGCTGCGCCAATCCCTCCGCGAGGCGCTGGCGGCTGGGCGCGGAGAGCGACGCCACCGCATCCAGCAGGCGCACGGTGGGCGGCGTCGGCGCGCGGGCCAGCACCCGACGCCCCGCCGCGGTGATGTGCACCTCACTGCGGCGACGGTCGGCGGCCGACACTCGCCGCCGCACCAGCCCGCGCGCCACGAGCCGCTCGATGACCACCGACACCGAGCTTCGGTCGGTGTGCGTTTCCGCTGCCACGGCAGCCAGTGAGGTCGCGGGCTGCCGCGCGACGATCTCCAGCACGAAGAGCTGCGCGGCACTGATGGTGGTGCTGCCCTCCACCTCGCGCGAGACGAGCCGCAGGCCACGCTCCAGGCATCGCAGCTGCCGGATCACGTCGGCGCCAGCTGCAACAGGCGGCGCGCTCCCCGTGCGGGCCGGTGTCGCGGCGGTCGTGTGGCGAGAGCGAACTGAAGCGTCGGGGGATTCGCGCGTGCGTCGTGGCATGGCAACAGGCTAAAGGTTTTGGGAATATGCGTGGGAGCCCATATATTTGGGAATGACGCTAATGACACCCATTGCTCGCATACGGCCCCATCGTTCCCCTCGCCTCACCGAGACCAGCTCGTCCCTGCACCGCGCCGCGGGCGCTCCATCGCCGCGCCTGATCGCGCTGGGCATAGGCCTCAGCGTGCTGTGCCTCGCCCTCGCACCACAGCGCGCGCGGGCGGCCGAGCCCGCTCCCGGGGATTCTGCTGCCGCGGCGGCGGAGCTACAGCCGCAATCCGCGCAGGAGCAGGCACCGCCAAAGGAGTCGTCGGCCTCACCACGCGCTTCTGTAGAGCAGTTCCTGCAACTCGCACGCGCCGGCAGGTACGACGAGGCAGCGCGATATCTCGAGCTTCCGGATTCGGCCGCGGCCGACCCCGCCACGCTCGCCCGCCACCTGAAGGCGGTGCTCGACCGCAATCTCTGGCTCGATTTGGACGAGATGTCCGGCGCGGCGGTGGGCGACACGACAGACGGATTGGTGATGGGGGTGGAGGAGATCGGCGTGATCGCGTCGGTCGACGGGGGACGACAGCCCGTGCGCCTCGCGCGACAGCCCGAGGCGGCAGGCGTCAGCTGGCAATTCTCTCGCGGCACCGTGCAGCGCATCCCGGGCTGGTACGACAGTCTCCCCGACCGCTGGATTTTGGAGAATCTTCCCCCGGTGCTGCTGCGCCCGGGCCCCTTCAACCTGCTGCGCTGGCAGTGGATCGCCCTGCTGCCCCTCCTGCTCGTGGCCGGCCTCCTTGGCGGCATCGTCAGCCGCATCCTGCGCAGCATCTTCAGCCGCGTCGTGCGCCGGACTCAGCTCACGTGGGATGACGCGGTGCTCGACCGCATCGGTGGCCCGCTGACCGCGGCCCTCACGATGGTGGCCGCGGCCGCCCTCATTCCCTTCCTCTCGCTCTACAAGCCGGCAGCCGATACGGCCTTCAACGTGGTGCGCGTCGGCCTGTTCGGCGCCTTCTTCTGGTCGCTGTGGCGCGTGATAGACGTGGTGCGCGCGGTGGCGGCGGAATCGGCGTGGGCGCAGGACTCCTCCTCGTCGCGCGCGCTGCTTCCGCTGGCGTCGCGCGTGATGAAGGTGGTGCTGGCCGCCATCGGCACGGTGGCCCTCATCTCCATGCTGGGCTTTCCCGTCGGAAGCCTCATCGCGGGACTGGGGCTCGGCGGACTGGCGTTCGCCCTCGCGGCGCAGAAGACGGTCGAGAACCTCTTCGGCGCATTCTCGCTGGGCATCGACCAGCCCTTCCGCGAGGGCGACTTCGTCAAGATCGATGAGTTCGTGGGCACGGTCGAGGCGCTGGGCCTCCGATCGACGCGCTTCCGCACGCTCGACCGCACGCTCATCTCCATTCCCAACGGCAAGCTCGCCGAGATGCGCCTGGAATCGTTCACCGCGCGCGACAGGTTGCGGCTGGCGACCACCATCGGCCTCGTCTACGAGACCAGTGCCTCCCAGATGCGCGAGGTGCTGGAGGGTTTCGAGCGCGTGCTGCGCGACCATCCCAAAATCTGGCCCGATGCGATGGTGGTGCGCTTCAAGGAGTTCGCCGCGTCGTCGCTCGACATCGAGATCATGGCGTGGTTCCAGACGTCGGTGTGGAGCGAGTTCCAGCTCATCCGGCAGGAAGTCCTGCTCGACTTCATGGCGGTGGTGGAGAAGGCGGGGTCCTCGATTGCCTTCCCGACACGGACGTTGCACCTGGCCACGATGCCCGAAGGCGCCGAGCGCGTCGAGGAGCCGATTGGGCAGATCGAGGAGCCGATTGGACAGCAGGAAGCGCGGTCCGGCAGCACGGAGCCACGCGATCACGCGATCACGCGCGAGGGCGTCTCGCGTTAGGGCGTGCGTTGGCGCGACACGCGCGCGCGCTACTCCGGCCGCGATGACGCGCGTGCCGGCAACGCCCCGAAGAATGGATTGTGCCGGTGCGAGAAGATGAGCGACGTCTCCATGTGCGCCACTTCGGGGCGCGTGGCGAACGCTGAGAGCGCGAATTCACGCAGGTGCTCCGCGTCGCGCGTCGCGACGTGCACGAGGTAGTCATTTGCGCCGGCGACGTGAAAGGCGCCCCGTACCTCGGACAGCGTTGCGATATGACGCTCGAACGCCGCAATGGCGGTACGCGCATGCTTTTCCAGCCGGATGGCGATCAGCGCCTCGAGCGTGGCGCCATACGCGCGCGGATCCACCTCGGCGTGATAGCCCAGCAGGGCCCCCGATCGCTCCAGCCGGCGCACGCGCGCAAGGCAACTGGAGGGGGCGAGTCCAACCTTCCCCGCGAGCGTCTTGTTGGACATCCGCGCATCGTGCTGGAGATGGGCCAGAATCTCGCGATCCGTTCGGTCGATGAGCGCCAGATCGATCTTTGGCCGCATCTTATTCGGCATAGCTCGGCTCGTATGAATTATAGTGCTAATATAGAGGCATGAGACAGAACAATGGGACATCCGATGATATCCAATTCGCCACCCGTGCGGTGCATGCCGGACGGGGCGATTTCATCGAGCTGGGCGTGCACGCCCCGCCGCTCGACCTGAGTTCCACCTACCCAACGCCGGATCTGGACGCCGCGGCACAGTCGTTCGACAGCTTGGTCGCGGGTGATGCGCCCCAGCACGGTTCGTTTGTTTATCAGCGTCTCTTCAACCCGACGACGGACCGCTTCGAGCGCGCCCTCGCGGAATTGGAGGGGGCGGAAGATGCCGCCGCCTTCTCGTCAGGCATGGCGGCCTTCACGGCGGTCCTGCTCGCGGCCAAATCGCGCGGGTCGCATGTGGTGGCGGTGCGGCCGTTGTACGGCACCGCCGATCACCTGCTCTGCTCGGGACTGTTGGGACACGAAGTGACGTGGGCTGCGGCAGACGAGATCGCGGGAGCGATGCGGCCCGACACGTGTCTCGTGATCGCGGAGACGCCGGCCAATCCCACACTCGATCTGGTGGACATCGCCGCCGTCGTGCGGCAGGCGGGCGAAGTTCCAGTACTGATCGACTCCACCTTTGCCACGCCGGTGCTGCAACGCCCGCTCGCCCACGGCGCGGCGCTGGTGCTGCATAGCGCGACGAAGTTCCTCGGCGGACATGGTGACGTGCTGGCAGGCGTCGTGGCGGGCGCGCATGCGCTCGTGCGCGACATCAAGCATGTGCGGGCCGCGACGGGCGGATTGCTGCATCCGCTGTCGTCGTACCTGCTGCACCGCGGACTGCCCACCTTGCCGCTGCGCGTGGAACGAGCGCAGGCCACGGCCGCGCTTCTGGCCGACCGCCTGGCCAACGATCCCCGCATCGCCTCCGTGCGCTATCCAGGTTTCGCGGCGTGCGACCCGCAGTCGATCGTTGGTCGCCAGATGCAAGGCCCGGGCAGCATTCTCAGCTTCGAACTCGCGGTGCGCGGGGCCGACGCCCTGCGAAGCTTCCTCGGGGCCCTCACCCTCATCACGCCGGCGGTGAGTCTTGGCTCCACGGACTCCCTCATCCAGCCCCCCGCCACGCTGACGCACCGCGTGGTGTGCCCGGATGCGCGCGAGGCTGCCGACATCACGTCGGGCCTGCTGCGACTGAGTGTCGGGCTCGAGGACTCGCGTGACCTGTGGCGGGATATCGATCGTGCCCTCGACGCTCGGGTCGGCAGGCGAGGGGCTGAGACTGCCGCTCGCCTTGAAGCGCATCCCGCGGCGGCGGCAGCCGCCAGCGCCTCGCCCTGGGAGTAGTCCCCAGCTGCGCGTTCGCTTCCTGAGTCGTTCACTGCATGGACTCAGGGAGCGCCTCCAGCGCGCTATCGGCCGCCGCCGAGCCGCTACCCTGAAGGCGCTCGCCTCAGCTCGGGGGCGCCGCGTTTCCTCGGCGCCAGCGCGCGTACTGCATCGCACCGCGCACGATGAAGAAGAAGGCGAACGCCAGGTCAAGCCAACGCTGGCCCGTCACAGGAGCCCCGTCCATGAACAGCGTGCGGGCGGCGATATAGGCGCCCAGCCCGACCATCACCGCACCGATGGCAATTCCGATTCGCGCCGAAGCGCCTGTGTGTCCCGAGGCCATGCCGTCAGTTGCTCCTGGCGGCTGAGCCGAACCGCTGCGCGATGTACACCTCGGCGGTTCGCGGATGTACGCCGAAGCGCGCGGCCGGCGCATGCCAGTCCTCGAGCGGCGTGTCCGCGACGGTGGTGAAGTACCCGAGCGACATCATGCGGGCGGCAACCTCGTTGAAAGGGCGGAGAAGACGCGGGCCGTGACGAAGCAGTGCGGCCGGCAGGTGTCGCTTCTTCACGCGCTTTCCCATCGCCGCTCCCAGCAGGTCGGCCAGGGTGCTCATGCTCACGTTGGACGGCCCGCCGAACTCGACGTCCTCGTTCAGTATCTCTCTTCGGCTGAGGACGGCGACTGCGAAGTCGGCCGCGTCGTCCACGGCAATGTAATTGGTGATGCGTGCTCCGCTGCCGAAGATCGTGGCCGTGCCCGACTTGACGATGCCAGGTGCGAGGAGGATGTCGATCCAGATGTCCATGAACGCCGCGGGACGGAGCAGGACGTACGGGACCCCGCTGCCGCGCACCACGAGGTCCACCTCATGCTTCAGCCGGAAGAAGTCGACCACGCTGTCCGGCGTCGCGGCCCGGGCTGAGGTGTGCACCCATCGGGCTACTCCGCTCTCCCGAGCCGCCTCCGCCATGCGGCGGTACCCCTCGAGGTCTACCCGCAGTGGACTGTTCGCGCCGCCGCCGTGCACGTTGTTCGCCGTGGAAAAGATCTGCGCCACACCGGCGCACGCGTCTCTCGACGCGGCAGGGTCGCGCATGTCGGCGGCGAACACTTCCGCGCCGGCATCGGCCAGCGGCTGCAGGCGGCCGCGATCGCGCGCCATGGCGCGCACATGGTGTCCCGACGCGATGAGACGCCTGGCCACCGCACCCCCGAGCATGCCGCTGGCACCGATCACGAGGACGGACAAGGAGTTCGTCGACACGAACACGCTCCACGTTGACGGAAACGAACGCGCGGCACGCGCATGAGGAGCCGCAACGCGCACGCGCCGGTCCAACAGAAGCTATGACATCACGCGAACTGGTCAAGCCGAAGCCGGCAGTCGCCCGTTAGGGTAGCGACCGACGCGTGTTCACGGCGCCAGCGTGATCTCGCTCCAGACCGGCCGATGGTCGCTGGCCCCATCGGTGTTGCGCACGACGCCCGCGGCGTACGGCACGCCGGGATCCAGGCCCCGGGCAAAGAGATGGTCGATGGCGAATGGCCCGAGCGTCGCGCCGGCCTCGCGCGAGAGCCACTGATATCCCCGCCGCTCAACCACGAGGCCAAGGGACCGCCGGTTGAAGTCCCCGCCGATGACGACCGGCCCATCGACCTCGTCCGCGACCTCGAGCACCTTGAGCAGCTGGTCGCGCTGGGCCGCCAGGGAGGCATCCAGCAGCGTCGCCAGATGCACGTTGAGCGCGGTGAGTCGCTGCCCGCACAGGTCGAGCGTGGCCGCCACGGCGATACGGCGCGTGCCCCGCACGCGCCCCAGGTGCGGCAGCAGGTGCTTGCCGTCGTCCACGATTTCCCCTCGCGCGAGGATGGCATTACCGAAGTGTCGGCTGGACAGGGGATGCCGGCCGGCCGGATAGTACACATACGACATGCCTAACGCGCTCGCCAGCCGCTCGGTGCCGCTCTCCTCCATTTCCTGCAGCAGCACGAGGTCCGCGTCCTTGAGCGATGCGTCGCGCCGAAAGAGCGCGGCGGCGCGATCCACTTCACGGCCGTGGTTGATGTTGAAGGACACCACGCGTATGCGCGCATGGCCGCGCGGTTCGCCGTGGGCGCACGTCGGGCGCGCGTAACGGGGACCCTCGGTCGCGCTGTAGTTGTCGCCTTCCACCGGCGTGCGACCCGTTCCAGCCCTGACGATCTGCCACAGGGATCTTTTGACGACGGCGAAACGGGACGGCGGAGGCAGGTCGGGCATGGCAGGAGCGGCTGGGGCCGGAGACGTCGTGCCGCCACCGGACGTGTGACAGAGACGCCCGGTCCGTCAGCCGCCGGGTGCCGACGCGTCTACGCGTGAGGCGCCCAGGCCACCTCACCCTTCGTGTACGGCACGCACGGCTCGAACTTTCCCGGCGACTCCACATAGCGCATCGCCTGTGTATACCCGATCTCCGACGTAAAGTAGCCGAGCAAGGCCAGCTCCTTCATCATCCGGAAGTAGTGGGTCGGATTCCCCTCCTCGAGCTTGCCCCGCCGCTCGGTGGTGACTGCTTCGTCCGCGATCTCGGGTTCGTCGTCCTTGTGGTCCATGTACTCCTTCGCCTCGCGGTCCAGCTCCCGCAGGAGCGCGAGTCGCTGGTCGGGCGTGGCGGACATGAACGAGGTGTTGTGGGCCTTCCGGCTGGCCTCATCGAGCTGCTGCATTCCCTTGCGGAAGATGAGCTGATCCTTGGGCTCGTAGGTGTCGGTCACCATCAGCGCCATGAATGCGCCCACCTTGGCGGCTTTGGCACCCGGCGTCTTCGTCTCGGGAAGGATCGTCTCCGCGACTTCGTCGAGGAACGCGACGTCGGTGTCGGTGAAGGGATCGGAGGCATTGCCCTCCCCGGGAACCGGCTCGCGCGCGCAGCCGGTCCACAACGCACTGCTTCCCACCAGCGCGGCCCCGCCCAGCAGGGCGCTGACGCGCTTGATGGCTTCGCGCCGGTCGATGAGGAATTGCGGGTCGAGTTCCGTCGACATGTCTGCTCCTCGTCCGATTCACGGACGTCGTGTTGGTACGGACGTCCGATCCACAGACGTCGTGTTGGTGCGACGTCCGATCCACAGACGTCGTGTTGCTGCGGCCCGTCCGGCCGCCCCTCGGGCGGCGCCGGCGTCACCCGTCAGAGATTGCGGCGCGTCAGTTCCTTGACCGCGTGATCGCACGCCCGTGCGGTGAGGGCCATGTAGGTCAGTGAGGGATTCTGGCAGGCGCTCGAGACCATGGCGGATCCATCGGTCACGAACACGTTCGGCGCATCCCACACCTGGTTCCACTTGTTCAGCACCGAGGTCTTCGGATCCCGGCCCATGCGCGCGGTGCCCATCTCATGAATGCCCATGCCGGGGAAGTACTCGTTGTCATATGTGTCGACGTCCTTCGCCCCTGCGGCCGTGAGCATCTCGGCCATGTCATTGATCATGTCCTTGCGCATGCGGGCCTCGTTCGCACCGGTTGCGCAGTCGATCTTGATCACCGGCAGTCCCCACTTGTCCTTCTTCGTCGCGTCCATCGTCACGACGTTGGCGTGATTCGGCAGCATCTCGCCGAAGCCCGTTCCACCGACGGTCCACTGACCCGGTTCCGCCATCGCGTCCTTGAAGTCGCCCCCCACCCCCAGCTCGGCGACCGCGCGCGACCATCCCTCGCGACTGGCGCTGCCCTGATAGCCGAAGCCACGCAGATAGTCGCGCTTCTCGCCATTGAGATTGCGATAGCGGGGGATGTAGTAACCCGTCGGCCGCCGCCCCGTGTAGTACTTGTCCTCCAGTCCCTCGAGCTTGCCCGAGGCGCCACAGCGGAAGTGGTGGTCCATCAGGTTGTGCCCTAACTCTCCCGAGCTGCTGCCGAGCCCGCCCGGCCACACGTCGGTGGCGGAGCGGAGCAGGAGCCAGGCGGAGTTGAGCGTGGAGGCGCAGAGGAACACCACCTTGGACGCATAGTCCATCGTGGTCTCGGTCACCGCATCCATCACGCGAACCCCGGACGCCCGCTTCCGGTCCTTGTCGTACAACACCTCGGTGACGATCTGGAACGGCTTCAGCGTCAGGCGTCCGGTGGCCAGCGCGGCCGGCAGCGTGGACGACTGCGTGCTGAAGTAGGCGCCGTACGGACAGCCCAGCCAGCAGGCGTTGCGATGCTGGCACTGCGTGCGACCCGGCAGCGGTGCGGTGAGGTTTGCCGTGCGACCCGGTATCAGGTGCCGCCGACCGCCGAACTCCTTCTGGATCTTCGCGGCCACCATCTCTTCGCCACAATTGAGCGGCATGGCGGGCTGGAACTGTCCGTCGGGAAGCTGCGGCAATCCTTCGCGGGAGCCAGAGATGCCGGCGAACTTTTCCACGTGATCGTACCAGGGCGCGATGTCGGCGTACCGAATGGGCCAGTCGATGGCGATCCCGTCCTTCGCGTTCGCCTCGAAGTCGAGGTCACCAAGGCGATAGCTCTGGCGCCCCCACATGAGCGAACGGCCGCCGACCTGATAGCCCCGGTACCAGTCGAAGCGCTTGACCTCGGTGTAGGGCGATTCCTCGTCCTTCACCCAATAGTCGAGGTTTGTCTCATTCAGCGGATAGTCGCGTTTGAGCACGGGATAATGCTCGATCATCTCCTGCGTGCGCCGTCCGCGATGCGGATACGCCCAGGGTGGCTTGGTGGCGTTCACGTAGTCCTTGACGTGCTCGACGTTGCGCCCCCGTTCGAGCAGCAGGACACGGAGTCCCTTTTCGGTGAGCTCCTTGGCGGCCCAGCCACCGGAGATACCGGAGCCCACCACAATCGCGTCGTATTCGGGAGCTTGCACTGCCCCTCCATCGTGTCGGTACGCGTGCTTACCACCCCACAACCTCACGGCCTCGTGAGTAACCCGCCGTGAGATCCCGCCCCAATATGTGGAAGAATCTCCCGGGGCGCGAACAGCCCCGCAGCGAGGTCATTTTGCCCCGGTATCGACCTGAAGCGCTACGGCATGGGGCGTTCCGAGGCAATGGGAAGTAGGTTATCGGAGCCATCCGGAGGCTTCGCGCTCGCGTCGAGGGCACGAGACCGCGCGCCGGCAGGGTATGCGCGATCCGCTGGACGGCGTTAGGCACCCCGACCGAATGGAGACGCTCCATGCGACACTGGTGGATTCGCGCGACTGCCTCGGCCTGCCTGCTCGCGAGCAGTGCTGGCTTGCTCACCGCCCAGCAGGCACGCGGCTGGAAGGCCCACGACCTCTCGCGTCCGAAACCGGTGAAAGTGACACCGGGAAACCACGCCGGGCAGGCGCCCAGCGATGCGGTGGTGCTGTTCGGCGGAGAGAACCTCGACGAGTGGCTGTCGCAGGACGGATCGCCCCCAAAGTGGGCCGTGCGGGATGGCTACATGGAGACGGTGCCGGGTGCGGGACCGATCACGTCGCGCCGCGGCTTCGGGGATGTGCAGCTGCACGTGGAGTGGGCGTCGCCCGCTGGCGAAGTCGGCAAGGGACAAAATGGCGGCACCAGCGGCGTCTACTTCATGGGCCTGTACGAAGTGCAGGTACTCGACTCATACGAGAACGTGACCTACGCCGACGGCCAGGCGGCGGCGCTGTATGGCCAGCACCCGCCCCTGGTGAACGCCTCGCGCCCTCCCGGTGCCTGGCAATCCTACGACGTGATCTTCCGCCGGCCACGCTTCGGCCCCTCAGGCGGTCTGGTCACCCCGGCACGCCTCACCGTCTTCCACAATGGCGTGCTGGTGCAGGACAACGCGGAACTCTGGGGCCCCACCAACTGGTTGCAGTTCGACAAGTACTCCGCGCACCAGTCGGCACTGCCAATCACGCTCCAGGATCACGATCACCCGGTGCGCTTCCGCAACCTGTGGGTTCGCCCGCTCGCTGACCCCCGCACCGATGAGCGCGGTCTGGCCCAGAGCCGCCCGAAGCTCGCCGTGAGCCCCGCAGTGTTGTCGTCGTACGTGGGGCGCTACGGCGAGAACGGAAGCGTCGTCGCCCGCATCACGCATCGTGGCGGGAAGCTCTACATCGACATGTTCGGGCGCGGCTACCCCCTGGAGCTCGTGCCGCAGACGCGCACGAAATTCGACTTTCGCTTCACGGCCGGCACTGCGGAGTTTATCGCCACGCCCGGCCAGCCCACGCGACTCAGGTTGTCAGTGGCGGAGAATGAGCGCGAGGTTCCCCGAATGCCGTAGGGTCCTCGCCGGGCGTCGAGCCCGCCGCGAAGCCGCGCGGCGCCTAACGGCGGGCCACCCGCAACGAACCATTGCCTCTCGCGGCGTTTTAGCGCCGGG
>JBDSVW010000171.1:0-23481 GCA_039927015.1 Gemmatimonadaceae bacterium | reverse complement strand
CCTACGACGCGATTTTCACGCTGGGCGGCGACGGCACGGTGATGGGGGTGCTGCAGGCGCTGGCGCAGACGGGAATTCCCGTCGGTGTGCTGCCGGGAGGGACGGGCAACCTGCTGGCGCGGGCGCTGCGCGTGCCCCTGTCCGTGCCGAAGGCGGTCGCGGCGCTCTGCCGCGGATACTTTCGCGACGTGGACGTGGCGCGGCTGGGCGATGGCCGGTTGTTCGCGTTCGCCGCAGGGGTGGGCATCGACGCGACCATGGTGATGGAGACATCGATCGCGGCCAAGCGGCGCTTCGGTGTCGCGGCGTACGTGGGTGCGGCCACGCGGGCGACGCTGGCCCTGGACCGATTCATCTTGCACGCCATGGTAGACGGGGTGTCGCATCGCCTCACCGCCACCACCGCCCTCGTGGCGAACTTCGGTGCGGTCCTGCACGGCGCGCTGCATCTTGGACCCTCCATTCTGGAAAATGACGGAATGCTGGACTTGTGCGTCTTCTCACCAGCGAGCGTACGCGACGCCCTTCGCCTCGGATGGCGCATTGCGCGCCGCGACTTCGCCACCGATCCAGCCATGCATTTCTTTCGCGGACGACACATCCACCTCGAGACGGAGCCGCCGCGTGGCGTGCAGGCGGACGGGGACTATCTCGGCGTGGGTACGCTCGACGCCACGGTGCTGCCCGGCGCGGCACGATTGCTCGTGCCCTCGTCGCCGGCGCAGGCCGTGACGTCGTGACGGGCACTCCTATGAAAACCGAGCGTCGGGAATCCGGCCTGCGTGACGATCCGACCGCGGCGGCGGAGCTCGAGGCGGTGCTGGCCACGCTGCCGCCCGAGGTCTCGGCACGGGTGCGCCAGCTGGTGGCGCGCGGGCTGCGGCACGAGACGCGCTTGCAGCAGCTGCAACAAACGGTCAGTGCGCTCTCGCGCTCGCTGGACGAGGAGGAGATCATCGAGGAGTTCGCGCGGGGTGCGCAGGGCGCCGTGCGCTGCGATGGCGTGCTGGTGGCCCGCGTCGATCTCGATCGCGCGCTGGTGGAGGTGGTGCATCACGTGGTGGGCGATGCGGAGCGGCCGACGCGTGCCTTTCCGCTGAGCGCGGGGCCCATCACGGAGGCGGCGCGCAGCGGGTCTCCTGTGCTGGTGGCACCGTACGATCCCTCGACGGCGCTGGGGGCGGTGGACGACGTGGTGGCCGGGGAGCCCGCCTGCGCGGTGCTCGCCGTGCCCATCATGCACGGACGGCGCCTGCTGGGCGTGGTCGCGATGCACGACACCCGCCTTGACGCGTTCGACGCTGATGCCGCCGAGGTGCTGTCGACACTGGCCCGCCATGCGGCTGGTGCGCTGAGCAATGCGCGCCTGTTTGCCGACAGCGAGCGGGAGCGGCGCCAGAGCGAGGCGATGTCCGAGATCGCCCGTGCGGTGGGTGAATCGCTGAAGATGGGCGAGGTGCTCCGTCTGATCCTGCGGCACGCGATGGCGCTGCTGCAGGCCGAGGGGGCGATCGTCGCGCTGCGGGCGGGCGACTATCTCAATGTGGTCTCGGCGTTAGGCATCGCCGACGTGTTCGCCGGCATCCACATGCCGCTCACGGGCAGCCTGAGCGGACGGGTGGCCACCGACGGCGTGGCCCTGGTCACCAACGACACCAGCACCGACCCCGATGCGCACCGGCAGATGCTGCGCCTCGTGCAGGTCCAGCGATCGGTGATCGTGCCGCTGGTCACCGCGCGCGGCATCATCGGCGTGCTGTCCGTCTACAACCGGCCGGCGGAGTTCACGACGGACGATGCGCGGGTGCTGCAGCGGCTGGCCGACCAGGTCGCGGTGGCCATCGTGAATGCCCGGCTGTACGAGGAAGTACGCGATGCGACGCGCGAGTGGTCGGCGGCGTTCGAGTCCATTGGCGTGGGCATGTGCGTCGTGGACGAGGGGGGGAAGATCACGCGATTCAACTCCCGAGCGTTGCAGCTCACGGCGGCGGAGTCGTCACGCACGATCGTGGGCCATCCCTTCTACCAGACGATCCTCGGTGTGCAGCCCGACCGGAACGAGGACCCGCTGGCGGGAGCGATTCACGAGGGCGTCCAGTCGCGTACGGTGTGCGAGGGGCGGGGGGGCCGGTGGCTCGAGATCATGGCGGTGCCGCATCCCAACGGGGGCGCCATCGTCACGTTCGACGACGTGAGTGCGGAGCGCGCCGTATGGGACCGCAACCGGCGCATCGTGGACGCCACGGCGGACGCGCTGTGCACGATCGACCGCGAGGGCCGCGTGATCTTCTCGAACCCCGCAGCGCGCCAGCTCTTCCAGCGCGACGACCTCACGGGGGCACGGTGGAGCGACCTGGTGGTGCACGAGATGGCCGACGAGGCGCGCGCGCACGCGCAGCTGGCCATGGAAGACGCCCCCCAGTCGCGCGAGTACATCGTACAGCGGGGGGATGGCGAGCGGCGCGTGGTGATGGCCGCCCTGGCGCCGGTAAAGGAGGGGGAGCACGTGTCCATGGTCGTGGCGTCGCTGCACGACGTCACCGACGCGCGTCGCGCGGGCGACGTGGTGGCCCATTCGGAGTCGCGCTACCGCAGCTTGTTCGACGGCGTGGGCGACGCCGCGCTGACACTCAATGCCAGCGCTGCCATCACCTCGGCCAACCCCGCGACGTGCCGGCTGCTCGACGCCACCGCCGACGAGGTGCTGGGGCGAAGCCTTTATCCGTTCATCGCGACCGACGACGTCGAGCGGGTGACGACGTTCCTGCGGGATGCGCTGGAGGGCGAGCCGCGGCGCTGGGAGGGTTCCGTCGTCAGGCGCAACGGGGCGCGGCGGATCGTGTCTGTCGTGGCCACCCCGGTGCGCCAGGGCCACTCCATCACCGGGTTGCTCCTCATTGCCCGCGACGTGACGCGCGAGCGCGAACACGAGCGCGCGATTGACCGCGGTGACGCGCGGTACGTGCACCTGCTCGAGTCGGCGACCGACGCCATCTGTACGCTCGATGAGCGGGGCAACTTCACCTCGGTGAATCGCGCCTTCGAGGCGGCCACCGGCCGCGGGCGCGACGCGGTAAATGGTCACCACTTCGGCGAGATGCTCGACCCGCGCGACCGCGAAGCCATGTGGCAGGTGTTCGTGGCCACGCTCCACGGACAGCGCGGCGGTCGCGACGTGCGCTTCCTCGACTCCCTGGGCCGGTCCCGCTGGGGCGCGCTGCGTGCGTCGCCCCTCATCGAGGATGGCACCGTGACGGGCGTGCTGGTCACCGTGCACGACGTGACACACGAACGCCGGCTGCTGGACGAGGTCATTCGCCGGGAGAAGCTGGCCTCCCTCGGACAACTCGTGGGCGGCGTGGCCCATGAGCTCAACAATCCGCTCTCGGCCGTGCTTGCCTTCAGCGAGCTGTTGCTGGAAACGTCCGCCGCGTCGGCCCACGATCGCGAGGCGCTCGCGACCATCCACCACGAGGCGCGGCGCGCCTCGCGCATCGTGCGCAACCTGCTGGACATTGCACGGCAGCATCCGGCACAGCGCGCCGAGCTGCAGCTGACGGACGTGATCACCTCGGCGCTGGGGGTGCGCGACTACGCATTGCGCGTGAACGGCGTGGAGATCGAGGCACAGCTGCCCCGCGACCTGCCGACGACGATGGGTGACGCGGCACGGTTGCAGCAGGCGATGCTTCACCTCATCGCGCGCGCGGAGCAGTCGTTCCGCGAGTGGCAGGGCGCCAAGCGGCTGTCGGTCCGCGCGTCGCGGGTGGCCGACGTGCTGGTGATGGAGATGCAGTATACCGGTCCCGGCATCAGTGCCATGGAGCTGGAGCGGCTGTTCAGCGCCGACAATCTGCTGCGCGAGGGTATCGACCTGGCGGGCATCGGCCTGGCCGTGGCTGCGGACATCATCCGCGAACACAATGGGCGCATCCACGTCGATTCCATGCCCGGCGAGGGGGTCACCTTCGTGGTGGAGCTTCCGATCGTGACCGCGACGGCCAGCGCCGGCGCCGAGCCCATGGACGACCGCGGTGAGCGGGAGGCCGGTGCGCTGGACGTGCTGGTGGTCGACGACGAACCGTCCATCAGGGGCGTGCTGGTGCGCACCCTGGAGGCACTCGGCCACCGCGTGGGTGTGGCGAGCGATGGCGAGGAGGCGAGCGCCGCGCTCCAGTCGCGCCACTACGACCGCATCCTGCTCGACGTGCGCATGCCGCGTCGCGGAGGGGATGCCCTCTACCACGAACTGCGGACGCGACGGCCCGATCTCGTGCCGCGCATCATTTTCGTCACAGGCGACGGAGCGAACGAAGGCACGCAACTGCTGCTTCGCGAAAGCGGCCGGCTCGCCATCCACAAGCCCTTCACCCTGGATGACGTGCGCAGTGCCATCACCGAGCCACTGAGGGCGGGCTAGCCACGTGGCAGAATTGCTGATCATCGACGGCGATCCGTTGCTCGGCGCGGATTACGGGCGTTTCCTCGAACGGGGTGGTCACGCCGTGCGCACGGTTTGCACCGGCGCGGATGGCATCGCCGAGTTCCGCCAGCGCCGGCCCGACGCGGTGCTGATGGGCGTGCAGCTGCCGGACATGTCCGGCTTCGAGGTGCACGCCCGGATTCGAGACGAGGCGCCGATTGTCATCATGCTTTCCACGTTCAACGATCCCGCGCTCGGGGTACGGGCGCTGCAGGAAGGCATCGAGAGCTTCCTCGGCGGACCGCTGGAGCTCACGCGGGTGGGCGTCGCGGTAGGACGCGCCCTGGACACGCTTCGCCTGCGCCAGCTCTCGCGGCACCTCGCCGTGCGCCGCATCGAGGCGGGGATGCTCGCCATCGGCCGGTCGTGCCGGATGCGCGACCTCGCCCTGCAGGTGGAAGGGCTCGCCGCACGCGACCGCACCACCGTGCTCCTGGCCGGCGAGTGCGGCGTGGGCAAGCGGCGTGTGGCGGCCCTGATACACGCGCTCTCGCCGCGATCGCACGCACCCTTCGTGGACGTGAGTTGCCAGGCGTCCGATGCCGAAGCGCTCGCCGCCGCGCTGTTCGGCGTCGAGGAGAACAGGCGGGGGCCCGGGCAGCCTGGCTTGTGGGAGATTGCAGCGGGCGGCAGTCTCCTGCTCGATGAGGTGGGACAGCTCCCCGCCTCCGTGCAATCCCTGGTGCTGCGCACACTGGAAGGACGCGCCGTGCCGCGGATCGGCGGTGCCCGGCAGCGGGCGGTGGACGTGCGGGTCATCGCCACGTCGAGCGGGGATCTCGTGAACGAGGTGAATGCGGGGCGCTTCCGCGAGGATCTCTACTACCGGCTGAGCGTGATGCCGTTGAGTCTCCCGCCGCTGCGCGCGCGCTCGCCGTACGATCTCGAGGAACTCATCGATCAGCTGATGCGTGAGTTGGCGCAGGAGATTCCCGATGCACCGCGCGCACTGAGCGTCAAGGCGCGAGGGAGCATGGCGCGCTATGCGTGGCCGGGCAACATTCGAGAGATGCAGAACGTCCTGGAGCGGGCCATGCTCCTGGCCCGTGGCCTGCCGAGCGTGCGTTCGCACCTGCTGCCACCGGAGGTGCGCGGCGATGCGTCGGACCGTGTGGCCCGCGACCCCGGCGGACGTTCACTGGCCGATATCGAGCGCTCGCACATCGAGCACCTGCTGCACGCGCATGATGGCAATCGCACGCGCGCGGCGCGCGACCTGGGTATTGCGCGCGCCACGCTCATCAAGAAGATCAAGACATATGGATTGCTCGCCGCCGTGGAGTGAGCCGCCATGTCCCCCCGGGGAGGACCTCATGACGACATTGCACGAACGGGACGCGATGATCTGCCGCGCATGCGGCAACGAGGAGCGTGCGTCGGAAGGCTATCCGTGCGTCGAGTGCGGCACCTTCATCTGTGTGATCTGCAACCTGAAGGGCGTCGTGCGCTGCCGCGACTGTGAGTCACGCAGCGAGCCCGCCTAACGCGCCTAACGCGCCTAACGCGCCGAGCGCGCCTACCGCGGGCTGAGCGCGGAAGGTCGCACTAGGAGACCATGCCTCCCGGGGGCGTGACGAACTGGGGCGGCGACGCGTGCACGAGCAGCCCCACATCGGCATGCGGCTCGTTGTCGAGCGCGATGTGCATGGTGTACGCGCCCGCCACATCGAGCGGGAGGTCGATCGACGCGATGAGCGGGAAGTCCATCTCCGTCACCCCGAGGGGCATCTCGCCCACCTCCAGCTCGCCATCGGACGACCAGAGATCCACGCCGCTGGGGTTGATCCACCGTAGCGACACGATGTGGAGGCCGGCATCCTCTGCGCCGCCCTTGAGACGGACCACCAGGTGGGCGCGCGGGTGCATCGAGGGCATCTGCCCCACCTGGACCGCGTCGAAGACCCCGAGAATGTTCAACTTTCCTTCCTGGGAAAGGTTCGCGGCGTCGGCAAAAAGAGCGAAGGAGACATGCATCGGACAAACCTACGGACCCCCACCATGCGGGGACCAGCCACCGGCTGAATTCGGCGCTGCCTTCCGTGTCGCGTCCCGTCTACCTTTGCTGCATGGCTACCACCGCAGCAGGAATGGCTTCGTCCGGGGAATTGCCCGCCCGCGCGAGCGATGCACGCTGGGTCACCGACCTCCTTCTCCTCCTCATGGCCGTGATCTGGGGGGTGAACTTTTCCGTCATCAAGTACGGCACGCAGTTCCTGTCGCCGCTGGCGTTCAACGGTATCCGTGTTCCGCTGGCGGCGGCCACGCAGTTGGGCATTGCCGGCGGCATGCGGCTGGGCAAGCTCTCCCGCGCCGTGACCATGCGCCTGATCGTGCTGGGCATGCTGGGAAACGGCGTGTACCAGTGCTTCTTCATCCTGGGCATCGTGCGGTCACGGGTGGCCACCGCGGCACTCATCATTGCATCCACGCCGGCATTCATCGCCATTTTGGGTCGGCTGTCGGGCACCGAACACCTCACCCGGCGGCAGTGGATGGGTATCGCGCTCCAGATCGCAGGATGCGGTACAGTGGTGTTGGGGTCGGCGCGCGGCGCCACGGGTGAGGATACGCCGCTGGGTGCGGCGCTCCTGCTCGGCGCGGCGTTCAGCTGGGCGAGCTACTCGGTGCTGGTACGCAAGTACACGGTCTCCGCCCACCCCATCCAGATCGGGGGATACACGATGCTCGGCGGCGCCTTGGTGACCGGCGTCGTGGCCGTGCCGGCGCTGGCGGCGAGCTCGTTACCGTCCCTTCCGGCAGGCGCGTGGGCCGCGGTGCTGTATAGCGCGCTCGGCGCCATGGTCGTGGCCTATCTCTTCTGGTATCGCGGACTTCGCGTACTCGGTCCCACCCGCACCGCCGTATACTCGAACCTGCAGCCCGTGATTGCCGCGCTCGTGGCGTTTATCGCGTTGCACGAGGTGCCGACCGGTTCGCAGTACCTCGGCGCCGCCTTCGTGGTGTCGGGCCTGCTTCTCACGCGACGCTGAGCCGCTCGTGAAACTCATCCTGTTCGATATCGACGGCACCATTCTCTGGACCGATGGCGCTGGCCGCAGGGCCATGGAGGGCGCGCTGACCCTCATCTTCGGCTCGCCCGGTGCGTCCTCGTACCGGTACGACGGCAAGACGGACATGCAGATCGTGCGTGAAACGATGCGTGAGCAGGGGCACGATGACGCATGGATCGATGCGCGGCTGCGCAATGTGCTCGACGAATACCTGCTGCGGCTGGACAAGGAACTCGCCCATGAGATTCCGCAGGCGCACCGCTACGACGGCGTGCTGGAGCTGCTCGATGCCCTGGAGCTCCGTGGTGATCGCGTGCTCGGACTGCTCACGGGCAACCACATCAACGGCGCCCACAGGAAGCTGTCGGCTGTCGGAATCGATCCGGCGCGCTTTCGGGTAGGCGCCTTCGGATCGGACCATGAAGCGCGACCGGAACTGCCCGCGATCGCCATTCGCCGGACGCTCGAGACGCTGGGCATGACGTTCGACGGATCGCGCGTCATCATCATCGGCGACACACCCGCGGACATTCACTGCGGGCGCGGTGTCGGGGCGCGGGCCATCGGCGTCGCCACCGGACACTATTCCGTCGACGACCTCGCGGCGCACGATCCGGCGGCGGTGTTCGCCGATCTTCGCGATACCGCGGCGGTCATGCAGGCCATCGACGATGCGTGAGATCGAGCTCAAGGGCGTGGTACCAGACGAGCGGGCGGCGCGCGCCCTGATTGAGGCGGATGGGGCGACGCTCGTGTTTGAGGGCGAATTTCTCGACCGACGGTACGACACACCGCGGCGCGACCTTGCGATGAGCGATCGCGTACTGCGCCTGCGATATCAGCGCGCCCGCGACGGCGAGTCGACCGTGCTCGCCCTCAAGGGGGCGGCGTCGGTGGAGGGGGGCTACAAGGTGCGAGAGGAACTCGGCACCGGTGTCGAGCGCGCCGCCACGATGCACGACATCCTCTCCGCCCTCGGCTACATCATCACCCGCGAGATCGACCGCGAGGTGGCCGTGTACGTGCACCACGGCGCCGTCGTGCGGTTCGAGCGATATCCTCGCATGGACGTGCTGGTGGAGGTGGAGGGCGAGCCGGATTCCATCGAGCGCGCGATAGCCGCGCTGCGCATTCCGCGCGAACACTTTACCGCGGACGCGCTGGCCGCCTTCGTGCGCGCCTACGAGGAGCGCACCGGGGCGCGCGCCGCCATTTGCCAGAGCGAGCTCACTGGCGAGTTCCGCTATCCCCTCGATGACGCCTGACGCGCGACTCGCGTTCGCGCGACTGAAGGCACGCGGGCGATGGAATGGCCGCGACCTCTCCGAGGAGGTGACGCTATTTATTGAAGCGGAGGAGGTCGTGGTGCGCCTCGAATCCGGCGGCGAGGAGCTGGCGTGTCCGTTGTCGCGGTTGATCGGCGTAAGCGTGGGTGGTGAGTCGCTGGTGCTGCATGTCGGCGCCGACCAGCTCGAGTTGCGAGGCGAATCGTCCCTGGATCCGGCCGGTGCCGCCCTGGCGGAACGGGCATGCGTGCTGCCTGAGGTCGCGCGCGGATTGCGGGCACTCGGCTCTGAGCGGGGAGGAGAACAGGGCTGGCAGGCGCAGTTCTTCGGCCCCCTCCTTCGCGCACGCCGTCTGCTGCAGGAACGACAGTCACTCGACTGGCAGGTCGCGCGATTCGACGCACCGGCGCTCGCCGAGCAGCTGCGGCTGGCGTTGGCCGCTATCGCGAGCGAACGTCATCGCGCACGTCCTCCCTTTCAACGGGCGCTGGACGCTGAACTCACCGACGCCGCCGAGCCCGTCTTTCGGAGGCTGAGAGCGGTGGATGAGGCAGCTCGTGTGGTGCATGCCAGCGAAGACCGCGAACGGTTCGCGAGCTGGCGTTCATGGGCCGCCCAACTCCGGGCCCTGTTCGTCGACGCCGACCGCTGCTGTGTCGAGATCGTCTCGATACTTGGCCGTCCGCACTTCGCCGCGTCCGGGAAAGCTCCCTGACCCGGACCTCGCCGCCACTTCTCGCCTGGGACACATGGTCATCGGCCTCGGAATCGACCTCGTAGACATCGATCGCATCGAACGGATGCTGGAGAAGGACGCGGAGCGGGCCATGGCTCGGCTTCTCACGGCCGCCGAGTGGGGATACTGCGCCCGCATGCACTCGCCCGCGATCCACGTCGCCGTAAGGCTGGCAGCAAAGGAAGCCGCCTTCAAGGCACTGGCCGGCTCCATGGAGGCGCGCGGCATTGGCTGGAAGGAGATCGAGGTCGTGCATGACGAGCATCGCCGGCCCAGTCTTCGGCTCGACGGTCGCGCCACGGCTCGGGCGACCGAGCTTGGGGTCTCGCGTTCACACCTCTCGCTGTCGCACTCCGAGAAGACCGCGAGCGCGGTGGTCGTTCTCGAACGCGACGCCTAGCGCTCGCGCGTACTCCGCCGATAAGTTTACTCGGGATGCAATTGAGAATCATTCTCAATCGCTCACAACGCCCTAAGGTGGACTCGGCGTGTTCCGGGACAGGACACGCCGCGTTCGCAGCCGAGCCCGCGAGACTTCGCGCCTGAATCCTTCGCGAGCGATCACAGACTCCACCGCCCAACCCGACCCCTACGTGTCTGGAACATCTCGCTGGTCGATTCGAGTGATGCTGCTGCTGCCGCTTCTGGCGATCGTGTTCGGAGCACCGGAGGCGCGCTCGCAGGATCGACCCGCCAAGCGGATCGCGAGCATCGTGGGGGTGGCGGTGGAGGAATACTCCAAGGCCGTCGACGCGCAGGGCAAGCTCATTTCCGACATCGAGTACGAGGAAGCGGTGTCGTTCCTCGGCGACGCCCGGGACGTGGCCCAGCGCCTGAGTGGCGAGCGGGCGGCACAGGTGCAGCTGGCGCTCGATGCACTGGTGGCCGCGGTGCAGGCCCGTCAGTCGCCCGCGACCGTCGACTCACTGCATGACCGCTTCGCCGAGTCGTTAGGCGCGGATGCGGCGCTCGACTTGCCCACGCGATCCATTGACCTGCTGGCCGGTCGCACCCTGTACAACAGGCATTGCGCCGAGTGTCATGGCAGCCGCGGGATGGGCGACGGACCGCTGGCCGGCAGCATGACCCCGGCGCCGCCAGCGCTGGGTGATGGCGACGCGATGCGTGACGTGACCCCGGCGCTGATGTTCCGGATCGCCAGCGTGGGTATTGCGGGCACGCAGATGGTCGGCTGGTCGTCCGTGCTCACGACGGACGAGCGCTGGGACGTGATTGCCTACGTAAACTCGCTGCGCGCGCCGCACGAGGGCGCGCCGGGCGAGGGGATCTACGCGCAGCATTGCGCCGGCTGCCACGGCGTGACGGGCATGGGCGATGGTCCATTGGTGGCCGCGCTCAGCAAGTTGCCCATCGCGTTGTCCTCGTTTGCCTGGCAGGCCGAGCAGAGCGATGCGCAGATTGCGCGGGCCATCCAGCAGGGCATCACCGGTAGCGCGATGCCCGCGTCCCGCGACTTGAGCGAGGCCGAGGTCGGGGAGCTGGTGGCGCACGTGCGCCGGCTGTCCCTGGAGGACGGCGGATCCTCGCGCCTCGCGGCGGCGGGAAGCCCGCTGGACGCGAAGGGGGTGGCCAGCAAGGTCCTGGGCATTCTCGATGCCTCGCTCACTGCGGCCCGGGCGGGTCGCGTGAGAGAGGCGGGGGACCTCGCGTTCGACGCCTACATCGCCTTCGAACCGCTGGAGACGCCGGCGCGGGCCCGCAAGCCGGGACTGGTCGCGGGGCTGGAACGCCACTTCGCCGACTTCAAGGGCGCCATCAAGGCGGGCGACCTGCGGACCGCGGAGTCGTCGCGCAACGCGATCGAATCCGGGCTGCCCACCATCGTGGAGCTCACCCGTCCCACGACGGGATTCTGGGGGGCGTTCTTTCAGTCATTCCTGATCATCCTGCGCGAGGGATTCGAGGCGATCCTCGTCATTGGCGCGGTGGTGGCGTTCCTCATCAAGACCGGCAACCGCAAGCGCCTGCGGGACATCTGGATCGGCGTGGGCGCCGCGTTAGGCGCGAGCGCCCTCACCGCGGTGGTGCTGGCCACGGTGCTCAAGACGCTGCCCGCGACGCGGGAGATCATCGAGGGCGCCACAATGCTGATTGCCGTGGCGGTGCTCTTCTCGGTGAGCTACTGGCTCATTTCGAAGGTGGAGGCGGCCAAGTGGCAGCAGTTCATCCGGGACAAGGTCACCACCGCGCTGAACCAGGGCGGGGGAGCCGCGCTCACGTTCGTCGCCTTCCTCGCCGTCTATCGCGAGGGCGCCGAGACGGCGCTCTTCCTGCAGGCCCTGTTCGCGGAGGGCGCCGCGACTCCGCTGCTGCTCGGCATCGCGGTGGGCTTCGTGGCGCTGGCGGTGATCTTCACGCTCTTCTACCGCTACGGTGTGAAGATTCCGCTGCGTCCCTTCTTCGCCGTGACCAGCGCGCTGCTCTACTACATGGCGTTCGTCTTCATGGGGAAGGGCATCCGTGAGCTGCAAGAAGGCAACGTCGTGTCCATCACCGTGCTGCCGGGATGGCCGGCGGTGGAGGGGATGGGCATCTTTCCGAGCGTGGAGACGCTGCTTGCCCAGGCCTTCCTCCTCGTGCTGTTCGTGTTCGCGATCGTGAAGACGTTCTGGCCCCGTCGCTCGGTGGCGCTTCCCACCATTCCCGCGTCCCGGCGTCCCGTGTCGGAGGCGGTGGAAGACCGCGTGAGCGCGCTGGAGCGGAAGGTGGAGCAGCTCGAGCAGTCAGTCGGCAAGGAAAACGCCACGCGTTAGGCGTGGCGTCATCCGGGGGCGGGCGATGGCGCCCGTCCCCGTCCGTTCGCTGTCGCGTCAGGCGGTGACGGTCGACGGCTGCGCGGCGCCGTAGATGCCCGGCTTTCCCGGTCCGGTGCGACGGCGGAGCTGCATGATGACGAGGCCCGCCACCGCGATGCCGAGGCCGATCACCTGTGCCGCGGTCAGCGGACCGAAGAAGCGATCGTCCTTGGCGCGGTAGAACTCGACCACGAAGCGCTCGAGCCCTGCCAGCACGCAATAAAAGCCGAACAGCCAGCCTTCGGCGTGCTTGTGCTCCCGAAAGCGCCACAGCACCCAGAACATCCCGAAGGCCATCGCCGTCTCGTACAACTGCGTGGGGTGCACGGCGAGCACCGTGTCCGGCGACGCACCGGCCGGCAGGGGCGTGCCGAACATCCGGTTCATGATGCCTGCGGTGCTCGGGGGAGCGCCTTCGGGGAAGAGCACCGCGAAGCGCGAGTTCCACGGGCGCCCGTAATCATCGCCTACCGCCCAGCACCCGGTGCGACCGACGGAGTAGCCCGCCGCGATGGCGATGCTGGCCACGTCGCTCAGCCGTGCAAAGGAGAGCTTCTTCTTCACGATGAAGAGCCAGTTGAAGAAGACGCCGCCGATCAGTCCGCCCCAGAAGACGAATCCCGCGCGTGAGAGCAGGTCGCTCCAATCGTGGGTAATGACCATGACGTAATACAGCTTGCCACCCACGAGCATGCCCAGCACCGAGGCGAAGACGAGATCCGGGGCGATGGCGGCCTCGCGCAGGTGGCCCCGCCGTTCGAGTTCGCGCTGCGTGATGATCTGCGCGATCACGAAGCCGAGCAGGACCGCGAGGCCGAAGCCGGTCAGCGTGAGCGGTCCGAGCTTGATCTCGAATGGGTGATGGATCACGGCGGTGCCGTAGGGAGGCATAACAAGTAGGAAAGGGTGAAGGACGCTCCACGACGCGCGGTGGACGGCGCGCGCGGGTTCAGGGCAGCAATCCGGGCAGGGACATCGAGGAGAAGGCGTTGAGACCGAGGTCGCTTCGTACCCCGCGCTCGGCGTGAAAGAGCCCGGCGCGGGCGATCATGGCCGCGTTGTCGGTGGCGAGCCTGGCCGACGGCGCAAAGACGGAAGCGCCGAGGTCACCCAGCCGTCGCTCCATCGCGCCGAGCAGCGCGCGATTGCAGGCCACGCCGCCCCCCAGAATCACCCGCGTGCGGTTGAACGACCGCGCGGCACGATACGTCTTCTCCACGAGGGTGTCCACCAGCGCGTCCTGGAACGCGCGCGCAATGGGGCCGGCGTCGCGTGTGATGTCATCGCTGGCCCGCACCGCGAGCAGCACGGCGGTCTTGAGTCCGCTGAACGAGACGTCATAGTAATCGGGATCACCGGGCCGCTGGTCGCGACGCAGCATCGGCCGCGAGAAACGAAAGGCTCCCGCCGACGCCGACTGGGCGAGCGCCTCGATGTGGCGTCCGCCGGGATAGGGGAGGCCGAGCAACTTGGCCACCTTGTCGAACGCCTCCCCCGCCGCGTCGTCGCGCGTACTGCCTAACAAGCGGTAGCTGCCCCACGCCTCCACGTCGAGGAGGAGAGTGTGCCCTCCCGAGACGAGCAGTGCGGTGAAGGGCGGGACCGCCTCCGCGGCCTCGAGCGAGGTCGCGAAGAGGTGTCCCTCCATGTGGTGGACGCCCACGAGTGGGCGACCCGACCCGAAGGCAAGCGCCTTGGCATAGGAGACGCCGACCAGCAGCGCGCCCACGAGGCCGGGCGCGTGCGTCACGGCGACGACGTCCACGTCTGCCAGCGCGAGGGAGGCGTCGCGCAGCGCGCGCTCGACGACGGGCACTACGGCCGTGAGGTGGGCACGCGAGGCGATCTCGGGCACCACGCCGCCGAAAATGCGGTGCACGTCCTGCGAGAGGATGACCAGCGATCGCAGTCGCACATCCTCCCCCGACCCCTCGACCACGCTCGCCGATGTCTCGTCGCACGAGGTCTCAATCCCGAGCACGCGCATCACGGCGTGGCGACCGCCGCGCTCGACTCGTTTGCCGGCACGCCAAGGAGTTGCGCGACGACCGCCCGGTTGGCGGCGGAGTCCCAATCTGCTGCGCCGAGTTGGAACTTGCGGATGCGGCCGTCACGGCCGATGAGGAAGGTCGCCGGAATGCCAGACGTCTGGAACGCCGCCTCGATGCGCCCCGATCCCTCGTGCAGCACCTCGAAGGTGAAGCTCCGCTGCGACACGAAATCGAGGATCTGCTGCTCGAAGCCCGGGTCGTCCACCGCGATGGCGACGACCTTGAGGCCGTCCTCGCGATAGCGGTCGTACAGTCGCTGGATGCTGGGCATCTCGATCACGCAGGGTCCGCACCAGGTGGCCCACAGGTTCACCAGCACCACCTCGCCGCGGTAGTCAGCGAGGGTCTTCACACGCGTCGTGCCGTCGAGCGTGGACGCCTGGAAGTCCGGCGCGGGCGCTCCCACCTGCACGCGGGCGAGGTCGCGGCCGGCGAGGCGAGTGCCGATATACAAACCGCCACCGAGCATCGCCACGATCGCGACGACCAGCGCCCACTGCCTGCGGATGCTCACGCCTGTTCCGCGCACAGCGCGCGCAGGGCCGCGATCTCGGCACGCGGGTCGCGCGCCGAGAAGATGGCGTTGCCGGCCACGAAGACGTCGGCACCGGCACGCCAGCAGGCCGTGATGGTGTCGCGCGCAATCCCGCCATCCACCTCGACCGGGACGGCGCCGTTGCCCGCCGCCAGCAGCATTTCGCGCGCCTGCCGGATCTTGTGCAGCGTGCGCGTAATGAACTGCTGGCCGCCGAAGCCAGGGTTGACTGACATGATGAGCACCAGGTCCACGTCGGCGGCGACTTCCTCCAGCGTCGCGACAGGGGTCCCCGGGTTGATCGTCACGCCGGCCGCACAACCGAGCTCCTTGATGCGGGCCACCTGCCGATGCAGATGCGGCGCGGTTTCCTGGTGGATCGTGAGGATGCTCGCGCCCGCCCTGGCGAAGGAGTCGAAGTACTGCTCCGGTTGCTCGACCATCAGGTGCACGTCGAGCGGCAGCGTGGTGAGCCGGCGACACGTCTCGATCACCTTCGCGCCGTACGTGAGGTTCGGCACGAAGTGGCCGTCCATCACGTCGACGTGAATCCAGTCGGCGCCTCCCTCGACGCACATGGCGATGTCATCGCCGAGGCGGGCGAAGTCGGCGCTGAGGATGGATGGTGCGATGCGAATGCTCATGACCTGCCTGCGACGCGGAGCGCGACGGCGGCGCCGACCGACACGGGCGAGCCCGCAGCGGGCGACTGCGCGACGACCGTGCCGACGGGAAGGGTGGAGAGGGTATCGTACGCGGGTTCATCGAGCGCGAGGCCGAGCAGTTCGAGGAGGCTGCGCGCGCTGGTCACGTCACGACCAACCACGTCGGGCATGACGAGTTCGGCGGGGCCGGCACTCACCACGAGATCGACACGCGTGCCGCGCGGCACGACCTGTCCCGACCCCGGCCGGCTGTCCAGCACTTCGCCGCGCACGGCGTCGGACGACTGTTCCTCGACCTGCCCCAGCTGCAACCCGGCCTCGGCCAGGGCGCGCGAGGCATTGTCGCGCGTCAGGCCCTCCAGACCGGGAATCGTCGAGCGCTGCTGGCCCGAGCTGACGTCGAGCATGACCGTGGCCCCGGGGGCCACGACCGTGCCCGCCGACGGCTCCTGCCCGAGCACGGTGGACTTGGGCGCATCGCCCGAGAAGCGCGACTCGCCCAGGACGGGCGACAGGCCTAACGAGACGAGGCGCCGCTCGGCGTCGCCCTGCGTGAGGCCCACCACGCTCGGGATGGTGATGTCAGCGGACGCGACGTCATCGGGAATGATCGCGAACGCCACCAGCAGGTAGGCGAGCATGAAGCCCGCCGCGGCCAGCAGAACGTACTGCAGGATGCGCCGGAGCCGGTCGGAGGGGGCGCGCCGGGAAGGGGAGCGCGTCATGCGGCGGCCCTGCGCAGGCGGGCGGCAAAGGCGCCGTCCACCCCGTGACGCTGTGGCAACACGCGAAGGCGACCGGCGTCCAGCACCTCCGGCGGCACCACGCCTTCGGGTGGGGGCTCCAGCGTCCACTCGGGGTGTTGCGACAGGAACTGTTCCACGATCTCGTCGTTCTCCTCGGGTTCGAGCGAGCAGGTGCTATAGACCAGGAGTCCCCCCGGTCGCACGAGCTCCGCCGCCGACCGAATGATCGCACGCTGCGCCGCGGCCGTCACGGCGAGGTCGGAAATGCGCAAGCGCCAGCGTGCGTCGGGGTGCCGCCGGAAGGTCCCCGTGCCCGTGCACGGTGCATCCACCAGGACCGCGTCGGCCGGCGAGAGCGCCGATTCGCGCGCGTCGGTGGCCACGAGCACCACGTTGCGGCTGTCGAGGCGCGTCACGTTCTGCCGCATGCGCGCCAAGCGCGTGGGCGACCGGTCGCACGCGACCACGAGCGCGGCGCGACGCGAAAGTTCGAACGACTTTCCGCCGGGAGCCGCGCACAGGTCGATGACGGTGCTGTCGGCGGGAAACGCGGCATAGCGCGTCACAAGCGTGGCGGCGGGATCCTGGATGAAGAAGAGTCCCTGACGGAATGCGCCGAGTTCGGTGAGCGCCGCGCCGCCGGTGATTAGCAGCCCGTCCTCGACGAGTGGGCTGTCCTCGACCATCACTCCAGCGCTCTCCAGCATCGCCTCCAGCTGCTCACGCACGATGCCGTACGGGCGCAGAACCAGCGGCGCTTCCGTGTTGTTGGCGGCCAGCAGGCGCGCCGTCTCGTGCTCGCCCCAGCGCGCGACCCAGCGCGCCACCATCCAGCGGGGGTGCGAGCCTTGGAGCGCGAGTGCGTCGAGCGGATCGGCCGGCTTGGGCAGCTGCGATGGCGCCAGCATGTCGCGCTCGCGGTCCACACGGCGCAGCACGGCGTTGGCGAGCTTGCTCGCCCCGATGCCGTGACGCCGCTTGGCCAGTTCCACGCTCTGTGCGATGGCGGCGTACGGTGGCACCGAACCCATTTCCAGCAGCTGGTCCACCCCCAGCCGCAGGATATCCGCGAGGTCGGCGTCGAGCCGTGCGATGCCCCCCTTCACCCGGTCGGTGAGGATGGCATCGAGAATGGCCCGCCGGCGCAGCGTGCCGAAGACGAGTTCCTGCAGCCAGCGGCGGTCGCGCGAGTCGAGATGGGCCGCGCGTCGTTCGAATGCGCTGTCGAGCAGTTCACCGCCTCGCAGGTCGGCCAAAATGTCGGCGGCCGCCACGCGAGGTTCGGTAATGCCCCCGTGGCTCGGTGGGGTGCGCCCGGGCGCGGGGCGGTGTCGGGGGATCATGGGCGGAAAGATAGTCGGTCCCAGCGGCTCGGGCTGGCCGCGAGCGAGCCCGATATGCTCGCGTTCGCCCTAGTCTTTCACGTCGTCCCGGTCCCGCACGGTCATCATCGTGGCCTGCATGGCCGCAATGAGGCGGCGCGCGTCTCCGTTCACCGCAAAGGCGTCGCCGCGGCACACGACCACGCTGCGCCCGGCCTTGAGCACTTCTCCGCGCACGACGAACTGCTCGCCGGCCGCAGGCGCCAGCAGGTTCACCTTGAACTCGACGCTCAGCACGCCGCTCGCGGCGTCCATGCGGGAGAGCGCGGCGAAGCCACACGCGGAGTCGAGCAGCGAGGTGAGCACGCCCGCGTGCAGGAAACCGTGCTGCTGCAGGAGCTGCTCGCGGCGCGACACGGCGATCTCCACCACTCCCTCCTCGACCAGAAGCAGCCGGGCGCCGAGGTGCGCCATGAAATGCTGGCGTTCGAAGGCCGCGCGGATGCGCTGGTCGACGGCGCGGTCCGCCGGCGTGCTCACGCCGGCACGCCCAGCATGTCCCCCACGGCCACGCCGCGCCCCTGCGCCCAGTCCATTGCGGTTAGCCGCCGTTTGCCCGCCGGTTGCACGTAGCCCACGCGTACGCCGCCGCGTCCGCAGGCGACCATCATCCCGCTCTCGTCGATGTGCACCACGGCGCCGGCATCTCCTTGAGCATCGCCGCTGGTGCGGGCGCCGAACAGCTTCACGTCCACGCCGCGCAGGGTCGTGAAGGCTCCGGGCTTGGGATCGTATGCGCGGATGATGCGCGACACCTCGTCACCCGGGCGCGACCAGTCCACCAGCGCGTGCTGGCGCTCCACCTTGGGCGCATACGTGGCCTGCGCCTCATCCTGCTCCACTTCGGGCGGCGGGGCGATGGCCATCATGGTCAGCGCCTCGATGAGCGCCAGCGCCCCGAGTTCCGACAGCCGCAACTGCAGCTCGCCGTACGTCTCGTCGTGCGGGATGTTGGTCACCGCCTTCAGCAGGACGGCCCCGGCGTCGAGGCGCGGCACCATGCGCATGATCGATACGCCGGTCTCGGTGTCGCCGGCGAGAATGGCGGCCTGGATGGGCGACGCGCCGCGCCATCGGGGCAGCAGCGACGCATGGATATTGAGGGTGCCTGACGCGGGCAGGTCAATCACGGCCTTGGGCAGGATGTGGCCGTATGCCACCACGACCGAGAGGTCGGGGGTGAGCTGTCGCAGCTGCTCGAGGAACTCCTCGCCGCGCGGCTTCTCCGGCTGCAGCACCGGAATGCCCTCCACCTGTGCCACGACCTTGACGGGCGAGGGCACGAGGGCGGAGCGGTGGCGTCCCTGCGGGCGATCGGGCTGCGTGACGACGCCAACCACGTCGTACCCCTCGCCCACGAGTGCTCGCAGGGGCGGCGTGGCAAACTCCGGGGTCCCCCAGAAGAGGACGCGCATCTAGAGCCGCTCGTCGGGGTGTTCTTCGTGCTCCTCGCGCAGGCGCCGCACATCCTCGGGCGAGAGGACGCGGAGCAGGTCGGGATACTTGCTCTTCTGCAGCTCCCACTTCGACATGGCCGCGCGCTTCTTGAGGAACGAGAAGTAGTCGATGAACAGCTTCCCGTGCAGGTGATCGATCTCATGCTGAAGGCAGCGGGACAGCAGTTCGGTTCCCTCCACCTCGAACGTCTTGCCCTCGAGGTCGAGTGCGCGCACCACCACGCGGGCCGAGCGCTGCACCTCCCCGTAGATCTCGGGGATGGAGAGGCAGCCCTCCTCCGCACGCTCGCTGCCATCCTCGTCCACGACCTCGGGATTGATGAGCACGAGTGGGTCGCCGTCTACCTCGACCACGGCGATGCGTTCCGTGCGCCCCACTTGCGGCGCGGCGAGCCCGATGCCCTGGGCGGCGTGCATGGTGTCGAACATGTCCTGCACGAGGACGCGCAGTTCCTCAGAGAACTCGGTGACGGGCGTCGTTTCGACCCGCAGCACCGACGAGCCGAGCACGTGGATCGGGAGCAGACTCACGCGTCGGCGACGGCGGTGGTGGCGGGGGAGACGACGCGGGCAATCTTCCCGCGCTCGACGACGAGCCGCGACTCACCCGACTTCACGGTGATGTGATCCTCGAGCACGCTGGCCTTGTCGGCGTCCTTTGCCGACTCCTTGATGTGCATCACCTCGCCCACCACACCACCGGCCGTGACCACCATGTCGCCCCGCTTCAGCGCCTTGAGCCGCGCTTCGTGCTCACGGCGCTGCTTCTGCTGCGGGCGGATCATCAGGAAGTAGAAAATCCCGAAGATGGCCGCGATCTGGAACAGGAAGGGCAGCAGTGGCGAAGAGCCTACACCCGCAGCCTGCAAGAGGAAGTGTGCGGGAAGGAGGGACGCGGTCATGGAGTGAAATCGGCGCGGGAGGGAGAACGAAGGCGCCGGCCGCCGCGTGGCTACCTGAGAAAGACTCGGGCATCGCTGGGCGTGCTGACGCGAGAGATTGCCTGCGAAATGTACATGGGGACACCCCATCGCGCCCCCCGCCCCGGTTCAGCGCGCGGCCGCGGTCACCCGCACGGTGGCCGAATCGCCGTCGCAACGAAAGCGCATCTCCACCCGGTCCCGGTGGCGCTGCGGCGCGGGGGGGACGGTGAGCTGCGCCGCCACGGTGCCGAAGATGCCATCGAGCATCTCGTCGCGGGTAGACTGCTGCAAGTCGGCAGCGGTGGCGACACCGAGGGTGTCGAACTCCACCGCGAAGGTGGCGCTCCCCGAGTCGGGTTGCTGCGCCTCCCGGCGCGGGGCGCATTGCAGGCGCACGTACTCCGCCAGCACCACCTCCGCCTGCGCCAACGTGTAGACCGGATTCTCCGGCGACGGCACGAAACTGCGCGTGGTGGTCCTCACGCAACTCGCCGCGAGGGCAATCATGGCAAGACTACAGGATGACCATCGCATCGCCATACGAAAAGAACCGATAGCCCTCGCGCACCGCGACGCGGTACGCCTCCATGGTGAGATCGTAGCCGGCGAACGCCGCCACCAGCATCAGTAGCGTGGAGCGGGGAAGATGAAAGTTGGTGACGATCCTGTCCACCGCGCGCCACTGATAGGGCGGGTAGATGAAGATATCCGTGTCCCCCTCGCCGGCCTCGAGATGGCCGCGTTCATCGGCGTGGCTCTCCAGGGTGCGCACGGACGTGGTGCCCACCGCCCACACCTTGCCGCCGGCGGCGCGCGTGGCATTGAGCGTGGTCGCCGTTTCCGCCGGCACGCGATACCACTCCTCGTGCATGCGGTGCTGCGTCACGTCCTCCACGTCCACCGGCTTGAAGGTGCCGGCGCCCACGTGGAGCACGACCTCGGCGCGCCGTATTCCGCGCTCGGCAAGCGCACGAAGGACGTCCGGGGTGAAATGGAGGCCGGCGGTGGGCGCCGCCACCGAGCCGCGCTCCCGCGCATACACCGTCTGGTAGCGCTCCACGTCCGCCGCGGCGTCGGCGCGCGTGATGTAGGGTGGCAGCGGGATATGCCCGTGCCGGTCGATGGCCTCCTCGACCGGCACGTCCGCTACAAGTTGCACCCGCCGGGTGCCGCGATCGGTGGATGCGAGGATCTCCACGTCGAAGCCTGGCGCGACGTGCACCACGCGGCCGGGCTTCAGCTTCGAGCCGGGCTGCACCATCGCCTCCCACTGGTTGCCGCCTAACGGCTTGAGCAGGAGGACCTCGGCGGGGGCGCCGGAATGCCGGCGGCCCAGCAGGCGGGCGCGAATCACCCGCGTCGTGTTGAGCACGATGGCGTCGCCAGGCGGCATGAGGCCGGGGAGGTCGGTGAAGTGCGCGTGCTCGATGTGGCCGGACTCCCGGTGCACGATCATGAGCCGGGAGGCGTCGCGTCGTTCGTTAGGCGACTGCGCGATGAGCGCCGCCGGCAGCTCGAAGTCGAACTCCGCAGTCCGGTAGGTGGGCGTGGTCATGCGGGGCGGGCGCGCGGCGGGCGCCCTACTCGGCGAACAGCCCGCGTTGCACGCCGTCGAGTCGGCTCGGGAGGCTGAATCCGAAATGCCGGTAGGCGAGCGGGGTGGCCACGCGCCCGCGCGGCGTTCGCTGCAGGAAGCCGTTCTGCACCAGGAAGGGCTCGTACACCTCCTCGATCGTCCCCGAATCCTCCGCCACGGCGGCGGCGATCGACGAGATACCCACCGGCCCCCCGTCGAACTTCTCGATAATGGCGCGCAGGATGCGGGCATCCATGTCGTCGAGGCCGAACTGGTCCACCTCCAGCAGCTCCAGGGCGCGATTGGCGACCGCCAGCGAGACCTTCCCCTCGGCGCGCACCTCGGCGTAGTCGCGCACACGCCGGAGCAGCCGGTTGGCGATACGGGGGGTGCCGCGGGAGCGGCGGGCGAGCTCGTGGGCGCCCTCGTCATCCACCTCGACCTTGAGCACCTCGGCCGTGCGCCTGACGATGTGCTCCAGGTCCTCCGACGGGTAATAGTTGAGCCGCTGCACGATGCCGAAGCGCGCCCGCATGGGCGGGGTGAGCATGCCCTGGCGCGTGGTCGCGCCGATGAGCGTGAAGCGCTCGATAGGCATCGTGATTGTCTGCGCCTTGGGACCTTCCGAGAGCCGGATGTCGATCTTGTAGTCCTCCATGGCGGGATAGAGGAACTCCTCGATGACCGGGCGCAGGCGGTGGATCTCGTCGATGAAGAGCACGTCGCCTTCGCGCAGGTTGGTGAGCGTACCCACGAGGTCCCCCGGCTTCTCCAGCGCGGGGCCGGAGGTGGTGCGGATGTTCACGCCCAGTTCGCGTGCGATCAGCTCGGCGAGCGTCGTCTTGCCAAGGCCGGGCGGTCCGAAAAAGAGGGTGTGGTCGAGCGGCTCCCGGCGTCGAAGGGCGGCGTCGATGTAGATGCGCAGGCTCTCCTTCACCTTCGTCTGCCCGATGAACTCGGAGAGACGCTGCGGGCGAAGCGAGAGTTCGACGGGTCCTTCCTCGGGGAGTTCTTCCGGAGTGGTGACTTCGCGGGGCACGGGCGGGGGCGAGAAGACGAGAAGACGGGAAGACGGGAAGACGAGGAGACGAGGAGACGAGGGGAATATAGGCCGAAAGGAGGCCGAAGGGAGGGTGGGGGGTGGTGACGTTGGGCCGGGGGCGTGCGTCGAGGGGGTGTGAATTTTTCCGCGCCGCTCGTTTTCGTGCTGGCCGGTTGCCTTGTGGCCATCCTCACGCTGGCGGCGCGGGTCTCACGCGCGCGCGACCGCGTGCGAGCGCTCTCCCGCACGGAGGCGCGCTTTCGCGCGCTCATCCACCATTCCTCCGACGTGACGCTGATCGTGGCACCTGACGGTGTCATTCATTACGCGTCCCCGGCCGCGGTACACACCTTCGGCCGTTCAGCCTCGTCGCTCGAGGGCGTACAGCTCCTGACGCTCGTCCATGCGGAGGACGCGGAATCGGCCGAACGCTTTCTCGACGCCGCCGTCCAGGGACGCGCGGTGTTGCAGTGGCGCATCCGGAGTGCGGGGGGCAGCTGGGCGTGGACCGAGAACACGGCGTCGGACCTCACCCACGAGCCGTCGGTCGGCGGGGTGGTCATCAACGTCCGGGACATCTCGGAGCGCCGATCGCTCGAGACACGGCTGACCTACCAGGCCTACCACGATTCCCTCACGCGTCTGGCCAATCGCTCGCTCTTCCTCAACCGGGTGGGGCACGCCGTGGCGCGGGTCCCGCGGGCGCGGCGCCCGTCGGCGGTGCTCTTCCTCGACCTGGACGACTTCAAGAAGGTCAACGATTCGTTAGGCC